>NZ_JBSRZD010000011.1:0-111846 GCF_054057295.1 Pedobacter sp. UYP24
GTTAAAAACATAGAATTCTTCCTTTACAGATTAACACAACTCTATGCCTAAAAAAGAAAAAAGTGTCCCTGCTCCACAACATTTGGTATTGATCCATTTTAAGCAGGGTTCCAAAATGGGCAAAAAACAAAAAACCATCTTTAAATTAAATAAAGATGGTTTTTGCATTTCTGTGATCCCGCTGGGATTCGAACCCAGGACCACTACATTAAAAGTGTAATGCTCTACCAGCTGAGCTACGGAATCAAAGTTCTTTTAGAACTTTACTTTAAACGTTTCCGTTTAAAGTGGTGCAAATATAGAAGTACGATAACTAATCTGCAAATTATAATCTGATAAATCGCTTACCGCACTGATTCTTAGTCTAATTAATTATACTTAAGCGATAAAATTGATCATTAATTGGTTCAATTCGGCCTTATGGGTAATGAATAATCCATGCGGACCACCCTCAATTCTATAATATGCAGCATTTGGTAATTGAAGTGATGTCAATTCACTGGTCGCTCCAATTGGTACAATTTTATCATCATTACCATGAACGATCATTACAGGAATCATAATGGTACTCAAGTCAGTTCTGAAATCAGTTTCTGAGAAAGAGCGTACGCATTGTGTGGTAGCACGCGGACTAGCCACCATGGCTAAATTCCACATCCAATGCTGAATTTCTTCGCTTACTGGTTTGTTTAAGACTCCTTCGCTAAAGAATCCCTTGCCAAATTCTTTTAAGAATGCAGGTCTGTCATTGTGAAGATTAGCAACCATTCCGTCAAATACTTCTAATGGTACGCCTTCTTCATGGTCTTCAGTTTTTAATAATAGGGGCACTACTGTGCTCACCAACACTGCTTTGGTTACTCTGGATGAGCCATATCTGCCCAAATAGCGTACTACTTCGCCGCCACCCATAGAGAAGCCTACTAAAGTAACGTCTGTTAAGTTTAAGGCAAGCAATACTTCGTGCAAGTCGTCTGCCAGGGTATCATAATCGTAATTGTCCCATGGCTTATCAGACTGGCCGAAACCACGTCTGTCATAAGATATGCAACGATAACCAGCTTCAACCAATGCATTTACCTGATATTCCCACATCTCGTGTGATACCGGCCAACCGTGAATTAATACAACTGGTTTTCCGCGACCAATGTCTTCGAAATAAATGTTAACAGAATTGGTGTTCTCGGAGTTTTTTTTAATGTAAGGCATAATATGGTTCTTATTTTAAGTGTTTGTATAACAGTTTAAAGGCTCTTTTGTTTAAATTTCTATTCAACTTTTCACTATCCTGTATTATATCCCCATATTTGGGAATCAATAATTTATAAGCAAGATACATTAAAGAATACATGATGAACAAGGCAATTTTTTTAGATAGGGACGGGGTACTGAATCACGAGATTTACGATTACATTACCAGGATTGAAGATTTTGAGGTACTGGAATACCAAATTCCTCCGCTAAAGAAGTTTTACGATGAAGGTTATATGCTCATTGTAATTACCAATCAGGGTGGTATTGCTTTAAAACGTTATACGGAAGAGGAACTGGCTAAAATGCACCAGGAACTGTTCGAGAAGTTTGAAGCACAGAGTGCGGTGATTACACACGCCTATTATTGTCCGCATCATCCAACTGTTACTGGAGATTGTGCTTGTCGCAAGCCTAAGTCTGGCATGTTGTTGGAGGCTATTGCTACCTATAATATAGATCCGGCTTTGTCTGTGATGATTGGTGACAAGCCTCGTGATGTGGATGCTGCCAATGGAGCAGGAGTGAAGGGTATAGAGATTGTGCCAGATGAGGCTATTGATTACGATCTGGTGAAGCGTGTTCTGGAAGGTAATGAAATGAAGAACTACTCTGACGCGGTTCTAAAACTTACAAAAAATAATAAGTAATATCTTTTTCATATAAAAAGGCCTCGCTGAAATTAATCAGCGATGCCTTTTTATAGGTATTAACCACTAAGCTACAGAAGCAGCTGCTTTTTTGTGATCTGCAAGGAATGTTGCCAAACCGCTATCAGTTAATGGGTGTTTTAATAATCCTAAAATTGCCGACAATGGTCCGGTCATTACATCTGCACCTAATTTTGCACAAGCGATTATGTGTAATGGTCCGCGGATTGACGCTGCAAGGATTTGAGTAGGGTAGCCGTAATTATCAAAAATCAAACGGATGTCTTCCACAAGTGTTAAACCTTCTGAACCTATGTCATCTAAACGACCTAAAAACGGAGATACGTATGTTGCACCTGCTTTTGCAGCTAAAAGAGCCTGTCCGGCACTAAAAATAAGTGTACAGTTGGTTTTAATGCCTTTAGAAGAAAAATATTTGATGGCTTTGATTCCGTCTTTGATCATTGGAACCTTCACTACGATTTTAGGATCTAAAGCAGCTAATGCTTCCCCTTCTTTAACCATCTCATCAAAATTTACCGCAATAACTTCTGCGCTAACGTTATCGTCTACAATATTGCAAATCGCTTTATAATGCGCGGCTACTTTCTCGTCGCCGCTAATGCCTTCTTTAGCCATTAAGCTTGGGTTAGTAGTTACTCCGTCTAGTATACCTAGGTCTTGAGCCTCTTTAATCTGGTCTAGGTTAGCGGTATCAATGAAAAATTTCATGCTATTTTTATTTAAGTTTTTGGTGATAATTGGGGTTTTAATAAGTCTGCCAAATATAAATTTGTAGGGCAAAGCAAATTAGATATGGCTAAATTAAGAAATTAGAATGTAAGTGATGAAGATTTTTTTAGAATATCTGTCTGGAGAAAACCATTTTTACTTAAGGAAAGTAAAAATGGGCAAGCACCTCTTATCGCATCGCTACAACTTTCTACCCTTGCTTCGTTCCCGACCTGGGGGAGTTCAAAAGGAGCTGATCGTAAAAGACTTGCCCGGCACAAAAGTAGCAATACAATTGAATCTACAAAAACTAAATGGGCAATTTTTTAGGAAATAAAAGCGTTTGTTAGTTAAGTGATTGATTGTTAGATTAATTTGCTTAAATTTAAATAAAACTATATTTAAAGTGGCGTTAAAAAGCCCTTTTAAGCTAAAATAATTCTAAATAACAGCAATATCATTTTCGTAAAATATAATGTCTTAAATTACAAATGTGTTAATTTTGCATCCCTTCCTTTAAAAACTACTATGTAATTTTTAAAAAGGATGCCATTATTATAATACGTTAATATTTTTTTATAACTTAGTGTCACTAATACACTATACCGAATTACTAACTAAACGATACTTATGGAACCAAACCAAGATAACCAGGGGTTATATGACCAGCGTTTTGAGCACGACGCATGCGGTATCGGATTTGTGGCCCACATCAAAGGCAGAAAGTCACAACAGATCATTTCCGATGCAATAACCATTCTTGAAAATCTTGATCACCGCGGAGCATGCGGAGCTGAAATCAATACCGGCGATGGTGCAGGTATTATGATCCAGATCCCCCACGAATTTCTTTACGACGAATGCCTTAAAATTGGCTTCAGCTTAAATGAATCGGGAGATTATGGTGTAGGCATGCTTTTTTTACCGAAAGATGTAAGAGCGAGAGAAGAGTGCAGGGAGATCATTTACCGGGCTGCAGAAAAATTAAACGTTGAAGTTTTAGGCTTTAGAAAAGTGCTGACCAATACTGATGGTATTGGAGATATGGCATTGTCTGTAGAGCCCGAAATGGAGCAGGTATTTATTGCCCGTCCAAACAATATTGCCGCAGGTGCGGATTTTGAGCGTAAATTGTATGTTTTCAAAAACTACCTGCTTAAAACAATTAATAACACGGTTAAGGGAATTAATCACGAATTTTACATTGCATCTTTTTCTTCCCGTACCATTGTATATAAAGGTCAGCTAACCTCTTTACAGGTTCGTACTTACTTTACGGAGCTTAGCGACAAGCGTGTGGTTTCTGCTTTTGGTTTGATCCACTCACGTTTTGCTACCAATACTTTCCCTTCCTGGCGCTTGGCCCAGCCATTCCGCTACATTGCGCACAACGGTGAGATCAACACTTTGCAAGGTAACTTAAACTGGTTCCGCGCTAGTGTTAAATCGTTTGCTTCTGCTTATTTCACTGCTGAAGAATTAAATATCCTGCTTCCGGTAATTGATGAGACCAACTCTGATTCTGGTTGTTTGGATAACGTAGTTGAGTTGTTATTGCACTCAGGACGTTCTTTGCCGCATGTTCTCATGATGCTGATCCCTGAAGCTTGGGATGGTAATGAAGACATGGACGAATTAAAGCAAGCCTTCTATAAATTCCATGCTACTTTAATGGAGCCATGGGACGGGCCTGCGGCTGTTTCTTTTACAGATGGTAATTTGATTGGTGCTACATTAGATCGAAATGGTTTACGCCCTCAGCGTTATGCCATTACTTCTGATGATATTGTTATTATGGCTTCTGAGGCTGGTGCAGTTGCATTAGATCAAAGCAAGATTATTGAAAAAGGCCGTTTAACACCTGGTAAAATGTTTGTTGTGGACATGGAGCAAGGTCGCATCATTTCTGATACGGAAATTAAACAACAAGTTTGTGGCAGCAAGCCTTATGCCGAGTGGATCAACAAGTATCAGATTAAACTGGAAGAGCTTCCGGAGCCCCGCGTAGTATTTAGTGGTCTTTCTGAGGAATCTATTTTCCGTTACCAACAAGTTTTTGGGTACAGCAGGGAGGACATTGATTTGTTGTTGAAGCCTATGGCTGTTGAAGGTAAGGAGGCCATTGGTTCTATGGGAACTGATATTCCTTTAGCTGTGCTTTCTCAAAAGCCACAACACTTGTCTTCTTATTTTAAACAATTATTTGCACAGGTTACCAATCCACCAATTGACCCGATCAGGGAAAAGGTGGTAATGAGCCTTGCGGGTTTTATGGGTGCCAATGGTAATCTTTTAGAGGAAACTGCCATGCAGTGTCACTGTGTTGGCATAAAGCATCCTATATTGACCAATACTGAATTAGAGAAACTGAGAAGTATTGATACTGGTGTATTTCAGTCTAAAACTTTGCAGACCTACTTCCGCGCAGATGGTAAGGCTGGTTCTATGGCTAAAGGTATAGAGCGTTTGTGCCGCTATGCTGTTGATGCTGTGGAAGATGGTTTCCAGGTAATTATATTGTCTGACAGGGCCCTTGATTCTGAACATGCTGCTATTCCTTCTTTATTGGCTGTTTCTGCAGTACACCATCACTTGATTCGTAAAGGTTATCGTGGTGCGGTTGGTATTGTGGTTGAGGCTGGTGATGTTTGGGAAGTGCACCATTTTGCTACCTTAATTGGTTTCGGTGCTACTGCAATTAACCCATACCTGGCATTAGAAACCATCAAAGGTTTTGAGGCTGAATCTGGTATTAAGGCTGAAAAGCTGATTAGTAATTACATTTATTCTATCAATGGAGGTTTGTTGAAGATCTTCTCTAAAATGGGAATATCTACTTTACAATCTTACCATGGTGCTCAGATCTTCGAAATATTGGGCATCAACAAATCGGTAGTAGATAAGTATTTTACCGGTGCTGTTTCAAGAATAGGTGGATTAGGCTTGGATGAGATTGCCCGTGAGACCCTGATTAAACACAACAGGATCTTCAAATCGGCTACCCGTCCTGATACGATATTACCAACAGGTGGTAAGTACCAATGGAAGCGTAAAGGTGAACAGCATTTGTTTAACCCGCAAACAATCCACTTGTTGCAGAACGCAACCCGTAAAAATGATTACAATACTTATAAGCAATACGCCAAGCTTGTAAATGAGCAGACTTTGCAAGCTTATACCATCCGCGGATTGTTTGAATTTAAATACAATCGTCCTGCTGTACCTATTGATGAAGTTGAACCAATTGAAAATATCCTGAAGCGCTTTGCTACGGGTGCTATGTCTTTCGGTTCCATCTCTCATGAGGCACATTCAACCCTGGCTATTGCGATGAACCGCATAGGCGGCCGTAGCAATACTGGGGAGGGTGGCGAAGATGAATTGCGCTATGAGGTATTGCCTAATGGTGATTCTATGCGCTCTGCTATTAAACAGATTGCATCTGCACGTTTTGGAGTAACCAGTTACTACTTAACGAATGCGGATGAGCTGCAGATTAAAATGGCGCAAGGTGCTAAACCTGGTGAAGGTGGTCAGCTTCCAGGCCATAAGGTTGATGATTGGATTGCTAAGGTTCGTCACGCTACTCCTGGCGTTGGTTTGATTTCTCCGCCTCCACACCATGATATTTATTCTATAGAGGATTTAGCACAGCTGATCTTCGATTTAAAGAATGCCAATCGTGCGGCAAGGATCAATGTAAAACTGGTTTCTAAAGCTGGTGTTGGCACTATTGCAGCTGGTGTTGCTAAGGCGCATGCTGATGTTATCCTGGTTTCTGGCTTTGATGGTGGTACTGGTGCTTCTCCTTTAACTTCTATACAACATGCTGGTTTACCTTGGGAGCTTGGTTTAGCTGAAGCCCATCAAACGCTTGTGAAAAATAGGTTAAGAAGCAGGGTGGTATTGCAAACAGACGGACAGCTTAAAACAGGTAAAGATATTGCCATCGCTACGCTTTTGGGCGCAGAAGAATGGGGTGTTGCTACGGCTGCTTTGGTTACTGCTGGATGTATCATGATGCGTAAATGCCATTTGAATACTTGTCCGGTTGGTGTGGCTACTCAGGATCCAAACTTGCGTAAGTTATTTACTGGTGAGGCTGATCATGTAGTGAACCTATTCCATTTCTTAGCACAAGAGCTAAGGGAAACAATGGCTGAGCTTGGTTTCAGAACCATTCATGAAATGGTTGGTCAGTCTGATGCGCTTGGTGTTCGTGCTGTTGCTGAAGAAGATTGGAAACAAAAAGACCTCGATCTTTCTGCTATCTTGTTTAAAGCTCCAGATAATGGGTTAAGCTTGTACCAAACTGAAGAGCAGGATCATGGTTTGTCTGAGATTCTTGATCATCAATTGGTGAAAGCTGCTGCTCCGGCGTTGGCTACTAAGGAACCAATATATGCAGAGTTTGATGTAAAGAATACCAACCGTGCTATCGGTACCATGTTATCTAACGAGGTTTCTAAAATATATAAGGGACAAGGACTTCCAGCCGATACCATAAACTTTAAGTTTAAGGGTTCTGCTGGTCAGAGTTTCGGTGCTTTTGCTGCTAAAGGAATCTCGCTACAGTTAGAAGGTGAGGCAAATGATTATGTAGGTAAAGGTTTATCCGGCGCCCGTTTAAGTATTTATCCTTTCAATAACGTGAAGTATGTTCCTGAGCAAAATATCATCATCGGTAACGTAGCCTTATATGGAGCTACAGGTGGTGAATTGTATGTGCGCGGACAAGCAGGCGAGCGTTTCGCGGTGCGTAACTCTGGTGCTACAGCAGTTGTAGAGGGTTTAGGTGATCATGGTTGTGAGTATATGACCGGTGGTGAGGTACTTGTTATTGGTGGCACCGGCTTTAACTTTGCTGCAGGTATGAGTGGTGGTATGGCTTGGGTATATGATTCTAAAGGTGATTTTGCCAATAAATGCAATAAGGAAATGGTAGATCTTGATCCGCTTGATGAGCAGGATGAGTTAAGAATTAACCACTTACTTAAAATGCATGTGAAGCTGACTGATAGTAATTTAGCTAAATTTTTATTAAGTGATTGGGCAACTCAATCGGCACATTTCATCAAAGTATTCCCTAAAGAGTATAAAGCAGTATTATTAAAGAAAGCAAACCAACTAACTATATCTTAAGCAATGGGAAAAGTAACTGGATTTTTAGAATATGAAAGAACTGCTCCTGCAAAAGAAGATGCAAAAGAGCGTTTAAAACATTATAATGAGTTCGTTAAGAACTTTGAAGTTGAACAGGTTAGTAAGGAAGCCGCCAGGTGTATGGATTGTGGTGTTCCTTTTTGCCAGTCGGGTTGTCCTCTTGGTAACGTTATTCCTGAATTTAACGATGCCGTTTATAAAGGTGATTGGCACCTGGCTTCCACTATCTTATTGAGCACTAATAACTTTCCGGAGTTTACCGGAAGAATTTGTCCAGCTCCATGTGAGTCAGCCTGTGTGCTTGGGATTAACAAATCGCCAGTATCTATCGAAGAGATTGAGAAGCACATTATAGAGATTGCTTTTGATAAAGGCTACATCAAAGCAGAACAACCTTTGATCCGTACCGGTAAAAGAGTTGCAGTGATTGGTTCTGGTCCGGCAGGTATGGCGGCAGCAGCCCAATTGAATAAAGCTGGTCATGAGGTAGTAGTTTACGAGCGTGATGATACTCCTGGTGGTTTATTGAACTATGGTATTCCTGATTTTAAATTACAGAAAGACGTAGTAAGAAGACGTATTGCTTTGTTAGAAAAAGAGGGTGTAGTGTTTAAATGTAACTCCAATGTGGGCATTAATGTTGAACTGAACACTTTATTGAGAGATTATCAGTCTATCGTTTTAGCTGGTGGTTCTACCATTCCACGCGATCTTCCTGCTCCTGGCAGAGATGCTAAAGGCGTACATTTTGCGATGGACTTCTTAAAACAGCAGAACAAACGGGTAAGAAATTTTGATATCGGTGGAGAACCGTTAACCGCAACTGGAAAAGATGTAATTGTAATTGGTGGTGGTGATACGGGTTCTGATTGTGTGGGAACATCCAACCGTCATGGTGCAAAATCTGTAATGCAGTTTGAGATTATGCCGATGCCAGCATCTTCAAGAACACCCAATATGCCTTGGCCAACTTATCCTATGGTGCTTAAGGTTACTTCTTCTCATGAAGAAGGTTGCGAGCGTGGATGGAGTACCAATACTAAAGAATTCATTAAGGATGAGAATGGTAACTTGAAGGCTGTTAGGGTAGTAGATGTGGAGTGGGAGATAGATGCTTCTGGAAGACCAAGTGGTTTTAAAGAAATTCCAGGTACCGAAAGGGATTTACCTTGTCAATTGGTTTTATTGGCTATGGGTTTCCTGCATCCTCAGAAGGAAGGTTTGTTAGAGAAACTTGGTGTTGAGCTGGATGCCCGTGGTAATGTGAAGGCAGAAGAAGGTAAGTACCAAACCAATATTGCAAAGATCTTTGCTGCAGGTGATATGCGCCGCGGTCAATCTTTAGTAGTATGGGCAATATCGGAAGGCCGCGAAGCTGCACGTAAAGTAGATCAGTATTTAATGGGACACAGCAGTCTCCCTTCTAAAGATGGTATCCCTTACGCATAAATTAGAATAGTTCCTTTATTAAATATAACGGGTGCCAACATTGTTGAGCACCCGTTTTTTTATTGTCCAGCGTTTTAACGCTTTCTTCGGATCCTTTGATTACAATCTTAATTTTGCAAAGAAATCCCACAACACAATTCCTGCTGATATGGTGATGTTAAAGGAGTGCTTGGTGCCAAATTGAGGAATTTCTAAACACTCATCTATTTGCTTCATCACCTCATCGTCAACACCATTAACCTCATTGCCAAATATTAACGCGTACTTTTTATCTTTAGCAGAAGTAAAAGTGTTGAGCATGGTACTTCCTGATGCCTGCTCTATGGCAATTATTACATACCCTTCTTTGCGTAGGGCATCAACCGCATCTATTGTAGTATCATAATGTTGCCAACTTACAGATTGTGTGGCACCTAATGCAGTTTTCTCAATCTCGCGATGAGGTGGCTGTGCAGTAATTCCACAAAGAATCAACTTATCAATTGAAAAACAATCGGAGGTTCTGAAAATTGAGCCTATGTTGTGCATGCTACGAACATTATCTAACACTACCACCACAGGGAGTTTTTCCTGTTCTTTAAATTCTGCAACAGAAACCCGGTTAAGTTCGTCTAATTTTAATTTATGCATGCATCTTTTTTTTTAACCGCCCCATTAGTAGAACCTAGTTGCTTTTAAATTGCACTTGCACCATTACCAATTTCACTAATGTAAATAGCCATCGGATAGCCAATGCGTTCTACATAATAATCCGTTAGCTGTTTAGAAAAATCTTCTTCCATTCCTTTTTTAAGTAGGGCAATGGCACAACCTCCAAAACCAGCACCCGTCATACGCGCTCCGATTACATGATCATAATCTCTGCAAAAATCAACAACAGTATCCAGTTCAGTGCCAGTTACTTCATATAAATCTTTAAGTGATTGGTGAGAAGCATACATCAGTCTGCCAAATTCTTCTAAGGCTCCACTGTTTAATGCTTTGGCTGCCAGGCCAACTCGATCATTCTCTTTAATGACATGAGTAGCACGTTTTAAGACGGTTTCATCTTTGATCAGGTGACTGTGCAAAGCAAATTTCTCGAAATTTAATTCACAAAGGTTATGCAATTTAATTTCTGTATTTAGATCAGCAAGTGCCTCCTGACATTCACTAACTCTTTCGTTGTATTTAGATTCTGCCAGCTTACGCGGTTTGTTGGTATTGATAATAGCCAGGTTATAATCGCCAAGATCACAATCCACAATCTTATATTTTAAAGTATCACAATTCAATACAATCGCCTTGTTAGCCTCACCGAAAGCAACAGCAAATTGATCCATGATACCGCAATTAACCCCTATAAACTCGTTTTCAACTTTCTGAGCGAGCAAAGGAATCTGTATTTTCTCTAAACCCATATTGAAATAATCATTTAAGGCATAAGCCATAATTACTTCAATAGATGCAGAAGAAGATAGACCAGAACCAATAGGTACATTTCCGTAGAACAACATGTCCATACCGGTAGGGATTTCATGTTCTTTTAACAATTCATTAAAAACACCAAGTGGGTAATTAAACCATTCCGGACCTGTCTTGGTATATTGTTTTTTTAGTTCAATAGCTGTTTCTTCAGGAAAATTCAAACTCTTAAACCTCAAAATTTTATCGCTGTTTGGCGCCATAATCAACCAGGTTCCCATCGTTACTGCACAGGGCATAACCAAACCGCCGTTGTAGTCAATATGTTCGCCAATTAAGTTGACGCGTCCTGGAGTGAAATAACTGGATGTAGCTTCGTGATGGTATGTTTCTAAGAATTTTTGGGTTAATTCCGCTTTCATTGTAATTTTTTAAATTAATGTTTTAGTTTTAATAAAGTATTGATAGTATTGTCATCGCTACCGAATCGGTCTCTAATATACAAATATGAACCGAATCGAGTAATTTCAATCCATAATTTATAGTACAAAGTATGAAAACTCACCTTGTAAGAACCGGTAAAATTATAGATGGTAAAGAGATTCTAGGAATAGAACTTACTAATACTAAAGGCACTTATGTAAAAATATACAACTATGGCGCTATAGTTAGCAAATTTGTTATCACTAATGTTAATGGCGATAAGCAGGATATTGTTCTTGGCTTTGATGACATAGACCAATACGTTAGTGAAAATTATTTAGCTAATTATCCTTATCTGGGTGCAATCATTGGACGTTATGCCAATAGAGTTAAAGGAGGAGAATTCCAAATTGATGATAAAACTTATCATCTTTCTGTCTCTGCAGATGGGAATTCTCTGCATGGTGGAAAGTTCGGTTTTGATAAAAAGATGTGGGATGTGCTATCTACTATAGATCCAAGCGTTACACTCCAATATATTAGTCCGGCTGGCGAAGAAGGTTATCCTGGCAATTTAACACTTCAGGTAACTTATAAATTATCGGATGAAGATGAGTTGATTATAGACATCAAAGCCGTAACTGATGAAGCAACAGCCATTAATTTAACACATCATGGCTATTTTAACTTGTCGCCCACTTTAGGCTCAATTGCAAACCACGTGCAAAGAATTCCTGCTAGCAACTACCTGGAACAGGACGATGCTTATACTGTGACTGGTAAACTAATTCCTGTAGAAGGCACTATTTATGATTTCCTAGGACCAAAGCCTATTGGTAAGGATTGGGATCCTACAGAAGGCTACGATCAAACTTTTGTTCTGGATAAGCAATATGGTGAACTGACATTAGCTTCTGAAACCACGGAGGCGTCGGGTGGCTTAAAACTTTCAGTTTACACAACAGAGCCCGTTACTCATTTTTATACCGCAAAATATACCAATGTTAAAAATGGCAAAAATGGGGCCCTTTATCAACCTTTTGAATCTTTCTGTATAGAAACTCAGCATCATCCAAACGGCATAAATATTCCTGATTTTCCTTCAACAGTATTAAGACCTGGTGAAACTTACCACCAGACTACAATTTATAAGATAGAACATTCTATTGATTAGCGTCAGTGGTGTTTATGCTCCTGATGTGGTAGACACAATCAGCCTTGTTTTTTGCTGAAATCTAAAGAATAGTAGGATGGAGGCTGCCAGCAAACCAAAAGTTAGTCCGTACCATATGCCATTAACCCCTAAATTTAATGTGAATCCTAAAAAATAGGCCAGGGGTATACCAATAATCCAATAGGCGATAAACGTGATCACTGTAGGTATGTTTACATCGCCAATGCCGCGTAAAATACCAAGGCCGACTACTTGGGTGCCATCAAATAGTTGGAAGAAACCTGCAATAATGAGCAGCTGCGCTGCGATGTCTATGACAGCTTTATCTTCGGTATAAATATAAGGCAGCAAGGTATTTGCGAAAATAAAGAAGATGGCCGTTATCAACATAAAAACAATAATGACATGGTAGCTAGCAATGGCCGATCTCCTGAGATCTAGTAGGTTTCTTTTGCCCAAATTGTTGCCAGTTTTAATAGTGGCTGCTGAAGCGATTCCACTTGCCATCATATAGGTTACAGCAGCAAGGTTTATCGCTACCTGGTGAGCCGCCTGCTCTACCGCCCCAATGGTGCCGATAAGTATCGCCGCACCACTAAATGCACTGATTTCAAAAGAGTATTGCATAGCAACCGGAGCACCGATCTTAATGATCTGCATGGCTCTTACTTTATCGATGAAGGTGATTTTAAAACTTTGGATATATTTCTTAAAATGTACAGATCGCATCACATAAATAAACATGACGATGGCCATAAGTATCCGGTCTATCAATGTACTAAGTCCTACACCTTTAACCCCCATTGGGGCTATACCAAACATGCCCTTGACAAATATTACGCCCAGAATAACATTGATTACATTACCCCAAATAGAAATGTACATGGCTTGTTTAGTAAAGCCGAGTCCTTCTGTAAATTGCTTAAAAGTTTGAAAAATGAGCAATGGAATAATAGATATGGCCAGGAGTGCAAGATATGGCTTTGCGTATGCGACTACCTCTGGAGATTGACCGATATGATCAATTATAAACAAAGAACCAAGATGAACAAGAAGGTAAAGCAGTATTGATATACAAAAGTTGATAATTAAGCTATTTGATAGCAATTTACCGCATTCTTCATGATTACTTCTGCCGTTCTCTTTTGCAATAAGTGGAGTTAAGCCATAGGAAATCCCCATTCCAATAACAAGAATGAGCATAAATACACTGTTTACCAGAGAAACTGCTGCAAGTTGTATAGTACCGGCAAAATGACCAACAATCACACTATCGGCAAGGTGAACCATTGTATGACCTAGCTGGGATACCACAATAGGTAGAGCTAGATGAAGGTTGTCTTTATAGTAGGGCTTATATTTGTTGTAAAAGGTGCTCAACATTGGAGCAAAAGTCGGTTTTTTAACTTTAATTTTCTTACGCAGTTATGTAATATTCCTCTTTTTGGGAAGTAACGGGTTTAATTATGCCACCAAGGATTAGGCTCACAATGATCTTTTGTGCGTGGCGATAAGAACTCCTGGTGAGTTTGCTAAACTGTTTTAACGTGATTCGACCTTCCAACTGTAAATATTCAAATAGCTTTTTTTCCTGGTCTGTATATCTAATTAATGTCTCATTGTTAGCTGTACTTTGTTTAATGACATCTATAATAATTTTACTCGCTAAAATACTTTTATCGTTAACGCGATAATAGACCCACCATTTCTTTTGTTCGTCAAGTGCATAGTGCGGTTTTGTGCTGCTGGGAGCAATTTTTACCACTAGAACCAATTTATCATCCACATATACTTCTTCAAACTCAGGTTCTATTGCAGGTTTGCAAAATTGATGAGCAGACTTGGTGATCATGTAGCGTTCTTCATCTTCAGACTTGACGCCTTTAATGCTTCCATCATCGGCTACGCCTATAAGGAGCTGTCCACCTTTGTTATTTGCAAATGCGACCAGGCTTTTAGCGATCTTTTCATTACTTGTTATGGTCTTCTTAAAATCCAGTGTAGTTCCCTCGCCCTGTAAGATTAATCTCTTGATGTTCATTTGACTCTTCCTTTAACATTTAATAAGCAATACGAGGCTTCTCACCTGAATGTAGATTTCTAATGTATACTTCGTTCATTACCGTTGCACAAATTTCGCCCTCAGCATTGGTGATTTCCATGGGATAAGCTTTTACAAATTTACCACTGGTATTTAACGCTTCAATGGCATCTTGTAACATATCATCGGTGATTTTTATTGTGAAGTATAGGTCACTGCGGCCAGGCTTAAGATACTGTATGGAGGCACTTTTTAACCATATGCGTACTTTAAAGCCTTGGCGTTGTAGAAGCTGGTCAAATAGCAGGGCATAAAAAGGATCTGTAGCCGCATATATGGTGCCGCCGAAAATAGAATTGTTATAGTTGTTGTTAAACAAGCTCTTGTTGATCTTAACTTCGACCCCACGAAAGCCTTTATGAAATTTTTTAACCCAAATGCGCTGAAATAAAAGTGGAGGATAAAGACATAGCCCCCACTTAAGGGTATTTTCTGAAACAATCATGATGTTTAAATATCAGAAAGTTTCTTGAACATTTGAAATGATGTGAACAAATATTATGCTACCACCACAAAAATTCTAAGGAGTTGAAGGGTATATTTTAGTTGTTATTGCTTTGGGTTTTTAGTACTTTCAGCAGCCAAAATAATTGTATGAACATTGTTAATAATAATAAAAAAGTTTTCTTTCTGATTCTAGTGGCCTCTCTAGGCTATTTTGTAGATATATATGACCTGCTTTTATTCCTGATCATTAAGAATAAAAGTTTGTCTTCTTTAGGTGTGCCTGCTGATAAGATTACTGAAACCGGATTGAATTTAATGAACTGGCAAATGGCAGGACTATTAATAGGAGGTATTTTTTGGGGGACCTTGGGCGATAAGAAAGGAAGACTCTCTGTGCTTTTTGGGTCTATTATTATGTATTCAATTGCAAACATTGCCAATGGGTTTGTTACTACTATACCAATGTATGCTGCATTTAGGTTTATTGCGGGCATAGGGTTAGCGGGTGAACTGGGCGCAGGAATTACATTGGTTAGCGAAAGTATGAGTAAGGAAAAGCGTGGTTATGGCACTATGATAGTGGCCGGTATTGGACTGATGGGTGCAGTTGCGGCTTACATTGTAGGAGATTTGTTTGAGTGGCGCACTGCATTTTTTGTGGGTGGTGGGCTTGGGGTTATATTGCTTTTGCTGCGTTTTGGTGTATTTGAATCTGGCATGTTCGAGAAAATGGCTAAAAAGAACGTGGTTAAAGGAAACTTCCTGATGCTATTTACCAATAGGAAACGATTTTTTAAATATTTGAACTGTATATTGATTGCAATCCCGTTGTGGTATGTTGTAGGTATTCTAGTGGGGATTTCACCTGTATTTGGAAAGGCTTTAGGTGCGGTTGATGTGTTGGATAATGGGAAGGGTGTTATGGTTACCTATATAGGAATTTCGCTGGGTGATTTTGCGAGCGGAGCATTGAGTCAGCTTTTTAAAACGCGAAAAAAAGTAGTATTTGTATCCATTACACTCACTTTTATAGCGATGTTGGTTTATTTGCTGAATACGGGCTGGACTGCCAACCAGTTTTATGTGCTTTGCTTTTTCTTTGGATTATTTACAGGTTATTGGGTAGTATTTGTAACCATGTCTGCCGAGCACTTTGGTACCAATTTACGCGCTACCGTAACTACAAGTGTGCCTAATATGGTTAGGGGATCTTTAATATTGGTTAGTTTGATATTCCAATTTTTGGCAGCAAGATATGGCGTAATAAATTCAGGACTTATACTGGCAGTTGTTACTGTAGGTGTTGCTTATATTGCGTTGTATAACCTTGATGAGACCTATGGGAAAGATCTAAACTTTACTGAAGAATAGTGTCAAAAAAATGTACTATCTGCTATTTTGAGGCATATTGCCTCCTTTAAAAGTTAACTTTGAGTTCATTTAACGGTTATGGACTTTAAAGATCAGGTGGTAGCTGCGTACCAGAAAATTCAGGATGAAATTTGTATAGGTTTAGCACTTGCAGATGGTAAAGCAAAATTTGAAGAAGAGGTATGGAGTAGGGAAGGCGGAGGTGGAGGCAGGACCCGTGTAATGCAAAATGGAGATGTGATTGAAAAAGGCGGAGTTAATTTTTCTGCAGTTCACGGTAAACTTCCGGAAGCTGTTAAAAAAGCTTTTAAAGTTGATAGTGATGAGTTTTTTGCCACTGGTGTTTCTATTGTAATGCATCCTGGAAATCCATTTGTGCCGATCATCCACATGAACATCAGATATTTTGAGATGGACGAACAGACACGTTGGTTTGGTGGAGGTATTGACTTAACACCACACTATGTGGTAGATACGGATGCCAGGTATTTTCATCATCTGCTAAAGCAAACCTGTGATGAATTTGATTCCTCATTCTATTCTAAATTTAAGCAACAAGCAGATGATTATTTCTTTATTAAGCACCGCAACGAAACGAGGGGAGTGGGTGGCATATTTTACGATAGACTGAAGCCTGAAAATACAGGATTGTCTTTTGGTAAGATCCTGGATTTTTCCGTTGCTATTGGGAATACATTCCTACCTGCTTATACTGAGTTAATTGATAGAAACCGGGACATGGAGTTTGACGCCTCGCATCAGGAATGGCAATATCTGCGGCGCAGCCGGTATGCCGAATTTAACCTGGTGTACGATTCAGGCACTAAATTCGGCTTGGAAACTAATGGCAGGATTGAATCTATACTGATGAGCTTGCCTCCAATGGCTAAGTGGATTTATAATCATCATCCACATGCTGGAACCCCTGAATTTGAGACGCTGAGCAAGCTTAAAAAGGGCATAGACTGGGTGTAATTTTTTTCCACATTGAAGTCTTTATGGGAGATTTTTAGTAGATTCGCAAGGTTACAGTAAAACCAAATTTAAACGTTCTCAATGAACATTAATATTTATGGCTGAAGATTTAGAAAATCAACAAAACGACAAAATAATTAGAATTGATATTGATGAGCAAATGAAATCTGCTTACATCGATTACTCGATGTCGGTTATCGTATCAAGGGCTTTGCCTGACGTGCGGGATGGATTAAAACCAGTACACAGACGTGTATTATATGGTATGCTTGATCTGGGATTGACCAATAATAAACCTTATAAAAAATCTGCCCGTATTGTAGGTGAAGTGCTTGGTAAGTACCATCCACATGGTGATTCATCGGTTTATAATACTATGGTAAGGATGGCGCAGGAGTGGAGCCTTCGGTATTTAATGGTTGAGGGACAAGGAAACTTTGGGTCAATTGATGGTGACTCTCCTGCAGCAATGCGTTATACGGAGGCACGTTTCCAGAAGATTGCTGAAGACATGCTGGCTGACATTAATAAAGACACAGTTGACTTCCAGCTGAATTTTGATGATTCCTTACAGGAGCCTACTGTATTGCCTTCTAAAGTCCCTAATTTATTGATTAACGGATCTTCAGGTATTGCTGTTGGTATGGCCACAAATATGCCACCACACAACATTACAGAGGTTATTAATGCAACCGTTGCCTATATTGAAAACAATGAGGTGACGATACTTGAGCTGATGAAGCACATCAAAGCTCCTGATTTTCCAACAGGCGCTATTATATATGGTTATACTGGGGTTCAGGAAGCTTTTGAAACTGGTCGTGGTCGTATTGTTATGCGTGCTAAGGCTGAAATCGAAGTGGTTAAAGATCGTGAAGTTATTATTGTAACGGAAATTCCTTATCAGGTTAATAAGGCCATGATGATTGAGCGTACAGCTGAACTGGTTGGCGAGAAAAAACTTGAAGGTATCTCTAATATTAAGGATGAATCCAACAAAGACGGAATCCGAATTGTATATGAGATCAAGAGGGATGCAAATGCATCAATAGTATTAAATAATTTATTTAAACAAACAGCCTTACAAACCTCATTTAGCGTTAATAATATAGCGCTTGTAAAGGGAAGGCCACAAATGCTGAACCTGAAAGACCTGATCCATTATTTTGTGGAGCATAGGCATGAGGTAGTTATTCGACGTACTAAGTTTGAACTTGCTGAAGCTAAGAAAAGGGCACATATCCTTGAAGGATTGCTAATTGCGCTTGACCATATTGACGAAGTAATTAAACTAATACGTGCATCTGAAAGTCCGGAAGAAGCCAGAACAGGCTTAATGGAAAAATTTGGTCTAAGCGATATACAGGCAAGGGCAATTTTGGACATGACCCTCCGCAGATTAACCGGACTTGAGCGTGATAAGATCAAGGATGAGTATGCAGAGTTAATGAAGACCATTGAGTATTTACAATCAATTTTGGATGATGAAGGCAAGCGTATGCAGATCATCAAAGATGAGTTAGCTGAAATGCGTGAGAAATACGGTGATGAGCGACGTACTCAAATTGTTCATTCTGCAGAAGATATGAGTATGGAAGACTTTATTGAGGATGAAGATGTGGTAATCACGATTTCTCATGAAGGATACATTAAGCGTACTCCAGCTACAGAATACCGTACGCAGGGACGTGGTGGAAAAGGCTCGAAAGGAAGTGATTCCAGAAATGAAGATTTTATAGAACATTTACTGATCGCTTCAAATCACAACTACATGTTGTTCTTTACTGAGGCGGGACGTTGTTTCTGGTTAAGGGTATATGAAATTCCTGAAGGCTCCAGATTAAGTAAAGGAAGAGCAATTCAGAACATCATAAATATTCCAAAGGAAGAGAAGATCAAAGCATTTATTAAAGTTAAAAATCTTAAAGATCAGGAGTATCTTGAGAATAACTTCATCATTATGTGTACAAAGAAAGGTACGATCAAGAAAACATCTCTTGAGGCCTATTCAAGACCACGAGTAAATGGTATTAATGCAATTAATATTAATGAAGGGGATCAGTTAATTGAGGCCAGTTTAACTACTGGATCTAGCGAAATTGTGATGGCATTGCGGTCTGGAAGAGCAATCCGTTTTAACGAATCTACGGTTAGACCTATGGGTAGAACAGCTACAGGAGTTAGAGGAGTAACACTAGCCCATGATAAAGATGAAGTAGTTGGCATGATTGCTGTAGAAGACTCATCTGCAACTGTACTGGTAGTTTCAGAGAAAGGATATGGTAAACGTACCGATATTGAGGATTACCGTGTTACTAATAGAGGTGGTAAAGGTGTTAAAACAATTAACGTAACTGAAAAAACAGGAGCTTTGGTTGCCATTAAAAATGTTACTGATGCAGATGACTTAATGATTATCAATAAATCTGGTATAGTAATTCGGATTGTGGTAAGCGAACTGAGGGTAATGGGTAGAGCTACACAGGGTGTTAAACTAATTAATTTAAAAGGTAATGATGAGATTGCTTCAGTTGCTAAAATTGAGCATGAAGATGAAGAGATAGAAGAAGCCGAAGTTACAATTGAAAACTTAGGTGAAACTGATGCTCCCGAAGCCAAAGGAGAAGAAAATAACGAACAAATATAACTGTAGAACAAATTAGAACTAAAATGAAAAAAATACTTTTAAGTATGTTATTTGCAGGTACAGCGATGCTCGCAAATGCACAACAATCTGAAGTAGATGCTGCTAAGGCCAAATGGATTGAGTACGCCAACACACAAGGAAAGGTTGAGATAGATACTAAAATACTTGGTACACTGGCCAGTAAAATAAAAGTTTCAGGAGAGAAAAAGAAAGAAGAGGCACCAAAGGCAAAAGCCACAAAGGAAGAAGAATTGGCAATTTTAAATGCTGGTCTTGCTCATACTGACCTAGCAATTGAACATCCTAAAACTAAGGAAAAAGCAGAGGTATGGGGATGGCGTGCATTAATAGCTTCTAGAATATGTTTAATTGATACAGTCCTAGCAAATTCTATTGCTAAAGAAAAGATCGCAGTAGATGCAATTGAAAAATTGAGGGTTCTAGATACTAAAAAAACGCTGACGCAAAGTATTACCGATGCACAATCTTATATAGATAATGCAGTAGCGAATAGGGGTATGATTGCTTTTGAAAAGAAAGATTATGCTACAGCTTATGAAGCTTTCAATCAGATGGTCATAAAAAACCCTAAGGATACTGCAACTTATTTTAATGCCGGGCTTAGTGCAATGTTGGGTAAAAAATATCCTGAAGCGTATTCAAGTTATAAAAAGGCTCTAGAAGTTGGTTATAAAGATACCTATTCAATTTATACTCAATTGGTCGCAATAACTGCTAATGGTTTGAAAGATAGCGTGAAGTATCTTGATGTCCTCAATGAAGCAGCTGTTAAGTATCCGGATAGCTCGTTTTTTGTTAGTCGTATTACTGATTATTACATGAAGAAAGGTGATATAGTAAAATCTCAGGAGATGCTAAATAAGCTTATTAGTCAGGAGCCCAAAAATGCTGTTTATCACTATCTGCTTGGTGATACTTATTTTAAACAAGCGCTTGCTGCACAAGATAAGCGTACTGCAATGGATCAGAAAAAAGAAAAAAAGGCTTACGATGATATGAATGCCACAATGATGAGTTTCATAGATCAGGCATTACCCCATTATAAGACCGCATTACAGCTAGATCCTAAATATGCAGATGCAGTTGATAAGTTAAAATCCATTTACGGTTTTAAAAGCGATACTCCAAATTACGAAGCAATGAGTAAATTGCTTAATGTGCTAGATGGTAAGTAAAACTTAAACATTAGAGAGAGGGATTATTTGATGATCCCTCTTTTTTTTAAATTTGTTATATGAAGAAGATATCCCTTTTAAGTATTATAATTCTTTTGACTCTAGGGCTGAGTACTGCTTTTTCACAAAAAAGTCAGCTCAAGGTGGCTCGTAATAGTATTGGAAAGTTGCAGGCTGCTATAACTAATAAGAAAGACGTTAAAACCCAAATGGGAATTTTGGGAGAAGGAGTTAAGGCGGCAGAAGCAGCTCAGAATGACAAAAAGACTAAAAAATGGCCAGAAACATGGGCTATAAAGGCATATTTAAGTTCTTATATTTCAATCATCGATGGCGATGAGGGTAATTCTGACAAATATTTTGCGCAGGCAGTTGATGCAATTGACTCTGCGAGGAGACTTGATAAATTTCAGGCAAATGCACGTTTAATTGAGGCATCTATATATAATATTAACATAAAGAAGCAGAATAAAGCGAATAACGCATTTAAGAATAATGATTTTACTACTTCATTTAATCTTTTAAAAGAAGTAAGCGATTTCTTTCCGAAGGATACTGCATTGGCAATAAATACAGCGCTTTCTGCGCAGAACATAAAGTCTTTTGATAATGCGCTGATTTATTTTAAAAGAGCAAAAGATAATGGTGTAAAGGATCCAGCTATATTTCAAACGTTATCAAGATTATATACTTCAAAATTTGAACATGAGCAGGCATTAAAAACATTACAAGATGGAATTATATTGAATCCTTATAATGCCAATCTAACAAATGATTATATTAACCTATTGCTTGACAATGAGAAGTATAGCGATGCCATTAAGGTTATTGAACAAAACCTAAAGGTAAATACAGGAAATAAATTGCTTTATTTTTTGTATGGTTATTTACACCAAAGGAATAATTCTTATTCAACCGCTGAACTTGCTTATACAAAAGCCTTAGGAATCGATGAAAATTACTTTGATGCATTATATCAATTAGGATTAGCGTATGTAGATTCTGCCAATGAATCACTTAAAGCACAAACTCCTGAAGGAAATCAGAAGTTTGTGGCCTTTATTAACCGTGCTGAACTAACACTATTGCAAGCACATGAGATTAACCAGAATGACAAGTCAACTGTACAGCTTCTCATTGATATCTATACAAGGGAAAATAAACTGGATAAAGTGCAACAACTTAAATCTAAGTTAGAAGAGTTTTAACAAGATATACTATAATTGGGCAGATGAAAATCCTACGTTTTTTTATAATTAATAGTTAACATAATATTAATTATAGGACTTATAGAAATCATATAAAAAAAGTAATATAATAAAGTTATGTTAGCTTTGCAATTATGTTTAACCGTCCTATAAGAAGTATCCAGGATTTCTTACTCAGTACTTACTTTGCTGATGGCTTGCGTATTACATTTGGTGTGCTTTGTCCTTCATTAATTTTTGCACAGTTTGGTCTGTTGCAATATGGAATGACACTTTCACTTGGTGCACTTTGTGTTAGTGTGGTTGATTCTCCAGGACCAATAGTTCATCGGCGTAATGCAATGCTAGTTACTAGTGCACTTATCACCATAATTTCTATACTGGTTGGCCTAACTAATAGCAACGTTTACTTTTCAGTTATCCTTTTGGTACTCTTCAGTTTTACTTTTTCGATGTTCTTCGTTTATGGATTAAGGGCAGCATCTATAGGAACCGCTGCGTTGCTAATTATGGTTCTAAGTATTGATGACATAAGACCCTGGAGTGATGTTCTAGTCTATACCGGACTTATTTTTACCGGTAGTATTTGGTATACCTTGTTGAGTTACACATTCTACCGTCTTAGGCCATTTAGGTTGGTTCAGCAAACCTTAAGCGATTCAATATTTGAAATAAGCGTTTTCTTGCGTGCAAAAGCCAAATTCTATCGTCAAAATACAGATTACGATAAAAATTATGCGGAACTACTGCAACTCCAGGTTTCGGTTCATGAAAAACAAGATGCTGTTAGAGAAGTATTATTTAGAACAAGAGAAATAGTAAGGGAATCAACTCCAGAAGGCCGTTTTTTACTGCTGGTATTTGCAGATATGGTAGACCTTTTTGAACAAGTTATGTCTACCTATTTCAATTATAAGCAGTTGCATGAGCAATTTGATCAGTCTGGAATTCTTTCACGCTATGAAGGTGTAATCATTAGAATTGCCAATGAGTTAGAAGAAATCGCTTTTGCATTGAAGACCAATAAAACTCCTAGCCTGCCAGTCAGTTTGTCAAATGATGTAGCGAATCTTAAAGAAGGAATTCTAGAACTGGAAAAAAATAACAATGGGACATACAGTACGCTTGGTATCATAGCATTAAAAAATATTGAGGTAAATATTGAAAATATTTTATCAAGGATAAAGATAGTGAACGGATACTTTAATGAGTCCGAGAAAAAGAATCTTTCACCAAGAAAAATAGATGTGGAGCGTTTCGTAACGCATAAAAGTATTGATCTAGCGGAATTTTTTCAGAACTTATCATTCGGCTCATCTGTATTCAGGCATTCACTCCGTGTAGCTATCGTTATGCTAATTGGTTTTGTGGTTTCTAAATCTTTAGCATTTTCACACAGCTACTGGATCTTGCTTACCATTTTGGTAATTTCAAAACCAGGGTTTAGTTTGACTAAACAACGAAATTATCAAAGACTAATAGGAACAGTTCTTGGTGCCTTTATAGGCATGGCAATTTTGATATACATCCATGATAAGCATATTCTTTTTGTAATACTATTGTTCTGTATGATAGGTTGCTATAGTTTTCAGCGGAAGAACTATGTCGTGAGCGTTTTATTCATGACGCCATACATTCTGGTACTTTTTGATTTCCTTGGGATGGGCGGATTATCTGTTGCCAGAGAACGTATCTACGATACCCTTATTGGATCTGGAATTGCGTTAATTGCAAGTTATTCTCTTTTCCCAAACTGGGAGCATGAAAAACTCAAAGAAGGCATGATTGATGTCTTAAAAGCAAATTTGAAATATTTTGAAGAGGTAATACTATTCTATACAGCTGAAATAAACGACCTGACGAATTACAAAGTGGCTAGAAAAGAAGTATACGTTACGACTGCAAACTTGGCATCGTTATTTCAAAGAATGTTTTCTGAGCCAAAAAGCAAGCAGGTTATGATAAAGGAACTGCACCAGTTTACCGCATTAAACCATTTATTGTCCTCCTATATTGCAACCCTTTCTCTTTATAGTAAAGATCATTCTTTTACTTTCAGTAAGTTTGACGAGCTGAAGCCGATAGTACAAAATACTACATATCTACTCACACTTGCCTCAGAAAACGTGCTAAAGAAAAACAGTGAACTAAGCAATGTACCGCTAGTTAAGGCCAGGTTAAATGAAGCAGATCAACAATTAGGAGAAATGGAAATCTCACAACAGTTTGAGCTTATCCAAAAGGTAGCATACGACATTTATAAACTTTCAGAAAAGGTTGCTTTTTAGTATTATGCTTCCGCCTCTTGACGTGTCAAGGTATTTGCTGGTCGTCCATTTTTAAATGCGTCGCGTGTTTTTAAACCTAGCAATTCAAACATAGCCATATCATCAACAAACGCCGGATTTGGAGTAGTTAATAATTTATCACCGGCAAAGATCGAACTTGCACCTGCCATAAAACAGAAAGCTTGTTCCAAGGTACTCATCTCATTTCGTCCGGCTGAAAGGCGTACAACTGAATTCGGCATAACGATTCTTGCAGTAGCGATCATTCTTACCATATCCCAAATTGGAACACGAGGCTGATCCGCTAATGGAGTGCCTTTTACAGGAACAAGTGCATTTACAGGAACAGACTCCGGATGCATATCCATGTTTGCTAATGTTTGAAGCATAGCTACACGGTCTTCCGTAGTTTCACCAAGCCCAATAATTCCACCACTACATACGGTCAGTTTAGCCTTTCGCACATTTTTTATAGTATTTAAACGATCATCGTAAGTACGTGTAGAAATAATTCGTTTATAATCTTCTTCAGAAGTGTCAAGATTATGGTTATAAGCGTATAAACCGGCATCTGCAAGTCGCTGCGCTTGATTTTCAGTAAGCATACCTAATGTACAACATACCTCCATATCCATGTCATTCACTGTTTTTACCATCTCTATAACCCGGTCAAAATCCCGATTATCTCTAACTTCCCTCCATGCGGCACCCATGCACAACCTGGATGCGCCTCCCTCCTTTGCTTTCAATGCGGCACTTACTACCTGACCCAATTGCATTAACGGTTCTACTTGTAAATCAGTATGGTAACGAGCTGCTTGCGGACAATAAGAACAATCTTCTGCACAACCTCCTGTTTTAATAGAGATTAGTGAACTCACCTGAACTTCATTATAATCCTTATTTTCTCTATGTATACTGGCTGCTTCATACACAAGATCCAGAAATGGTTTGTGGTAGATGCTAGAAATTTCTTCTTTAGTCCAGTTGTGTTTTGTTGGTTGCATACGTATAAAAAGTTTAAAGTAAAAGTTTGCTGGCTAAGCCTAATAAAAGCAAAAATCCAAAAACGTCTGTAAATGTTGTAATAATTATTGAAGATGCAATGGCCGGATCTATCCCTACCCTTTTAAGTATTAGTGGAATTCCTGAACCAGTGATGCCTGCGATCAATAGGTTTCCTGTCATAGACAGGAAGATAACAAGTCCTAACATAGGACTCGAATCAAAAAAGAAAGCAAAAATAAATACTATTGCACCTGTTACCGCACCGTTAATGGCCCCAACAGTAAATTCCTTAAGTATAGTTCGGTATGCCTGATTATCGGTGAGGTCATTTAGTGAAATCCTTCTAACAGTTACCGCAAGAGCTTGTGTTGCTGCATTACCGCCCATACCAGCTATAATAACCATGTAAGCAGACAACAGCGGGAAGAGCTTTATCGTTGGATCAAAGTGTCTGATAACAGCAGAAGCTAAAAATGCAGTCCCTAAGTTAAGTATTAACCATGGTAAACGTGATTTAACAGCCTCAACCCAATTACCACTAAGTTCCTCATCTTCAGAAACCCCTGATATCTTCAACATATCTTCAGTATTCTCATCTTCAAGAACATCTATAACATCATCAAATGTGACCCTTCCTAAAAGTTTATGGTCTTTATCAAGAACAGGAATACTAGTTATGTTATATTGAGAAATAAGTCTGGCTACCTCTTCTTGATCGGTATCTGGATAAACCCAAGCAACTTCTGCTTTAACCAATTCTGTAATTTCCGCATTTCCCTTGGCTTTAATAATGTCTTTTAAAGAAACAATCCCTTGAAAAACATTTCTGTCATCTATTACAAAAATGGTGTAAAACTCTTCAATTTCTTCACTTTGCCTTATAATCTCATCAATAGCATCTTTCTTAGTAAGCTTCAGGTTAATACGAATAAACTCCGTGTTCATCAAACCACCCGCAGTTTTCTCGTCGTAGCTTAAAAGATTACGGATACTGCTGGCATCATCTTCATTCAGGTCTTCCAGTATTTCCTGCTGTTCCTGCTCGTCAAGTTGAGAGATGATATCCGTAGCATCATCATAATCAAGCTCTTCAACAATCTCCGTACGCTTGTCTGGATGAAGCTGTAATAAAAGTTCTTCCGGGTGAGATTCCTCATGCATTTCTGAGATGACTTCAGAAGCCACTTCAATAGACAATAAATTAATAATTCTCTGTCTGTCGTCAGGAGGTATACTTTCAAAAAGTATTGCAATTTCAGATGCATGATACTCCCCAAGAATAACTTTAAGTTGTTCATCATCACCACTTAAGGCTAGCTTTATCTTAGAAACATCTGTTTTATCTAGATCAAAGGATTGCATACGATGCTAAGGTAAGAATAATCATACCTATTTAAACCATCCTCTACGCCAGAAATATATGATTTGTGCCACTGCAATTAAACCCATAACGATCATTGTATATAAATACCCATGTGCATTATAGAGCTCGGGCATGTTTTGAGAAAGTATTTTACCTGTAGCGGGATCTTGTCGGGAAAAATTCATTCCGTAAATTCCAGCAATAAAGGTGAGTGGAATAAAAATGGAAGACATGATGGTAAGTACTTTCATAATCTCATTCATCCTGTTACTAATTACCGAAAGGTACATATCGATGTTACTTATTGCAATTTCTTTTAAAGACTCCACAATATCTATGATTTGTATACAATGATCGTAAGCATCCTTAATATATAATTTAGTCTGGTCCGTAATTAGCGGACTGTCAGACCTTAAAATATCATTTAGCTTATCTCGCTCAGGCCAAACAACTCTCCTAATGCTTATTAAATGACGTTTAATAATTTGGGTGTCATACATGATAGTTTTGTCTGGACGGTCAAATAGCCTGTCTTCTATTGCATCAAGATCCTCTCCCCATTGTCGTAGTATTTCGAAATAGGTATCTACAATAATATCCATTAAAGCATACATAAGGTAGCTTGCACCCGCAATACGTATATTTCCTTTCCCTGCTTTCAGCCGGTTTCGTATTGGCTCCAAACAATCTTCATAACCTTCCTGAAAGGTGATTAAGGTATTATCGGTTAGGATAAAAGAAACCTGGGCATTATCCAGATCCCCATTCTTATCAAATTTTACCATCCTACTAATGGCAAAAACATAATCATCATACTCTTCCACCTTTGGCCGTTGATAAGTACGTGTAATGTCTTCCAGCACCAATTTATTGATTTTGAAATCTGTATTCAATGACTCAAACAACTCTGGAGAAGCAAATCCCTTTACCTCTATCCAAAATGTAAAAGATTTATCAGCAATGATAGCTTTGGCTTTTTTTATCGAATTAACATCTATAATATCATAATTATCAATATTAAAACGATAAATTTTGATAATTGGTTTTAAAGAATGTTCATCAATAAAAACCAACCCAGGACTTGAACCTGCCTCAGGCAGTGCATATCGTTTCTGACGTTTGCGTTTTCTTGTATTGGACATTTAGAGGAAAGATTTTGATTGAGGACCCTGGTTAAATAACAAGTCTACCATACTAAGGTTTGGAATAAAACCATGCCTGTCATCAAATACCTGGAAATAGGGTTTTACATTCTGAACATCCGCCCTTTTCCTTACTGTCATTGTACTTCTTAAATCGGCCATTGGCGATGGATCCCGGAAGTATTCCTCTGAAAACTTAAACTCATTGGGTTTTTTAAGTTGCTTTAATAACCATTGCAAAATATCTAGGTTTAGATCTATCAAAAATGTGTAACTCCTGGTGTAGAATTCTGAAAATTCATTCTCATAATATTCAAAATATGCAGAGTTTCTATAGCAGCTTTCCAGGCTTTTCCAATGCAGACGCTGCCAGTTAAATTCGTTACTTATTTTAACGTCTTTTATGGTGGTATGTATTTTAGATCCTCTAACTACCGGTACAATAAGATCAAGAATACCATTCGGGGAATACACGGAGGCACGGTTTCTATAAGTCTGTTTAGGAAAATGCTCATAGTGCTCCAATACAAAATTGAAGTCTACCTCCTTTAATCCAGAGAAATAACTTACAGGCGGCATATAAAAAATTGGGAATATAGCTGAACTTTCCATCTGATAAATTATGTTTGCATTCTTAACCCGCAAAATAATGATAAAAAAAAGCATTTCTTACATAGGAATTTCTTTTTTGAACCTTTTATCTAGATTGCCCCTCTCCTTTCTACATGCATTTGCCTGGGTGGGTTACCTACTTCTATATTACGTTTTACGTTACCGTAGAAAAGTAGTAAATGTAAATTTAAGGAATTCTTTTCCCGAAAAAACTATAGCAGATATTGAAGCAATTGAGAAAACATACTTCAGGTATCTTGCTGATTTGATCTTTGAGGTAGTGAAACTCTCCAGCATTTCAGATAAAGAATTAATAAAGCGAGTAAAGTTTAACAACCTTGAGCTGGTAACAAACTATATCGACCGTGGGGAAAGCGTATTGGCATGCACAGGACACTATGGTAACTGGGAACTCGGAATGCTTGCACTCGGACTCCGCATTCCTGCTACGGCTTATGTTATCTACAAACCTTTATCTAGTGCTGCATTTGATGCATGGTTTTATCGGATACGCACAAGAACTTCAAATTTATTTATACCCATGCGACAAACGCTGAGATCGGTAGTCGCCACCAAAAATAGCACCACCATGTTCTGCTTTGCGGGTGATCAAACACCGGCCAAAGACGATGCGAGGGTTTGGATAGACTTTCTGCATCAACCAACGCCCGTACTTACAGGTATTGAGAAGATTGCAATGCAAACCAACAGGCCTGTTATATATTTTAACATGCAATTGGTAAAACGCGGATATTATGAGGTAGACTGTTACCTAATGGCCGAAAAACCTAAGGAGTTGGATGAATGGGAGCTGACTAAAAGAAATTTTAGCAAACTCGAACAAATAATCAATAAAGAACCTGCATATTGGCTTTGGAGCCATAAACGGTGGAAACATAAACCAGAAGAAATATAATGAGTGCACCGAGTGTAGCGGTAGTAATTTTGAATTGGAATGGAAAACTGCTGCTAGAGCAGTTTCTTCCCAGTGTAGCAGTTTCTGTTTATCACAATCTACAGCTGGTAGTGGGTGATAATGCCTCTACAGATGGATCGGTAGACTTTATCAGGGCCAATTACCCAGGCATAACTATAATTGAAAACGATAGTAATTACGGATTTGCAGAAGGATATCGTAAGATATTGGAGAAAGTTGAGGCAGATTATTTTGTGCTATTAAATTCTGATGTTGAGGTTCCAGCAAACTGGATACAGCCCGTAATTACACAAATGGAAAGTGATCCTTTGATTGCCGTTGCGCAGCCTAAAATAAAGTGGCAATTACATAAAGATTCTTTTGAATATGCAGGTGCAGCAGGTGGTTACCTTGATCTTCATGGCTATCCTTTTTGTAGGGGAAGAATATTTGATACGGTGGAGCAAGACAATGGTCAATATGATGACGCAGCAGAGATATTCTGGGCCAGCGGTGCTGCATTGTTTATTAAAGCTGAAAAATGGAGAGAAACAGGAGGATTAGATCCTGATTTCTTTGCACACATGGAGGAAATAGACCTATGTTGGCGATTAAAAAACCTAGGTTACAAAGTAGTTTATTGCCCCGATGCCGAAGTTTATCACCTTGGGGGCGGTACGCTGAGTAGCAATAACCCATATAAAACCTATTTAAACTTTAGGAATAACCTCATTATCCTCCAAAAGAACCTGCCTTTACCAGATGCCTATTTCAGAATATTTATCAGGTTCTTTATGGACTTTATTGCCTGGGTTCATTTCATTGCAAAAGGTGAAAGGGATTTTGCAATGGCTGTTACTAAAGCCCATGTCTACTTCTTTAAGCACTTTTGGCACAATGCAAATAAAAGAACTAAGCAGCAGCTACCCTATTTAAAGCATTCAGGCGTATTTTCTTCCAGTATTGTCTACGCTTATTTCATAAAGAAAATAAAGTATTTTAGCAATCTTAAGAACCTGTAGTCTGTAACAAGCTTTCTATGGCCAAACGGTACCCATCCATACCAAAACCAGTCAATACCCCTTTGCAATTTTTTCCGGTTAAGGATACATGCCTAAATTCTTCGCGTGCATAGATATTCGAAATGTGTACTTCAATAACGGGAGTTTTAATTGCAGCAATGGCATCAGCAATAGCCACTGAAGTATGGGTATATCCACCTGCATTGATTACAATACCATCATAATCAAACCCAACTTTATGCAGTTTGTTAATCAGCTCTCCCTCCACATTACTTTGAAAGTATTCAATTTCAAGAATGCTGTACATAGAACGTAAAGTATCAAGATACGCTTCAAAGCTTTGATTACCGTAGATTCCGGGCTCCCGCAAGCCTAAAAGGTTTAGATTTGGTCCATTAATAATTTGTATCTTCATCAACTCAAACTTAGAGTTAAAATATTAAAATAGAAAATTTTTTGTGTGATCGATAAGAGCTACATCAAATCATTTAAGGTATACCTAAAACTAGAGCGCTCGCTCTCTGCTAATTCTGTAAGTGCTTATTTGAGTGACGTTAATAAGTTTGAGCAGTTTTTAGCACTCGGAGGCCGACAAATAAGGATTCAAGAAATTACTGCTATAGATCTTAAAGCTTTTATTTCTTGGATCAATGAATTGGGCATGCTCCCTGTTACACAGGCTAGGGTAATCTCAGGATTAAAATCCTTTTTTGGGTTTTTACAATTGGAAAAAGTCATCACACACGATCCAACATTTGACCTGGAATCTCCACGGTTAGCCAAAAAACTTCCTGATACGTTAAATATCAATGAAATAGAAGCTTTAATAGTTGCTATTGATGCTTCCACCCCAGAAGGCATGCGTGGAAAAGCTTTACTGGAAGTACTTTATGGTTGTGGTTTGCGCGTAACTGAACTGATCAGCTTAAGGATATCAGACATTTCATGGCAAAATGAGTTTATAAAAATAATTGGTAAAGGCAACAAAGAAAGGCTGATTCCTATTGGAAGTAGTGCCCTTCACTTTATTAGAATTTATATAGAGCAAGTCAGGGTATATGTTCCTATTAAAAAAGGATATGAAGATTTTCTTTTTCTTAATCGTTTGGGTACTGGACTTTCCAGAATAACAGTGTTCAAAATGATAAAAGAACTGGCCTTAAAAGCCGGAATAAAAAAGGGGATTAGTCCGCATACCTTTCGGCATTCTTTTGCCACACACCTCATTGAGGGGGGAGCCGACTTGCGCGCCGTGCAGGAAATGCTTGGCCATTCTAGCATTACCACAACAGAGATCTACACCCATATAGACCGAGATTACTTAAAAAGCGTGATTAAAGATTTTCATCCCAGAAGCTAGTCTATTTTACAGCATATCATCCGATCAACACCCTGCATGTCTTTTTTTAATGTAATGTTTATAAACTGTTTAGCTTTCAATATCTCTACTGTTTCTACACCATACATACCATTGATTTCAAAAAAAAGCAGGCCTCCTGGTTTCAGAGCAGTGTATGCATAATTCGCAATTGCATCATAGAACTCCAATGCATTCTCATCCTTAACAAATAAGGCCAAATGAGGCTCATGCTCCAAAACATGCTGATGCATTTCTGCCTTTTCGCTATTGGTGATGTAAGGAGGATTGCTAACAATAATATCAAATTGCTCGTTATTGCTAAACGTACGAATATCAGCATGGACAAAATTAATTGGCGCATGGTTAGCAATTGAATTGTATAAGGCAATTTCCAGGGCCTTTTCAGAAATATCCAATGCAGATACCATGCTTTCCGGCAGGTTTTTTTGAAGCGCAATTGCGATGCAGCCACTTCCGGTGCCAATATCAAGTATACTTATTGCTGATCCAGTTGGTGGATGCTGTCTCACCACATCAATAATCCAATCCACCAGTTCTTCAGTCTCCGGTCTGGGAATTAAAACAGAGGGGTCTACCTTAAATTTAAGTTGATAAAAGTCGGCCTGCCCAATTACATATTGCAATGGAACATGTTGTTTCAGTAGCTGTAGCATATGCTGGAAAACCCTTAACTGATCTTGAGGAATATCATGATCAAATCTTGTATGTGTTACAGACCTCTTCCATCCCATGATGTGCTCCACAACCATATAAAAGATAAAAATGACTTCAGACTCTTCATAAACCCCGTTTAATTCTTCCTTGAAATTGCTGAGCACCTCCTTTAAATTCATGATAAACAAAAGTAAGCAAATCAAACAATATACCTTATTTTTGCTACAATGACTGATGAGCTATACATGCAAAGATGCCTTGAGCTGGCAGAAATGGGTATTGGAAGCGTAAGCCCCAATCCAATGGTTGGTTGTATTATTGTAAATAACAATATAATCATCGGTGAAGGCTACCATGCCCGTTTCGGACAAGCCCATGCAGAAGTTAATGCAGTTAACGATGTTATAGCCACTTACGGATCACAAGCAGATGAATTGCTTTCTGGTGCCACTGTTTATGTAAGTCTTGAGCCATGTGCTCATTTTGGTAAAACTCCTCCATGTGCAGATCTACTGGTTAAACACAGGGTAAAAAAAGTAGTTATAGGAAATAAAGATCCATTTTCTGATGTAAATGGCAAGGGCATTGAAAAGCTAAAAGAGGCTGGTATAGAAGTCATTACAGGAGTGCTGGAATCGCAATGTACAACTTTGAACAGACGGTTTTTTACAAGGATATTAAAGCAACGCCCATACATAATATTGAAGTGGGCCGAGACTGCGAACCGCTTTTTTGCACCTAAAAATGCCGAACAGCAATGGATTAGCGGTCCGCTTGCTAAAAAGTTGGTACACAAATGGCGTACAGAAGAAGATGCCATTCTGGTAGGAAAGCGTACCGCTCTAGTAGATAACCCAAGTTTAACCGTCAGAGAATGGCAGGGAAGAAATCCAGTTCGGATCCTTATAGATCAAAAGCTCCACATCCCAACAATAGCTAACATTTATAGTTCCGATGCCAAAACTATCGTATTTAACGAAGTTAAAACAGTAGTTTCAGGTAATATCCATTACATACAGATGGAAGATATGCGATACTACTTACCTCAAAAAATTGCTTTTCAATTGTACTTGATGGATATTCAATCCATTATAATAGAAGGAGGTGCAAATTTACTTAAGCAATTTATACAGGCCGACTTGTGGGATGAAGCCAGGATATTTACCTCTGCCACTTCATGGAAAGAAGGAATGGAAGCACCAGTAATCCATGGAATGCTAACAGATGAATTAAATGTTGGCAAGGATACCTTACGCATTTACGAAAACCATATATAGTATGTTATTTTTAATCATCAGCATTTTATGCAGCGTTACGGTATCTGTTCTGTTAAAGCTGGCAAAAAGATACAGAATAAATGTAATGGAGGCGGTAACATGGAATTACCTTTTTGCAATACTAATTGGTTCATTTTTCTTCAAACCAAAATTTAGTGATCTATTAATCTTAAAACCAGAGCCAGTCTATTTATCAATAGGTGTTCTGCTTCCCTTAATATTTTGGTTCTTAGCATTATCTGTAAAAAGCATTGGAATAGTTAAGACCGATATTGCACAGCGACTTTCCCTTATCATATCGCTCATCGCTGCATATTTTATTTTTGGAGACCAGTTTAGCGTGCTTAAAATAACCGGACTCTTTGTTGGTCTTATCGCTATTGTACTGGTTTTAAATAAACAGACCAATACCCAAAAGGGCGCTGGGAACTGGATTTATCCTTTAGCCGTGTTTATCGGATTTGGGTTTATAGATATCCTGTTTAAAAAGGTGGCCCAACTAAAATCCATTCCCTACACCAGTTCACTTATTTACATATTTTCCTTAGCTTTTATTTTCTCCTTATTTTTTATACTGTATGCCTACTTTGCCAAAGGTAAAAAGCCAGAACTGATCAATTTCGTTTGTGGTTGCATACTCGGGTTCTTTAATTTTTTTAACATCTTATTTTATCTTAAGGCACACCAGGCTATGGCAGATCACCCCTCTACCGTCTTTGCCGCCATGAATCTGGGCGTAATTATAGCAGGCTGCCTTGCCGGTTTACTAATTTTTAAAGAAAAGCTTAACCCTCTAAATATTGCAGGTTTGTTCCTGGCCATTATAGCCATTTCATTAATTACCGTATCTCAAATTTATGCTTTTTGATGATACCTATAAAACCCTGGAATCACCAGCTGAGGGCTTATTTAAAGACAAGGGTAGTAAATTTATCGGCTATGCCTACCCTATCTTTAATGAAAATCAAGTCAAAGATTTACTAAGCTTGTTGCGTGCAGAACATGGTAAAGCCAGGCATTTTTGCTGGGCATACCGGCTGACAGCCGATAGGTCCGTTTTCCGTATCCAGGATGATGGCGAGCCCTCTGGTACCGCAGGCAGACCAATCCTGAACACTATGCTTTCTGCAGACATTACTAATGTATTAATTGTCGTAGTACGATATTTCGGTGGTACTTTATTGGGTGTACCGGGACTGATCAATGCCTATAAGACTGCAGCAGTTGATTCCATTAACAATGGTAATATCATCAGTAAAACCATCGATGATGTTTACGAGGTTTCATTTACCTATCAGTCTATGAATGATGTGATGCGCATTATCAAAGAAGAACAACCCAGGCTTCTGGAGCAACACTTTGATAATGATTGCCTCATTAAAATGGCCGTAAGGCAATCCGCGCTTAATATTCTTTTATCTAAACTGAGTAAAATTGAGGACTTGAACATGAAGTACCTCTTTACCGATCAGTAAAAATTTGATAGGTTTGTTAAAACCCAAATTGATATGGAGCAATACATTTCAGAAGCAGATTTGATTGTCAATCCCGATGGCAGCGTCTACCACCTTAATCTTTTACCTGAGGATCTGGCAGATACTGTTATTACCGTTGGTGATCCTGACCGGGTATCAGCTATTTCTAAGTATTTTGATAAAATTGAAGTACAGAAAGGTAAAAGGGAGTTTATTACGCACACCGGCTACTTAGGTAAAAAGCGCGTCACTGTTGTTTCTACAGGGATTGGGACAGACAATATTGATATTGTATTGAATGAGTTGGACGCACTGGTTAACATAGATTTTAACCGCAGAATGGTAAAACCAAAATTAACGGCATTAAACATCATCAGAATTGGAACTTCAGGAGCAATCCAGGAAGACATTCCAATGGGTACTGTTTTGGCATCTTCTTATGGATTGGGCCTTGATGCGCTCATGAGGTATTACAGTCAAAATCCAAATGGAAAAGAAATAGAATTGCTAGCCGCTTTTATACAGCATTCAGGCGACCTAAAAAATATTGAACCTTATCTCGCTGCTGCAGATCCCTATTTAATGAAACATTTAGGTGTAGGCCTTGTCACTGGCATTACAGCCACAGCTCCTGGTTTCTATGCCCCACAGGGCAGAAAAGTCCGTGCTCAAAATTCTATACCTAAATTGATCTCAGTTTTAAATAGCTTTAAACTGGCAGAAAATAGAATAACAAACCTCGAAATGGAAACTGCTGGCATTTATGCCTTAGCCAAAATACTGGGGCATAAAGCATTGTCCATAAATGCGATACTCGCTAGCCGAGTCAATTTCCAGTATTCAAATGAACCTGCTAAAATAGTAGATGAGGCAATCAAAACTGTTTTAGAACGTTTGGAAAGTATTTAACGCACATTATTCAAACAAAAGTAATCTGAGCGCTGTTCCGTATATAATATAACTATAAGCTATATGTTCAACACTATAAAAGAAAAAATAACATTATCATTTGTAAACAACATACTCAATTCTTACGAAACAGGAGATTTGCATTCTGGTAAGAGACTCGTTTCCACTATTGCCGGGGTTTATTTATTGCAAAAAGCAATAAAAGATATACCGCAATATCCATATAAAGCCATTCAAAAATTTGCGCTTAGTGGTTTACTTCTTTACGCAGCTGCCAGCGGCTTGAATAAAAAGATCATTAAAAAACCGAAGGAACTATCTGATGTAAGAAAAAATCAGATACAAGGTAATGATCCAGACCTTGTACCTGCGTTTGTTTAACTGCTATTTTAGCTTAGGCTTAGCTACCATATAAAACGTTAGTTTTCCTCCATTCGTAATGTCCGAATGCTTAATGGTTTGCGTATTTAAAAGTTTGCCATTAAGTAATACTTTAGAAACATAAACATTCTTATCACTTTGGTTGATGGCTTCAACAGTAAATGTTTTACCATTTTCCAAAGTGAGCGTGGCGTTGTTTATCGCCGGACTACCAAGAGAATATTCATCAGAACCTGGAGCCACCGGATAAAATCCTAACGTAGAGAACATGTACCATGCACTCATTTGTCCGCAATCATCATTACCACCCAAACCATCTGGTGTAGACTTGTATTGCATTTTCAGGATCATCCTTACACGCTGCTGTGTTTTCCAGGGCTGATCTATCCAATTGTATAAATAAGCAACGTGATGCGCTGGCTCATTGCCATGTACGTAACCGCCAATTATACCATCTCTGGTAATGTCTTCCGTTTCAGCAAAGAACTCATCAGGCAAATGCATCGTAAATAAAGAATCTAAGCGCAAGCCAACCTTCTTTTTACCACCCATTGCAGCTATTAAAGCATTTGGATCATGTGGTACAAAGAAGCTGTAATTCCAGGTATTGCCTTCAATAAAACCTTGTGACTGTGTACTCAAAGCATTAAAATCCTTTTTAAAAGTTCCATCTGCCAATTTAGGGCGCATAAAACCGATGGACTTATCAAAGTTATTCACCCAGTTTCCAGACCGTTTTATAAAAGTATCATAAACGTCCTTCTTGCCAAGCTTTTTAGCAAGTTGTGCAATACACCAATCATCGTATGCATATTCTAATGTATTGGAAACAGATGTTCCGCTGTGCTCTGCAGGTATGTATCCCAAATCAATATAATCCCCTATCCCCTCGTAATTCCTATGATTAGCGGTAGTGATACAAGCTTCCAGCGCTTTTTCGGCATCCCCTTTATATACCCCCTTAATAATTGCATCCGTTATAACGGATACACTATGGTATCCACTCATGCACCAATTGTCGTTTGCATAGTGAGACCAGATGGGCAGCATTTTTAATGCGCTTTGGTCGTAATGTGCCATCATAGACTTCACGATATCATTATTTCTGGAAGGTTGCATGATATTCAAGAAAGGATGTAACGCCCTGTAAGTGTCCCATAAAGAAAAAGTAGTGTAATTAGTAAAACCATTTGCAGTATGTACGTTTTGATCTAATCCTTTGTACTGACCATTTACATCTGTGTAAGTGGTGGGATTGATGAAAGCATGATACATCGCGGTATAAAAATTAATCTTTTCATCATCAGCTGCTTCTATCTTTATTTTATTCAGTTCCTTGTTCCAGCTGGCCTGTGCTTCTTCCTTCATTTTATTAAAATCCCATCCTGGAGCTTCAGCCTTCATGTTTTCAATCGCATTTTCCTGGCTCACTGGAGACAGAGAGAATTTTACCTTAATCTTTTCCTGTTCGGCAGTTTTAAAATCAAAATACATCCTGATGCGCTTTCCTGCTATTTCAGGGAAGTTTTTAGTCTGGTCAAACTTGCGCCAAAAACCCCTGTAAACTTGTGGGTCGTCAAAATTCTTTTGTCCATATGAAGCAAAGGCCTTAGAGAATGACATGGCGAAATATACCGTTCTGGTACGTGCCCAGCCATTTGTTTGGCGATAGCCTGTAATCAAGGTATCATTTACTACCCTTACATACGTCCACACCGTCTTATCCTCGTAATTATAGATACCGGCCATCAAATCCAGAATAATATGCGATTGGTCTGACTTAGGAAAGGTATATTGATGGATCCCTACCCTTTTTGTGGCAGTTAACTCTGCAGTAATGTGATCATCATCAAGCTTAACTTTATAATAACCAGCTTCTACGGTCTCATTGGCATGAGAAAAAGCCGATCTGAAACCAGATTTAGGATCATTGGCTGTACCAGGGTTTAACTGCAATTTACCCTGGGTAGGCATCATCAGAAAATCACCCAAGTCTGAGTGGCCGGTACCGCTGAAGTGGGTATGACTAAATCCCACAATTGTCTTGTCATCATATTGATAACCAGCACAATATTTATAAACATCTCCATTGTATTTACCATTTACAGCGTAAGATAAGGTATCAGTATCCGGACTTAATTGCACAGCGCCAAATGGAACTGTCGCACCCGGAAATGTATGTCCCATTTTCTGGGTGCCTATAATTGGCTTCACATACTTTACTAAATTCTGCTGAGCCTGAACTGCCAGGCCGGGTAATAAAAGGCAATACAATAAAATCTTCTTCATGCTAAAAGTTATACAGTTAATGACGTGCCTAAGGTAAAAAATAATGCATAGACTTTTACAAGCATTTGACTACCAAATGCCATTCTATGCCCAAATTCTGCTACTTTTGCAACTTATAGATAATCACCGGGCTTTGAACCCGCGGCAGTATTAAATAATATGAGTAAAAAAGGCAGGATTCTGGTAGCCATGAGTGGCGGTGTTGATAGTTCAGTAGCAGCAGTAATGCTACATGAACAAGGTTATGAAGTGATTGGTTTAACAATGAAAACCTGGGATTACGCCACTTCTGGTAGTAGCAGTAAAGAAACCGGATGCTGCAGTTTAGATAGTATTAATGATGCCCGCACGTTAGCTGTTAATTATGGCTTTCCACATTATATCCTAGACATTAGGGATGAGTTTGGCGATTTTGTAATTGACAATTTTGTGGATGAATACCTTGCCGGACGTACACCAAATCCTTGTGTTTTGTGCAATACCCACATCAAATGGGAAGCATTACTTAAAAGAGCAAATAAATTAGATTGCGAATTTATCGCCACAGGACACTATGCCAATATCAGGGTTCAAGACAGTGGCCGCTATGTAATATCAAAAGGAAAAGACGAAAATAAGGATCAATCCTACGTGCTTTGGGGAGTCTCTCAGGAAAACCTTGCCCGCACGCAATTCCCGCTTGGCTCTTTTGCCAAAGCAGATATCAAACAAATGGCATTAGACATGGGACAGGAAGAATTGGCCAAAAAGAGCGAAAGCTATGAAATATGTTTCGTCCCTGATAACGATTATCGCGCCTTTCTAAAGCATAAAGTAGAAGATCTGGAACAACGTGTTTCTGGTGGTAATTTTGTATTAAGCAACGGTATGATAGTTGGTCAGCATAAAGGTTATCCATTTTACACCATAGGCCAACGTAAAGGACTTGGTATAGCATTTGGCGAGCCAATGTTTGTACTCCAGATACTTCCAGAAAGTAATACGGTTGTATTGGGTAAGGCAGAGGAACTGGAACGTCGCGAAGCGATGGTTAGAAATATCAACCTGGTTAAATATGCAAATATTTACGAACCAATGGATAATGTGATCACCAAAATCAGGTACAAAGATGCCGGTATGCTAAGTACTATTGTGCAAGAGAAGGATGGAATGAAGGTAGTATTTGACCACGCTGTATCCGCAATCGCACCAGGCCAGTCGGCCGTTTTCTACGAAGGGAACGACTTATTGGGTGGTGGCTTTCTATGTTAATTAGTTAAGCATCCAGGTGATTTGAAATCAGGTAAGGAGATGCGGTTTTAATGCGCTTTCCTTTATACCTTTCAAAATAGTAATCTATGCGACCAAGATTTATCCCTGCAAAACCAACCTGGTTTATGGTGGTCATCTTGCCGCTTAAATTCTGAATATCTTCAGGTTCATCCATAAAGGTATGGGTATGGCCACCAATAATCAGATCTATATTCCTGTTGTTTTTAGCCAATATTTTATCACATATCCTATCCGTTGTATAGGTATATCCAATGTGCGAAAGACAAATGACCAAATCACATTTTAGCTCATTTTTCAGTAAATCAGCCATTTCATTTGCTTTTTGTACAGGATCCTGGAATATTGTTGCACCATAGTTTTTTACATCTACAATGCCTTCCAGTTGTATCCCTATGCCAAAAATCCCAATTTTAATGCCCTGCTTATTGAATATTTGATATGGAATTGTTGACTTTGAAAGCACCGTATTGGAGAAATCGTAATTGCTGCATAGAATAGGGAATTTAGCATGTGGAAGCTGTTTATGAAAACCCTCCAGACCATTATCGAAATCATGGTTTCCCATAGTTGCGGCATCATATCCCATTGCAGTCATCAATTTCATTTCCAGCTCGCCGCCAAACTTATTAAAATACGGTGTGCCCTGAAATATATCACCAGCATCTAGCAGCAATACATTTTTCTCTTTCTGTCTGATGGAAGTGATCAGCGCGGCCCTTCTGGCAGTACCACCCAAACCCTGGTTAACAGACCCATCCATTGGAAAAGGCTCTATACGGCTATGCACATCATTGGTATGTAAAATGGTAAGCTTAACCGTATCACCCGCTGCAATCGCATCCAAAGAGCTAAAACCAAATGCTAATGCGCCAGCTACTACCCCACTGTTTCTTATAAAACCGCGACGATTAATTTTTTGTAATTCTTCCATCTAGTTTTGGATTGATAATTTTACCCTGTGCTTCCTGTTCTTTTACATAATTCACTAATGCATCACGTACTTTAAGACCTAGAGATTTTTTTTTAATAGCCTGCTTAAAGTCCTCAAATTTATCACCACCTCCGGCAATATAATCAGTGGTCATTACCCGGTAGGTTTTAGCAGGATCGAATTTCTTGCCCGCTATATAAACATTTTCAGCTTTGTTGTTTACTATAGTCATTCTCAAGCCTGCAACGGGCTCTCCATTATTAAAGGCGATAAAGTTTAACAGGCCCTGAACATCTTTGCCGCTCAAAGTGTAAACAAGAAACTCATTCTCAAATGGCATAGTTTCAAAAATTTGCGACAAGGTGATTCCTCCAGCCGGAATATCTACTCGTATTCCACCTTTGGTGGATGGCATGGCGAAATCGATAGCAGGGTCAAGTTTCAGTGCTTGCTGCATACTTGCATCTGCGAAGAAATTACTGATCAGACTTTCCGGATTTTTATCATTTTCGTTTTTCGACATCAATACTGCTGAGTGCCCGATGATTTGGCTCATTTCTGCTTCCATTTGTGCCTTATAAGGAAGATAAGTTTTGATAATAGCGCTATCTACAGCTAACGTATTATTGATGTTATATTCAGATCTGCTGGCCTTGGTTAGCTTATAGCCAGATGCGCAGCCCGCAAACAGGAAAACGGCAAAAGCAACAAGTGATGGTTTTAATAATCTATGATAAGCCATGAAAATGCTTTGGTGCATAAAACTATTACAAAGAATGCAAATTGATATTACAAAAAAAAGAAATCCCGGTTAAGGATTTCTCTTTTTATAGCTATTGAAAAAAATATTACAAATTCTTGGTAATCTCTTCGCTAAGGGGTTTAACTGGAGAAAGGAAACGATGCACAAGCTGACCTTTTTCATTGATTAGGAATTTCTCAAAGTTCCAGGAGATATCACCTTTAACATCAGGATTCTCTACCGAAGTCAAGTATGCGAATAAAGGATCGATGTCGCTCCCTTTTACACTTACTTTTTCACTTAAAAGGAATTTCACATTGTATTTACCAGTACAGAATTCTTTGATTTCAGCATTGGTTGCCAACTCCTGATTGTTAAAGTTTGCAGCAGGAAAACCAATTAAGACCACATCTTTGCCATATTTCTCGTGTAGTTTTTCCAAGTCTGTGTATTGAGGAGTATAACCACATTTAGATGCGGTGTTAACGATTAAGATCTTTTTACCCTTAAACTTTGAAAGTTTAATCTCTTTGCCGTCAATTGTTTTAAAAGAGAAGTCGTAAACGCTTTTTGCAGGTGGCGTAAAGAACAGACTCAGAAGAATCAATAATGTATTCATAGTTTTTGTTTTTATGTACATACGAAGTTAAGTACAAAAAGTTTTAATTGCTAGCAGTAATATAATTGTTATGTAAAGACCTTGTCTTGTATTTGTCTTAGCATTCTCCCACCCTTTTCCCACTAAAAGTACCTAAAACAAGAGTTATGTGGGAGAAACGTGGGAAAAAGCAGGAACAAGTGGGAAGTATAACAACTGCAAATGCCTATAAAGCATGGTATTAAGGGCCAATTTAGGCCAAGATTTATAAACTTAAATTAGGTGTTTTGAAAAATAATTCGTATTAAATTAATGATTGATTTTGATTTTAGCCTTATTTATAGCTTTATTTGCAGAAAAACGTTCTGAATGGCTAAGAATTTACTGATAGTTGAGTCACCCGCAAAGGCAAAAACAATTGAAGGGTATTTAGGGAAAGATTTCCTTGTTAAATCAAGTTACGGACATATTCGCGACCTGGTTAAAGGAGATATGGGGATCGATATTGCTAATAATTTCAGTCAGACTTACGAAGTCCCGGCCGATAAAAAGCAAGTGGTTGCTGAACTAAAGAAACTTGCAAAGGAAGCTGAAATGGTATGGCTTGCATCAGATGAGGACCGTGAGGGTGAGGCCATTAGCTGGCACTTATTTGAAACTTTAGGTTTAAAAGAAGCCAAAACTAAAAGAATCGTTTTTCACGAAATCACAAAACCTGCTATCTTAAAAGCAATTGATCAACCCCGTACTATAGATTATAACTTGGTACACGCCCAACAAGCAAGGCGTGTATTAGATCGTCTGGTTGGATTTGAACTTTCGCCAGTACTATGGAAAAAAATAAAGCCATCATTATCTGCAGGACGTGTACAATCAGTAGCCGTGCGACTAATTGTTGATCGTGAACGTGACGTAAATAAATTTAATGCACTTGCTGCATTTAAAATAACTGCCCAGTTTTTAACTGGAAAAGGGAAAGAACTCGTTAAAGCAGAATTGCCACAACGTTTTGAAAAAGAAGCTGATGCAGAAAAGTTTCTTCATGATTGCATTGGCGCAGACTTTACTGTTGCCAATCTGGAAACTAAACCGGCAAAAAGAAATCCGGCTGCGCCGTTTACAACTTCTACCTTACAACAAGAGGCCTCAAGAAAATTAGGTTACTCGGTTTCAAGGACCATGCAGATCGCCCAGCGATTGTATGAAAGTGGAAGAATTACTTATATGCGTACCGATTCTGTCAATTTATCGGAAACTGCATTACAAGCGGCAGCGGCAGAGATTAAATCGGCATGGGGTGAAAAATATCACCACCTTAGGATCTATAAGACAAAATCTGCTGGCGCACAGGAGGCTCACGAAGCCATCAGACCTACTTATTTTAACCACCATACGGTAACGGGCGATAGTTCTGAGCAACGTTTATATGAATTGATCTGGAAGAGAGCCATTGCTTCTCAAATGAGCGAAGCGCTTTTTGAAAAAACTACTGCACAAATAGGTATCAGTACCCGGAAGGAGAATTTAATTGCTGAAGGTGAAGTGCTTAAATTTGATGGTTTCTTAAAGGTCTATTTAGAATCCAGCGATGAGGAAGAAATGGAAGATACGGATGGCAATAGTATGCTTCCGCCATTAGCTAAAGGTCAGGATTTATTTATTAAAGAAATGAGTGCTACTGAGCGTTTTTCAAGACCTCCGGCCAGATATACAGAGGCTAGTCTTGTTAAAAAGCTTGAAGAATTGGGAATTGGCAGACCATCTACTTATGCGCCAACAATTTCCACCATCCAAAACCGTGGTTATGTGGTAAAAGAAGAGCGTGACGGAAGACAGCGCTCATTTATCTCGATTATTTTGACCGACAATAAGGTTAGCAAACAGATTAAAACAGAGATTACAGGTGCAGAAAAAGGAAAGCTTTTCCCAACTGATATAGGTGAAGTGGTAAATGATTTCCTGGTTGAACACTTTAAAGGTATTGTTGATTTTAATTTTACAGCAAACGTAGAAAAGGAATTTGATGAGATCGCACAGGGATTGCAGGAATGGACAAAAATGCTCCACTCCTTCTATACCCCTTTCCATATAGAGGTGGAAAGTACGCTGGAGAATGCAGACCGTGCAAATGGTGAGCGTCTGTTAGGTATTGATCCTGTTTCTGGTAAAAATGTATACGTAAAAGTTGGCCGCTACGGCCCGCTTGTACAGATTGGTGAGCTAAGCGACGATGAGAACGAAAAGCCTAAGTATGCTAGTTTGGCAAAAACGCAAACCGTTGCTACAGTTTCGTTAGAAGATGCATTAGAGCAATTTAAACTTCCTTTCCAACTGGAAGATTATGAAGGTAAAGAAGTTTCTGTAGGCGTTGGTCGCTTTGGTCCTTACGTTAAATGGGGCGATACTTACATTTCGATTCCAAAAAATGAAGATCCACTTACCATCGACAGAGAACGGTCTATCGAAATTATAGCAGAAAAAATAACTGCTGATGCACCAATTGCGCACTATAAGGAATTGGGTGTAACCAAAGGTACTGGCAGGTTTGGTCCGTTTATTAAATGGAATGATCTGTTTATCAATGTACCTAAGGCTTATAACTTTGATAACCTGAAGCAGAGCGATATTGAAGAGCTGATTGATAAAAAACTGGAGAAGGAAGCCAATAGGTTTATTCAAATCTGGGAAAGTGAAAAGATAGCTATAGAAAACGGTCGCTGGGGACCATTTATCAGGTTCGGTAAAGAAATGCTGAAACTGCGTAAAAATCCGGTGAGTAATGACAAGTATACACCCGAAGAGTTAGCATCTATATCCCTTGAAGATGTCAAAAAGCTAATTGTAGAACAAATACCTGCGGCTTTTGAGCCTAAAACTAAAAAAGCCACTGCTAAAAAAGCAGGTACTGCAGTTAAGAAAACAACAACGAAGGCACCTGCAAAGAAAAAAGCGGTAGCTAAGAAGTAGTTTTAACCTCTTGTCATTGCGAGGCACTCTTGTCATTGCGAGGTACGAAGCAATCTCAAGCATACCTCGCAACGATTAGATTATTATAATGATCACTATGTTGCAATGAGACCAGTGTCCTTTAATGACGTGTAAAAAGTAAAAGCAAGCGCTTATGAAAAAAGACCTTCCGGAAAATATAGTCGACGATGTTGCAATTGCAGTAGTATTACTCAATGAAACTCCAGAGGTAAAGCACTGGACAGTCTATGTGGTAAATTTTAAAGAAATTCAGATAGACAATGTACTGATCAGTTCTAAGGGATATGGAGAGAAGGATGGCAAAATGGTTAAAACATCCGTTTTAAGACATTTTGTGGGCGATGTGAAGTCACAAGCTTTTGCCGGCGTGGAAGCTATTGACACCGAAGTATTTGGGCTTACCAATGAGTATTGGCTAAGCTATTACGTAGATGGTGTGATCTTCGATAAGAAGTTTATTTTTTTACCAGAAAGCATTGTAGATGAAAACCTGATCAGGATCCCATTTATCAACAAACCTGGAGTAATGATAAAATAAATAGCTTACTCTCACACTTTTTCCCTACTTTTCATACGCATCTTATTATCATAAATTACGTATGGAATCCTCAGGTATCCCCTTTTTTCAAAAAAATAGAACGGCACTTATTGTAGGTGTTTTGGTTTTAGCTGCAACTGTTGCAGCTTTTTTTATTTTAATGAAACCTAAAAAGACTGCTGGCTATAATCAGCAGTATGCAAAATACATCGAAGCTTTCACATCAGGCACGGTTTCTAAAAAGAGTTATATCAGGGTACATCTGGCCGCACAGGCAAAGACCTTGTCGGACATTGGTACTCCAGATAATCGCGACCTATTTAGCTTTTCTCCTGGTTTAACTGGAAAGGTATATTGGATTGATGCCCAAACTGTTGAATTTAGGCCAGATCACGATATGCAACCTGATAAAAACTATGAAGCTACGTTTCATCTTAATAAAGTAACGACTACAGAAAATGGTTTAGGTGATTTTGATTTCGAGTTTAAGGTGATCAAGCCCGGCATTAGTGTTACACAAAACGGATTGGTGTCTCAAAATAGCACCTCCTTTGATTACATGAAACTGAGTGGCGAGCTGAGGACATCTGATGAGGAAGATCCAAAACTGTTAGAGAAAACCCTCTCAATAGAATTTTCACAGCCGCTTAAAATTAAATGGCAGCACAACCCTGCAAATAAGATATCAACCTTTGTTATAGATAGTATTAAAAAAGTTAAAGCTGATAATAAACTGGTGCTCACCTGGTCTGCCGATGCAATTGATGCCGACGATAAAGGTAATGTTGAAGTTACTGTGCCTGCTTTGAATGTATTCCGTGTATTAGATATCAAGGCAGTTCAGGACAATGAAGATTATGCATTGGTGCAGTTTTCTGAACCGGTTAGTGTTGCTCAGGATCTAACGGGAATGATCACGGTGGGTTCCCTATCAGATTTGAGGTATACGATAGATGGTAGTCAGGTAAAGATTTATTCAGCAGAAACGTTGGAAGGTAGTTATGCGGTTAATGCCAATCCGGGTATTGAAAACCTGCATGGGGAGAAAATGCAATCTGGCAAAACTGCAAACCTCGTATTTGAGAAAAAATTACCTGCTGTAACAATATCCGGGAGCGGCACCATATTGCCCAATTCAGGCAAGTTGGTATTGCCCTTTGAGGCAGTAAATTTAAAAGCAGTTGATGTTACAGTGATCAAAATCTATGAAGATAATATACCCCAATTCTTTCAGTCTAACGGTTACAAAGACGGAAATGAGCTTCGCCGTGTGGCTAAGCCTATTTTAGAAAAAACCATTCGGCTTGATGATGATAAAGCTTTGAATCTACATAAGAAGAATCGTTTCGTACTTGATCTGGACAAAATATTAAAAACAGAACCCGGAGCAATGTACCGGATTACCATAGGTTTTAGAAGATCCTATAATATTTACAAGTGTGCAGATGCCGGTACTGAAGCTAATGGGAAAGTCAATGCTCAGGATGAATCAGGTGATGAGGAATATGAGGGCTACGGCGAAAAGATAGATCAGGATGATGATTTTTGGAATAGGTATAGTAGCTATTATTCAAGCGGTTATAGGTGGGCAGATCGGGATAACCCATGTACGCCTTCTTATTACACTAGCGAAAGATGGGCCAGCAGAAATGTAATGGTATCAAACATCGGGTTAATCGCTAAAAGTGGCAATGACAAGAGTATGCTAATTATAGCCACCGACCTGCTAACCGCCCAGCCCATGAGCAGTATTTCTATAGATTTGTTGGATTATCAGCGACAAGTGATTGATCATGTGATTACAGATGCTGATGGGATGGTAAAACTGGACATGAAAAGAAAGCCCTTTCTCCTGATTGCCAAGAATGGGAACGAACGCGGTTATCTGAAACTGGACGATGGCGGTTCTCTCCCACTAAGCAGGTTTGATGTGGGTGGTGATGTGGTACAGAACGGTTTGAAGGGTTATATTTACGGAGAACGTGGTGTATGGCGCCCTGGTGATTCTTTGTTCCTTTCCTTTATATTGGAAGACCGACTTAAAAAATTACCGGAAGCTTATCCGGTTACTTTTGAATTGTATAATCCACAGGGGCAATTGATTAAGCGGAATATTGTTGCTAACCCATTGAATGGATTTTATGCTTTTACAACAAAAACGGAAGCCAATGCGCCAACAGGAAACTGGATCACAAAGGTTAAAGCCGGCGGGTCTGTATTTACCAAAATGATAAAAATAGAAACCATCATGCCCAACCGTTTAAAGATCAACTTTGACATCGGCAATGCTGGGTACTTGGGTATTGGCGCCAATTCTTATGCTACCATTACAGCAAATTGGTTGTTTGGTGCCCCGGGTAAAAACCTTAATGCTAAGGTTGATGTGAATTTGAATACCATGAAGACCACTTTTAAAGGCTTTGAGGCCTATGAATTTGACAACCCTACGGTGGTATTTCAGTCTCAGCTTAAAAATATTTTTGAAGGCAAGCTTGATGAAAATGGTGTTGCCAGAATTAGCACCAATCTTAACGACAACAATGCTGCACCAGGTATGCTTAAAGCTAATTTTACCACTAGGGTGTTTGAAGCCGGCGGTAACTTTAGCATAGATAATTTTAGTGTCCCTTATCACGTATATAAAGATTATTATGGGATAAAAACTCCTGAAGGTGAACGTCTTAGCGGTTTGTTGTATACTGGAAAGGATCACCAAGTTGATTTGGTTAATGTAAACCGAGATGGTAAACTATTGAAAGGTAATAGCACTGTTGAAGTGGAATTGTATAAAGTACAATGGCGTTGGTGGTGGGAACAGGACAATGAAAATTCCTTCGCCAACTTTACACAAAACTCTTATAATAAACTTATTAGTAAAGATCAGGTAACGCTAAATGATGGTAAGGGTAAATGGAACCTGCGGATTAACGAACCTGAATGGGGTCGTTATTTAATATTAGTACGGGGTATGAACGGAGGCCATGTTACCGGTAAATCAGTTTATGTAGATTGGCCAGGATGGGCACAGCGTGAGTTGGGTGCAAATCCTACAGAAGCTTCTATGCTTTCGTTTACATCCGATAAGAAAACTTATAAAGTTGGTGAGGATGTTGTGCTTACTATTCCTTCTGGAAAGGGCGGCAAAGCATTGATATCTATTGAAAATGGTAGTAAGGTGATTAAAACTTTCTGGACCGATACCAAAACTGGACAAACGCAGTTCAAGTTTAAGGCAGAGGCTGAAATGACACCAAATATATTTGCCAATGTAACTTTATTGCAACCACATGCGCAGACTGTTAATGATTTGCCGATTAGAATGTATGGAGCCATTCCTATTCTTGTGGAAGATCCGGAAACGATATTGAAACCAATTATAGGAATCCCTGATCAGATCAGACCTGAAACTGAAGTAAGTCTATCTATAACTGAACAGAACGGTAAAGCGATGACCTACTCTGTTGCTTTAGTAGATGAAGGGTTATTGGATCTCACGAGGTTTAAAACTCCTGATCCTCATGCTGTTTTCTACGCCAGAGAAGGGCTCGGTGTAAAAACCTGGGATCTTTTTGATAATGTGCTTGGTGCATGGGGCGGTAACCTGGAGCGTATCCTCAGCATCGGTGGAGATGGTTCCATAAACAGGAACTTGAGTCCGGCCAAAGCGAATAGGTTTGTTCCGGTAGTAAAATATCTTGGTCCGTTTACACTTGCCAAAGGAGAAAAGAAGATACACAAGTTTAAGCTTCCACAATATATTGGCGCGGTAAGGGCAATGGTGGTAGCCGGACAGGACGGGGCTTATGGCTTTGCAGAAAAATCTGTACAGGTCAAAAAGCCGCTCATGATATTGGCTACGTTACCAAGGGTGATCGGTCCAGGTGAAACTTTTACCTTGCCCGTTACGATATTTTCTACCATGGCTGGGGTAAACAATGTGGTAGTGCAGGTACAGTCTAAGAACCTGCAGGTAATTGGCTCCGTAAAACAATCCTTGCAATATAAAGTACCTGGAGACCAATTGCTCTATTTTGAAATTATGGCGCCTGAGTTGGCTGGTGTTGGAAAAATACAGGTAGTTGCTCAAAGTGGCGCTGAGAAAGCAGTTTATGATGTAGAAATAGACATTAGAAACCCCAATCCATTTATCACTAATGTAATATCAGCGGCACTACAACCGGGTGAAAGCTGGTCGGCAAAGTATGCTCCTATTGGCATGCCTGGCACCAATTCCGGAACATTGGAAATATCTTCAATCCCTCCTATCAATTTGAAAAAGAGGATGAGTTATTTGATCCAGTATCCGCATGGTTGTGTTGAACAAACTACTTCAGCTGTGTTTCCTCAGCTATTTCTAGGACAAATTGCTGCCTTAAATGATCAGGAGAAAGTGGTAACAGAAAGAAATATCAAGGCGGGTATCAACAAATTAAAGGGATTCCAGACTCCGGATGGTGGATTAAGCTACTGGCCGGGTGAAGGGAAATCCGACGACTGGGGAAGCACTTACGCTGCACATTTTCTGGTAGAGGCTCAGAATGCAGGTTATAGCTTGCCTGTCGGCATGATGAATGAACTATTGGTTTACCTGAGAAAAAAAGCCAGTGCATGGGTGCCTAATTCAGATAATTTTTACGGTGGTGATTTGGCTCAGGCCTACCGCCTATATGTATTGGCTTTAGGAAAAAAACCAGATATCGCTGCAATGAACAGGTTAAGGGGTTTCCAGTATTTATCGGTAACGGCAAAATGGAGGTTGGCAATTGCTTATCAGCTTGCAGGACAAACCAATGCAGCTCTTGGATTAATCAATGGTTTACCAACAACAGTAAAGGATTACAATCAGTTGGGAGGAACATACGGTTCTGCTATGCGTGATGAAGCCATGATATTAGAGGCTTTGGTTCTTTTGGGTAGGAATGATGCTGCTTTAAAAGAGATGCAATTGGTTGCAGCTAATTTAGGGCAAGACGGTTGGTATAGCACTCAAACCACGGCTTATAGTATTCTCTCGATAGCTAAATTCTGCAGTCACGGAAAGGCAGCTTCAGGCTTAAAATATAACTATACGATTGATGGTAAATCGGGCAAGCAGGACATGAAACAATTTGTGAGTAGCACGCCACTAACTTTTAAAGGGGGCGTTTCTGTACAAAATACCAGCAACAGAGTACTATTTGCCCGTCTAATTTTGCAGGGACAACCAGTTGCTGGTCAGAATAACCTATTGCCAGACAATACCGATGCTTTAGTTATAGACGTTAGCTATAAGTTGCTCAATGGTAAAGCAATTGATCCAACTAAACTAAAACAAGGCTTGGATTTTTATGCGGAAGTAACCGTTAAAAATCCAGGTAAAATGGGTTATTATGAACAAATGGCATTGACCCAAATATTCCCCTCAGGCTGGGAAATTATAAATACAAGGGTAAATGACAATGAGAACATCCTGGCATCGGCACCCTACACCTACAGAGATATTAGGGACGATAGGGTATTCACCTATTTTAACCTGAGAGAAAACGAAACTGTAGTGTACAAAGTACTCCTAAATGCAGCATATATAGGCCGTTATTATCTATCCAATGTACAGTGTGAAGCCATGTACAATAACAATATAAGTGCTACAAAACCAGGTAAATGGGTGGAGGTTGTTAAATAGTTTACAACCTTGGCCACACATTTATAATAATGAAGCGAATAAAGCCTAAGGCAAATCGAATGAAGGTTACAAATTTTTCCATGGTTTCTGATTTATTACAGATCAGGAAACATGGAAAAATGTTACCCCTGATTGATTTGATTTTCCTGATTTTAGTAACCTGGTTTCTTTTATTACTACCAAATAAGTTGTTTGATGTTCCTTTATCCTATGTTCTGGAGGCCTCAGATGGGCAGTTACTGAGCGCATCCATTGCAGATGATGGACAGTGGCGCTTTCCATCTGCTGAAGTGGTACCTGATAAGTTTAAAAAATGTATCATCGCTTTTGAAGACAAGCGCTTTTACCATCATCCTGGAGTTGACGTTTTAGCACTGGCAAGAGCCATTAAACAGAATATTAACGCAAAACATATAGTAAGTGGTGGCAGTACTATAAGTATGCAGGTAATGAGATTATCACGCAGTAAAGGCCGTACCGTATTACAAAAAGTTATTGAAGCAATAATGTCGCTGAGACTAGAGCTTGTTTATTCTAAAGAGGATATTTTAAAGTTATATGCAGAAAATGCGCCATTCGGTAGCAACGTGGTAGGTATTGAAGCTGCCGCCTGGAGATATTATGGGCGTAGTGCTGAAAGTTTATCCTGGGGTGAGATGGCAACATTGGCTGTTCTTCCGAATAGTCCGTCTTTAGTTAGACCAGGCAAAAACTCGGCACTTTTGATCAGGAAAAGGAACGATTTACTGGATAAGTTGGTTGTATTGCATACTATCGATAAGGCCACTGCAAATCTTTCTAAATTAGAGCCCATACCAGGCTTGCCATTACCTTTACCACAGTATGCCCCGCACCTATTAAATCGATTTAAGAGTGAGTTTAGATCCATTAAGGCGCTGGACAATACCGTTTCCGCAAGGGTGACTACTACGTTAAATTTTGATTTGCAGTTAACCGTAAATGCAGTACTGAAACGTTATAACAACCGCTACCGTGCAAATGGAATCAACAACATTGCAGCATTGGTATTAGATGTAGAAACGGGAAAAGTGCTCAGTTATAACGGCAACATCTATCAACCGGAAAATAAGGAACTGGAAAGTCATGTAGATATGATCAGAGCAGCCAGGAGTCCGGGTAGCACATTAAAACCATTATTATATGCCAGCATGATGACTGATGGTTTCTTATTGCCCAAAACTTTGATACCAGATATCCCAACCCAAATTGGAGGCTATGCGCCACAAAACTACGACCTCGGTTATGATGGTGCCATACCTGCGAATCATGCCTTAAGCAGATCTTTAAATATACCAGCTGTTAGGATGCTGCAGTCGTATAAATACCAGCGTTTTTATGATAAATTGAAAACCCTTGGCTTCAGCACATTAAATAAACCTGCAGATCATTACGGCTTATCGCTCATTTTAGGTGGCAGTGAAGTCACCATGTGGGATTTAGCCACTGCCTATCTTGGTATGGCCAGAACTTTAAAGCACTTTAATGATTATGGAGGCAATTACAATCCGCATGATTATGATGATCCTGATTATAGGACGGACCATAGGGATAAAAGGTTTGATAAGTATGATTACCAGGCTACTTCTATAGTTGATTACGCTTCAATATGGAATACTTTTAATGCCATGGAAGAGTTAATGAGACCGGGAGAAGAAGGGCTATGGGAACAATTTTCTTCTTCTCAAAGAATTGCATGGAAAACAGGTACAAGTTTTGGATTTAGAGATGCCTGGGCAATTGGCTTAAATTCTAAATATCTGGTCTGTATCTGGGCAGGAAACGCAGATGGAGAAGGAAGGCCAGGACTAACAGGTATTGATATGGCAGCACCAGTAATGTTTGATATATTCAAGCAATTACCTGGAGGCGCATGGTTTAAAACTCCAGCTAATAAGTTAGAAAAGCTATTGGTTTGTAAGCAAAGTGGATACAAGGCCGGCGAATTTTGTACAGATAAAGTTATTGAACTGGTATCTGCCGCAGGCAACAAAACGATACTCTGTCCTTATCATAAATTGGTTCATCTGGATAGAACTGGTACATTTCAGGTAACGGATCATTGTGAGGCAGTTGGAGAGATGATCCATAAATCTTGGTTTATACTCCCTCCTGCCATGGAATATTTTTATAAGATAAAAAACAGCGATTACAAACAGCTTCCACCTTTTAAATCAGGTTGCCTGATTGGGGAAGGAAATATGGTAATGGAAATGATCTATCCTAAAAACAATGCAGCTGTTTACATTCCTATTGAGTTTGACGGAACAAGAGGGAAAGTTATTTTAAATGCAAGTCATAGGGACAGCCACTCAAAAATTTACTGGCATATTGATAATGAATACGTGGCTACCACACAGAACTACCATCAGCTGGCGGTTAGTCCCCCGCCAGGCAGGCATGTTTTAACACTAGTTGATGAAAATGGTGAAAGACTAACACAGGTATTCACTGTGATTAATAAATAATTAATCTACTACAATCAGTTTGCGATCAATACCCCCAAAGACGATCAGGTATTGTGCAAGGAAGTAAATAAGAGTGGTATAGGTTACAATAGCATTGCTGTTCACAATAAAGTGGTTATAAGCCGTTATTGCATCAAATAACAGGAATAGAATAGCACCAGCTAGAATGAGATTAAAGCTACGGCTATTTACCCTAAGGTTCCTAAATGTGGCCATCAATACCATAAACCCAACAACCAGTGTAAACAACAATACAGGTATCCTCATGGTACCCAGGTGCGGACGAAGGTAAAAGAAGGCCGTAGTGCATACAAGCGCACAGATAAAGAGTGCAATCCGGGCTGTTTTTTTATCTAACTCAGGAGCAGATCGAAAGTCGAGATAAAAGGCAGCAATATAAAAGATATGGCAAAGAAGAAAGGCAAATAATCCGTACGTAAAGTAAGCTGGAGTATGGTAAACAAACAGTAGCAAGATGTCTCCAAGGAGGGCAAAGGACAATCCGATAAATATTCTCTTATGAAACCTGCCTTTCAATTTAGTTTCATAAACAAATAAAGTTAATAAGGAAACAATGAAGAGTGGCTTAGTAATCAGTTTTACTAAATCAATGTGAAGTAAGGCGCCATACGTATAGCTAATAACAATCAATAAAATAAGAATATTAAATTTAAGATATTTCTTAAGCATAGTGATTGATTATCTGTAATAAAGGGTCACATTAAAAACAAAAAGGCATTGACCCAAGCTTTAGCCTAGATAAATGCCTTTGTTTATCTCCGATAGTAAGTTGTAAAATGAAATACTAGAAAGCAATAATTAATAGCTTTTCTCAGTACGGTTGTTGCGTTTAAAACCGCCACCGCCGCCACCGCCAGCTCCACCTGTATTAGGCTTCTCTTGTGCTTCAGCTACTTTAATTCTGTTACCATTGTAATCACCGCCATTCATGCGTTTGATCGCTTCTTTTGCCTCTTCATCAACAGGCATTTCCACAAAACCAAAACCACGACTTTGACCAGTCTCACGATCTTTGATAATTCTAAGTGATTTTACTTGACCGAAATCACCAAATACGGCTGTTAATTCATCTTCCCCTACTTCTAAAGGAAGGCCTGTAATAAATATCTTCATTAATGTTTAAAAATTTCCACAAAGTTAAGCATTTTTTGGTTAAAAACCAATGCTAGTGTCAGTTATAAGTATAATTATCATGTTCAATAACATTGGGCAGCATGTTATGTTTTAATCTATTTTTAGGATTATCTAAAAACCCTTATATTCGGCGCTCTAATCAAAACAATTACATGAAACGTTTATTCTATCTGTGTGCTTTTATAGCTTTTGCATTTGTTGCTTGTAACGGGAAAAACTCTGACAATAAGACTGCTCAATCGATAGATAACAGTCCCCCAGATACCGTGCGACTGGATGCAGTTAAGAAAAGGGATATGATAATTATTCTCAGTATACTCCCTGATTCTCTTACTAAGACCTTCAAATGGACCAAGAATCAGCGCATAAAAATGAGAAAGGACCTTGATTCGCAAAAGTATTATTTGGATAGTGCCCACTATTTCTCTAAGCTAAAGAAATTTGAAAACAATCAAATTGAGTTTGGCACTGCAGAAAACTCTTTCTCCATGACTGCCTACCAGATTAGAGATGGACATTATGTTATTTTGGCTAAAGATGAAATTGATGGTAAACAAACCATCAATGCTTATGAGCTTTACAAAAATACCTGTGAAAATATGCCGTTAAATGAAGTTATTGGAAAGTTTAATTTCATGTTCTTGAAAGATGCAAGCAGCGCATCTTGCTTAGGGATGTTCTATGAAAAGAACCCTATTTTTGACTTTGATATAACAGACCCGTCAATTTTAATAATAAAGCTTAAAAATTATACAAAATCAGATTCTAAAGATTGTCTTAAAGGAGATGTGCTTACATTGAAATTTAATGCCCGCACCTACCCTTTTGATTTTGTTCGAGTTAAATGGTCAGAATAATCAATATTTAACTAACTGTTCTTTTGTTTTCTACTGAAATTTCAGATCCTTCAGCAAGGAAAACTGATGATTATTGATGTGCCATTGTCATTTTACTTCACAGAGAATCTTAGATTAACAGGTATCATTGGTAATATATTCATACCTTGTTTTAAAGGAAATAAACATCATTAAAACTCAATGAAATCAAGAAGAAGTTTTTTATATCAAAGCATTGCAGCAATTGCTGCTGGTGCTTTCTTAAATTCCAATAACGTTTTGGCATCAGTGCCGGTCGTTAGGGCTAACAAAGGCAAAGATTCATTTAGATTTGGGCTTGCGGGGTTTAGCTTTGTGAATTTTAAACTGGATGATTCTTTAGCCATGATGAAGAAAGTGGACGCACATTATCTTTGCATTAAAGACTTCCACTTGCCTTTAAATTCTACCACGGATGAGATAGCTGCATTTCATGCTAAATTAAAAGAAAGCAACGTTACAGGGTATGCAGTTGGACCAATTTACACCAAGACGAAAAAAGAGATTGATAACGCATTTGACTATGCCAAACGGGTTGGGGTAGATTTGATTATAGGTATACCGCTTCATGCAGACCTCAGCTATGTTGAAGAAAAAGTAAAGCAAACTAACATACGTTACGCCATTCATAATCACGGACCAGAAGATGAGTTGTATCCAACTGCAGAAAGTATTTATAATTTGATCAGCAAACTAGATAGCAGGATAGGTATTTGTTTTGACATCGGTCATGATACCCGTGCAGGCAAAAACCCAGTAGAAGACCTTAAAAAATATAGTAGCCGCATATTTGATATGCATTTAAAAAATGTCACTGTTGCTGTCAAAACTGGAAGTACATGTGAACTAGGGCGGGGCGTTATTGTTATTCCTGCTTTGGTAAAAATGATGAAAAAGGTTAAATATACTGGAGTTTGCGCATTAGAATATGAAAAGGATATGAAAGATCCATTGGCTGGAATAGCAGAATCGGTGGGTTATTTCAGGGGTGTATGTGCTGCAGAGGGTTGATTTTAATTCATACAACTAATTTTCATAGTTTTTTATAACTTTATCGCATATCTAAACAATAAAGCACGCACATGAATTTAAAACGACTACTCTTTTAACAAAAATCAAGTAATTGAATATGAATGAAGTAAATGCAGCTATACTTGTTATAGATGACGAGGAAATTGTAAGAGACAATATCGAAGATATTCTGGTTCCCCGAAAACAATCAGCGCAGAGTGAACTTATAAGCGATGCGGAAAGCTTATTATTTGCTGAGCCTAAACCTTTGCTTTCTCCAAGAGTAAGTAATCTTCCATCTTTTACGGTTGATAAAGCAGTCAATGGAATGGAGGGTCTCAAGCTAATTATAGCTTCACTGGAAGCGGGAAAGCCTTATGCCGTTATTTTTTTAGACATGCGTATGCCCGGCTGGAGCGGACTTGAAACAGCTATTGAAATTAGAAAGTATGATAGTAAAGCCGAAATCATTTTTGTAACTGCATTCAGCGACCGCTCCATCGAAGAGATCGTAGAACAGGCTGGCCAAAATGTTGGTTACCATTGTAAACCATATGCATCAGAAGAAATTATTCAACTGGCTACAAAGGGTGTAGCTGATTATAATAGAATGCGTAATCTTGAAAATCTTATAGATTCTATTTCATCCATTGAATTAAACAAACCTCAGCTAACTTCTTTACTAAAAAACATCCTAGATCAGATATCAACCTCTCTCAATACTGACATGGCATTGATTGGTAAATTACATGATGATCTTAGCTATGAAAAAGTCCTCTCAATTGGTTCAATTGAAGAAAAGATCAATCTTCAAGAATTGATTAACGTAATAAAAGGTGTTGATATTGTTAAAAACGAAGTAATACAGATCGATGAATTGGTAGTTGCCCGTTTAGATGATTACTCCATTTTTGTTGTACTTAAAAAACAGGAAAAACTAAAAGTAGAAAAAATGTACCTGTTAAAGCTTTTTATTCAAAATGCTGCACAGGCTATACGTAACGCTGAATTAAACGAGCAACTGCTAAAAAAAGAAAAGCTTTCTGCGGTAGGCAATGCAGTGGGGATGGTAATGCATGATCTGCGTTCACCTATCAAAAATATTAAAGTTATTACCTCTTTAATGCGTGACGATTACCCAAATAGTGAGCTTTTAGATATGATCGATCAGTGTACTGAACAAGCTTCAGAAATATTCGATGATTTTCTGGATTTCATAGGACAAACCCCTATAGAAAAATCTCCTGTAAACGTTGCCAAAATAGTAGATGAGGCAATGAAACAGGCAGAAACGCGGGAAGGATTCGAAAACATAATACTCCATAAGGATATACCCGAATTGTTAGTGGTTTCTGGAGATCAAAGTAAACTTAGAAGAAGCATTATTAACTTGATAAATAACGCAATAGATGCCCTTCATGATTATAAGATTCCAAATGCATCTGTAACTGTTTCAGCTAGTCTATACCAGGATAACAAAGCGCTAATAACAGTGACGGATAATGGTCCGGGGATACCCAATGAAATCGCTAAAACATTATTTGAACCTTTTGTTACCAAACAGAAAAATAAAGGTACTGGTTTAGGTCTGGCTATTGTTAAACAATACATAACTGCTCATGGTGGCGAAATATGGTTTGTTAATAATCCCGGCGCCGTATTTTCTATCCTTCTTCCTCTATAAAATACGATTGCATCAATATACATCCACAACATCATCATTAATGCCTTTAACGATAGAATGGAAGATAGAACATTGACTACTGAAGAGCTAACCAAAGAATTAGCGAAATATAAAGCGCTCATTAATGCCTCTAATACTGGTGCATGGGAGTATTTTTTAGATACCGATGAATTGTTATGCAATGATATTTATTTTTCAATGCTTGGCCGCGATATTTGTGATTTTAACACAGTAGATCAAAGAAAGTTAAAAACTGCCTGGGCAGACTTTCTTCATCCAGATGATAGATCTAAAGCTATTAATGGCTTTGCAGAATATCTGAAAGATCCTGGCACTGAAATGTACGAGTGTTATTTCCGTATGCGCCATTTAGATGGGAGTTGGGTTTGGATCTGGTCAAGGGGGAGATTGCTGTATGAAAATAATAAGGACGTTGCTCAAATTGCAATCGGTACCCACATTAACGTTACACAGCAAAAACTATCAGAAGAAATTATTATACAAGAGCGCATCTTGCTCCGAACATTGATTGATAATTTACCAGATCCAATATATATAAAAGATTTAGAGGCTAGAAAAGTCATATCTAATGTTGCTGATGTGAAATCTATTGGTGCAGAATCCGAGGCAGAGGTCATTGGTAAAAATGATATGGAGTTATTCCCAGAGAATATAGAAATTGCAAAACGTGGTTATGAAGATGACATGATCGTTTTAAAAGATGGCAAAGCTATCCTGAATAGAGAGGAATTCTTTTTTGATGCTTCAGGGGAAAAACGTTGGCTGCTTACCTCTAAAGTTCCTATAAAAGACGATTCTGGTAAAATTAGCCGGCTATTGGGAATTGGTCATGACATTACACAGCGCAAACAGGCTGAAGAAATGTTAAATCAGTTAAACATCGAGCTAAATAATCAATCTGAAGTATTAAGCAAGCAGGCCGAAGACCTTAAACTTTTAAATGAACAGCTTAGCAAGCAAAAAGTGCAAGAACTAGAGAAGGCGATAGCACAGGGTAAGTTTGAAATTGCTTCGGAGGTATTACATGACATTGGTAATGCTATAGTTGGTTTTGGTGCGCATTTAAGTCGCATTAACCGCACTTTGGAGCAAAACAAGATAGATACCATTAAAAACCTTGGTGGATTTTTAAAGACCCACAATAGCTTGCTAAGTCAGGCTTTAGGTGTAGACAAAGCGAATGCACTCGTAACGATTACTGAAGGGGTAGCTAAAACGCAGGAAGATAATCGGGTTGAAATTGATACCTCCATAAAAGAACTATTAAACATTGTTTCCCACGTTCAGGAAATTCTTAATATACAAAGGCAATTTGTTAGAGGCCACGGTGGTGTACACGAGCGGAAACCTGTTAATCTCGTTAACATTATTGATGATAGCAAATCGATGCTATTTGCCTCCTTTGAGAAGCACAACATCAATTTTAGTGTAAAAATACGTCCGGGCAAGTATGTGATAAAAGGCGACCAGACTAAGCTAATGCAGGTCATTTTAAATATCCTTAAGAATAGCCTGGAAGCTATACCTTTAGATGCACCAGAAAAGAATATCACCCTTACGTTGGATGCGTATGACGATTTAATTGAGTTGAAATTGACCGATAATGGCGTCGGTTTTGATGAAGCAACTAATATCCGTTTGTGCGAAAGAGGTTTTACAACCAAGAAAAGCGGTACTGGCCTTGGTTTGTATAATTGCAGATCAATTGTTGAAAGCCATATGGGATCATTTGATATAAAAAGTGACGGTACCGGATTGGGTGCTGTTACCACCATAAAGTTTTCTCTCTAAAATATCTATTTTTACACTATAAAAGTACATGAAAGGTCCACTAGCTGGAACAGCAGAATCTGTGTTTTATTTTATAAGTGTATGTGTTGAAAAAGATGGATTCTAATTCAATAGAACTATTTTTCATAGTTTTTTATAACTTTAGCGTGCACATAAACAATACAGCACGCGCATGAATTTAAAACGACTACTACTAACTATTTCTTTGATCTTTTGCCTTTCATCAATGATATTGGCTCAAAAGGCAATTGAACTTAAATCCCCAAATGGTAAAATTAAGGTAACAGTAAATCTAACCGACAAGATTTACTATTCCGTATTTTATAACAATGATGAACTACTTCAAAAGAATAGTTTGTCATTAACGCTTAAAGATGATGGCGTTGGGATAAATCCAAAGTTGTCTGGCAGCAAAATAACTGCTGTATCAAATGTGATAAAACCATACATTCCTTTAAAATTTTCTACTGTAAACAATATATACAATAAGTTACTGTTGTCTTTTAAAGGCAATTATGCGGTGGAGTTTCGCGCATTTGATAATGGTGTAGCGTATCGTTTCATCACCACCAAAAAAGGTGATGTTGAGGTAATGAGCGAAGATGTTTCGCTTAACTTCCCTACAGCTTATGACTTACATGTTCAGCAACCGGGCGGATTCAAGACTGCCTATGAAGAAAACTACTCTGCAGTAAACTCCGCTTCCTGGAAAACTGAAGATAAGATGGCTACTTTACCAATGCTGATCGACACAAAAAAACAGTATAAGATTTTAGTTAGCGAATCAGATTTGTCGGATTACCCTTGTCTATTTTTAAAGAGCTCCGGACAAAACAAAGTAACTGGTGCATTTCCAAAAGTGCCACTTGAGTTTGGTGATGATGGAGATAGAAGTCTTAAAATAACAAAAGAGGCAGATTATATTGCGAAAACCTCAGGTACGCGTAATTTCCCATGGCGCTATTTTGTGATTACAACTGATGACAAACAGCTGATGGAGAACACCATGACTTTACAGTTGGCTTCGCCAAGTGTAATTAAAGATCCAAGCTGGGTAAAACCAGGACAGGCAAGTTGGGAATGGTGGAATGATGCTGCTCCATACGGCCCTGATGTTAATTTCGTAGCGGGTTATAATCTGGAAACCTATAAGTATTACATAGATTTTGCTGCAAAATTCGGATTAAAATATATCATCATGGATGAGGGTTGGGCAAAAAGCACAACTGATCCATATACACCAAATCCAAATGTAGACGTTCACGAACTTATCCGTTACGGAAAAGAAAAGAATGTGGGCGTTGTATTGTGGTTAACTTGGTTAACCGTACACAACCACATGGAATTATTTAAAACTTTTAAGGAATGGGGCGTTAAGGGTGTTAAGATAGACTTCATGGATCGTAGTGATCAGTGGATGGTTAACTACTATGAGAACGTTGCTAAAGAGGCTGCTAAAAATGAGATGTTTGTCGACTTCCATGGTGCCTTTAAACCTGCTGGTCTTGAGTATAAGTATCCTAACTTAATATCTTACGAAGGTGTAAGAGGAATGGAACAAATGGGTGGTACTACGCCTAACAATAGCGTGTTTTTCCCTTTTATGCGTAATGCGGTAGGTCCAATGGATTATACACCAGGTGCAATGATCAGTATGCAACCAGAATCTTACCGTGCAGAAAGACCTAATGCCGCCAGTATTGGTACAAGAGCTTATCAGTTGGCGCTTTTCGTAGTCTTTGAAAGCGGAATCCAGATGCTTGCAGATAATCCTACACTTTACTATAGAAACTTGGATTGTACTGAATTTATCACTTCTGTTCCTACCACCTGGGATGAAACTAAAGCACTTGCTGCAATAGCAGGCGAAGTAGCTGTAGTAGCCAAACGCAAACAAAATAAATGGTTTATAGGTGGTATTGCAAATGGCAAAGAAAACGTACGTAACGTGCAGATTGACCTGAGCTTCCTTGAAAAAGGAAAAACTTATACCATGACTTATTTTGAAGATGGTATCAATGCCGGAAGACAAGCGATGGACTATAGAAAGAAAACTAAACAAGTAACATCAGCAGATAAATTCGACATCAAAATGGTACGCAATGGAGGCTTTGCCGCTGTTATAAATTAAGGTAAACAATAATTGAATGCGTTAAAGGCTCCTTTTGGAGCCTTTAACATTTATAAAAAAACCAGCAACAGTTTATAAATAAACCCTTTATAGTTTAGTGACCGGCCAACCTTTTATCCAGTCAATTTTTCTTATTAGAAGCTTTGGAGCACCACCCTCTGCAGCAGAATAACCGTGGAAGATCAAGTAATCCAGCCTATCAAAAGTGCAAACAGCATTATGGCCTACCCCATACCAGTCCTTATTGCCAGCTAATAGTACCGTTCCTCCACCCTTAGCCATTTCAATTCCATCTTTATCCAGATAGGGACCGGTTAAAGTTTTTGATCTGCCAACTATCATTTTATAGGTACTTTCCGGCCCCCGGCAGCAAAAATCTATAGAAGCAAATAAATAGAAATAACTTCCCTTCTTAAATACAAAAGGAGCTTCTATTGGATTGGCTTTCCCTTCTTCCTTTTTTCTGCTGGCAATTGTCTGTGGAAGTATACCTGGATAAGCAGGATGCAAACGATCTGCAGATAACGGCAATAGTTGTAACCCGCCCCAAAAAGAACCAAAAGCCAGATAAGGATTGCCTTTTTTATCCGTAATCAGATTGGGGTCTATGGCATTCCAATTTGTCAGCCCAGGCGTTGATTCTATAACTTTTCCATGATCAGTCCACCTATATGCAACATCGCTGGTATTTAAGGTAGGGTTAGTAGCAACTCCTATAGCCGATTTATTGCTACCGAATGTGGAAATAGCATAGTACAAGTAGTACAAACCATTATAGAAAGATATATCGGGAGCCCATATGTTTCCTTTAAAACCTGGTATAGTAGAAACTGCCCATTCCGGCGACTGGCTAAAAACCGGCTTTTCAGGCTTCCAGTTAACACGATCTAAAGATGACCACACCGCGATACCCTTAGCCGTGCAAAACAGGTAGTACGTATTATCCTGCTTAATCATAACAGGATCATGAGCACCAATATTGGTCTTTAAAATCTGCGCAGTTGTAGTCAATGAAAAAAGAGCAGCAATAATAAAAAGGGTTGGCAGTTTGTAACGCATTTATAAATAATTTCTATTTCAGCTTTTCAAATAACAAAAAATGCTGAATGGGTAAGAACTGACCGTTTTGTATCAACTTGAATCCATTTGCTTCAAGCTCTTTTTTTACCTGTTTAACCGTCATTTTATGTTCCTTTTTTATATTTACCTCTGGGTCTTCCCCTCTGTATTCTATCAGCAATAACTTTCCGCCGGGTTTTAAAGCCTTTTTTAAAGATTGCAGAACTTCCTGTGGGTATAACAGCTCATGATACACATCTACCATAAATGCCAAATCTATGGTACCAGCCGGCAAATTAGTTGTTTTCTCATTTCCCTTAACCACAATTACGTTATTGATGCCTTTTTCTGAAGCCTTATTTTTCAAATAAGCAATTGCATCATCCTGGATCTCTACCGCATAAACCTTTCCATTAGGCACCTTATCAGCAATGCGAAAAGTATAAAACCCTGATCCCGCGCCGATATCTGCAACCACACTACTTTTAGTCAAAGGAAGTTTAGCTATGGTCAGGTTTGTGTTTTCCTCTTTAGATCTCGTGTTACGTTCCAACCAGGATACTCCGGCGAAATCCATTACTTGCGCAATCTCCCTCCCCATATATACTTTCCCTGTTCCGTTTGAGCTTGGGGCCTTAGTAGTATACGGACTTTCTTGTTTTTGCTCATTACAAAAACTACCCGTAGTCATTAATAATACAACTAGATATTTTGAATAGGTCATGCTTTGAAATTAAAAATGAGTAACAATGTTAAATACACAAACCAAAAAAGAATTGAACTGTTGTTGAAATGTACTAAAAAATTAAGTCATGATCAATCCAGAAGAAAACAAAGCACAAGAAAACGAATCAAAAAAGAAATCGGAAGATGAAAAAGCATCTACTAACAGCAATTACGATGAGCATATGTCAATAGACGAAGAAGGAAATGAAGTTGGACCGGATGATCAAATCTGACAATTAATGCCAAAAAAACTACGGCAGTCTGCTTTTATTGTTACTTTCGCTTTATAACCTGAGGGTTGAATTTAATTGCTGTTTACAGTGAACGGAATTGATTAAAATTAACATACAATTATAGCAGATGGAAAAAATATATCTGGGTGATGCCGGAGTTAAAGTATCACCAGCGGTTTATGGATTTTATAGATGGGACGAGGCTTATACCGAAGCTGATTTAAGACAAATTGTAGGTCTTTGTCTGGATTTAGGTATCAATACCTTTGAACATAGCAATAGTTATGGTTCATACCAGTTAGAGGCATTATTTGGTCAGTTGATCACAGACAAAGTCTTCAAAAGAGAAGAAGTTGTTTTGTTTACTAAATGTGGCTTGAAAGTGCCTGGTTCTAACAACAAGGATATCAGAACCAAGTATTACGATACTTCTGCAGCGCATATCTTATCAAGTGTTGATCACTCTTTGCAGCATCTCAAAACTGATTATATTGATGTATTTCTTTTAGATCGATTGGATCCGATTTCCAACCTGGAAGAAACTGCTTTGACATTGGATAAGCTGAAAGAATCTGGCAAAATCAGGAATATTGGTGTTTCTAATTTTACTGTTTTTCAGCATCAGCTCCTCGCCTCTTATTTAACAAAGCCAATTGTAACCAATCACATCGAACTGAATTTATTAAATACCCAAGCATTAGATAACGGTCAGCTGGACTATATCAAACAGCGCTACATGCGCCCACTTGCTTATGCTCCCCTGGCTGAAGGCAGGATTGCTATTGGAACAGATAAACAAGCAGTTGCGGTTCGTGCGAAGCTGGAAGAACTGAGTTTAAAATACAATGCAGATATTGAATCTCTTGCTGTAGCCTGGTTGGTTAAATTAGGTGCACTTCCAATATTGGGTACCCGCAATGAGCAACGTATAAAGAATGCGGCCAATGCATTCTGCATTGAACTAGACCATCAAGATTGGTATGAGCTATACAACGCATCAATAGAAGCCTAATATGAGAAATATCCTTATTCTATTTACCTTAATATTTTCCACTCCTATATTTGCACAGCAGTCGCCGGTAGATAGCTCAACTGATGGTAAATATATAAAAGTTAACAATGCCAAATTGTGGGTGGTTACAGTGGGTGCCGGAGATCCAATTTTCTTTATTGCGGGTGGCCCCGGTGGTGCGCATCCAGGTTTAAGAAGTTTTGATCCCCTTGCTATAGGTGGACATCAATTGATCTTCTTTGATGGATTTGGTCGCGGTAAATCGGATACAGCTAAAGTAGTTTCAGAGTATTCTTTAAACAGAGATATTGAAGATTTGGAAGGATTAAGAGTTGCGATGAAACTTCAAAAGATCTCTATTCTAGGACATTCCTATGGTGGCCTGGTGGCGCAGGGCTATGCCATCAAATATCCTCAAAATGTGAGTCACCTGATACTGGCCAATACATTCCATAGTTATGTGATGTGGCAGGAAAATGACGATAACTCAAACCATGAGATTAAAACCAATTACCCTGAGGTATGGGCGGATCTGATTAAAATCAGAGAAAAAGGTGCAATATCCAGTGATGCTGAACACCAGGCTATTTATGGAAGAGTTCCTTATGGGTTTTTGTATGCCTACAACCCTGATAGATTCGTTTCCAGAGGTAGAAAGCCCTATCCAAATAGCTTCAACAGCAAACTCTATTATCAAATGGTAGGTCGCGATGGCGATTTCTATGTAGGCAGTGACATTGGTACTTTCGATTTTAGAAAGCAGCTTAAAGACCTGAAAATGCCCATATTAATTATAGGTGGCCGATTTGATAGGGTGGCAACCCCATGGATGATGGTAAAGTATAAAGAATACTGCCCTCAGGCACAGTTTGTTATGTTTGAAAAATCCGGGCATAACCCTCAAGTGGAAGAGCCAGAAGCTGAATTTCAGTTGATTAACGATTTTCTGAAAAAATAACTCAAGCATAATTAACCATCAAATTGGTTTGCTGAAGTAGGTGGTATCCCCTACCAGCTTGCCACTTTCATTGCTAAATAACAGGTAAAAGTGTAATTCATGATCTTGGGTTTCGTCTGGCAGTGTAAAATTAAAGCCAAGACTGCCCCTGCTTGCCTGCCTGTCAAAATGGATAGATGTACCTTCATCATCATCCCAAACCAACAGCGTAGCCATATCAGTAACCCTGTTAAAATCAGACTGTGGAGAAGGCAGCCAACCGCAATTATAGGTAAGATTTTCCACCAGTGTTATCGCCGGACAATTTGCTTCATAGACATCTCCCCTGCTTAAAACCAATTTAGGATAGTTCAAATCAATCTGGGTGGCAAAATCTGTAACGGTGGTACCATCTTCATCAAACTGAACAATAAATGCATTGGGGTGATTATAGGAAAACGCCACATTAGCGGGAGTTTTTGATTTTGAAGAAGTTATAAAACCACGTTTAATTTCCGCAGAAAAATAGCTTAAAAAACCATTTAACAAGCCCAGCTTATATTGCTGTATCATTTGCTTATTGGAAAAAGGTCTCGCGTTGTAATCATAAGGTCCTGTGAGCATATTAATGCCACGGTAGCGCCTACCTATAGTTGGTCCAACTTTGCCGTAAACGTAGCCCAGCAATCCGTCTTTCTGTATACCCATACTATTTATACGTTAACATTCCCAACGTATAAACTATTGGCAATTTGCTTCCTGTCGGCCGTAATAAAAGAAATGTACACTTCCATTGGCTTTTCCAGCATTGGAGTGGCCATCTCAAGCAAAGCAGTTCCTCCTATCCTATTCGGCCCAAACATATTATAAAGGGCTTTACGATCTGCCGGGAAATAAACCAACAACATCGCCTGATCAGTCAATTCAGGCCATGCCATATCAGGCGTGGTATCCCATGTAAATTTTAGGCCTTCAGCAACCTTTTCCACTTTAGGATTTTCAGCAGGTTTAAGATCCCCCTTGCTAACCAAAACTTTAGGAAAGTCGATCGTAATGTCGGGATATGTGCCTTTTAAAGCATTTAACTTGATATTGGAATTTGCGGTATTGTTAACCATCTGATTTAGCTTTGCTGCTTCGAGAGCAAAACCGACATATACAAAACCTTTTAACGGTTTTAGAAAAGCACTAGTTACGCCCATTTCCATTCTGCAGCGAAGCTGAGCTTCAGTTGCTGGTTTTAAGGTTTTACCAACTCTGCGGACAACATTTTTACCCATTCGCTGGTAATAAACCAGGTTGCCAATTTTACCATTTGTTTTACCAAACAGTCCGTCTTCTGAGAACGCCATTTTTATATACTTAAGTTAAATAATTCACAAATATAATCATCCTTAATTAACTTGTAAAACTTATTATTTGTTAACGGTATGGAATAGACCCGCTATAGTATAAATCTGCATTCAAAATCTGCTTTGTAAGCGTTCTGGATGGGTTAGGGATTGCTTCTAGGTAAGTCAAGATATTATTAAGTATATATTGAGAGTAAATATTAGTTTGGTTCGGGTTTCCTTCGCATTTGGTTCGCTTTTAGTTCGGGTATTGATCGTTACAAACCGACTGAAACCTGTCGGATACCTGAATAAAACAAGTATTAAAAACGAGACAGATATTTAGATATTCTTAATTTTATATCTATTTTATATTGGCTTACTCAGAATGAAGGTAGAGTTGTACCCAAACCCTTCCCTAAATTGAAAGGAGGGTAATCTAGCTTTAATCCCATTGTATCATTAGGAAAAATACTTTAAAAAATTTACTTTTGAATATGGCAACTTATCGTTTAGATCGTACTGCTTTTAAAGGGCATACTGTTAGTGAAGCCGCAGATCATGCGCCATATTACAAGAGCCTAACTGTTGCAGAGCGTTTAAAAGTAGCAGGTTTTTTAAATAGTATCGCTTTCAACTATCCTGAAAATTCCCCGCCAAAGATGGATAGAAGCGCTTTTTCTGCAAGAGCGCGATCAAATGGGTAATATATTTAATGATGATTTCAGAGATTTTTTAAAAGCGTTAAATAATCAGGAAGTTAGATACATGCTGGTAGGTGGATTTTCCGTTATTCTACATGGTTATTCAAGAACTACAGGTGATATGGATATTTGGGTGGAGCGTACTTCAAAAAATTATTTATTACTCAAGGATGCTTTTGAGGAATTTGGCATGCCTGTTTTTGACATGACTGAACAAAATTTTCTCGCTCATCCTGCTTGGGATGTCTTTACTTTTGGCAGGCCTCCAGTAGCCATCGACATAATGGTAAAGGTTAAAGGATTGAACTTTGATGCATGTTATCAAAACTCCGTATTATTTGAAGATGATGACCTTTTTGTTAGAACTATTCATAAAGATAATCTTATTACTGCTAAAAAATCGGCAGGAAGGAATAAAGACTTAGATGATTTAGAAAACATAGTTTAAAAATAAAAAACATTTCTAACAAATAATCTATAATTGAAAAGGAGTAGACTCATAAATATAAGAGAATATTAACTCCACATCAATCCTACTTTACCATTGTGAAAAATACGTGTCTTACATGTTAATAAAAGCTATTTTTTCCTGCTTAAACTTAATGTACTGTTAGGTTTTCATTAGTCGTGACGTAATATATGCCTGCTAGTTTTGCGCTATATTTATAAAATGTAGCAGGTATTCGTTACACATCTTTTCCCAGCTAAATCGGTTGATTGTATAGTTGATTATATCAGATGCGGGCAAACTGATCGCAGACTGATCATCAGGCTTAAGATTTAAATGATGGACCCAGCTAGCTATATGTCCTGGTGGTAAAAGAATTCCGTTCTTCCCATGAGTTATGGCATCTGTTATACCTCCGCTAGCAGCTGCCAATACCCGAGTTCCCTTCAATGCAGCTTCAATACATACCAAACCAAAGCCCTCCATATCTCCTTCTATTTCAATGTTTGGCATTACAAAAGCATGAGTAATTACTAGAATGGCATCCATCTGCTCTATGGATAATTTGCCTAATCGGATTACATTTTTACTAGCAATGTTGTTTTTTAATAACTTTTTTAGCGCAGCCTCGTCGCTGGAGGCACCTAAAAACAATTCAATCTTATTGCGAAGGAAAAAAGGCAGGTTATTGACTATTTTGCTAACGATACCTCCCTCCTTTGGTAATGGCCCTATTAGCAATAGCATAAAATCATCGTTAAGTTTAGGCATCACATTTTTAATAAACCAGGAAAACCCTTTGCGTTTTACCGGCCGGCCAATGGCTACCAATATCTTTTTATGCTTAATATCTGTGTGATATTGCTCTAGCAGGAAAGAGGATACATCAAAGTCGGACTTTACTCCTTTTGGATCATTAGAAACTCCGTTGTTTACGACCACTATTTTCTTGCTTTCAATTCCCCGGTTGCGACAAGCGGTTGCTGTAGCACTACTTACTGCAAAAATTAGATCAAACCTGTTGAACTTTGGTATGATTAATTTTTGGTAAATCATACTCGGAAAAACAACATCGAGTCCATGTAAGGTTACCGTATGCTTTAAATGACGGTAACCAACATGAAGCATACTAAATGCGGCTATCAGTCCGTCGTTGAAATGGATGATAGAAATGCCTGGATGTTCCTTAATTACGTTTAGTATTCTTTTTCCCAATTGTAAGAAAAAGCCAATCCTGTTTTCCTGATTGTTATAAACGATATGATGGGTTTTGGTTAGCGCAGACATTCCATTAATCAACTCATAACTTTGTTTTTCCATCCCACCGGTAGCTGGCGGATATTTGTGACTAACAAATAATATTTCCATATCAAATTTGCAGTATTGCTTTACGTTTGTGAAATACAATAAAATAAACAGCAATGCCGAAGGCTACCCATATTACCTGTCTTGCCCTTCTTAAAATGGAAGCAGTGATCCAGATATCAGCACCAGAAATCCCTATGGTGAGCAACATTACTTTATTGCCATACTCTTCAATACCCAACTGTCCGGGAATAAAAGCCCCTGCCGTTTTAAATAATACAACACCCATATCAACAACTAGTGCCTGTATCACAGTTACTTTAATTCCAATAAATTTTAAAATAAAGTAGAATTCAAAAGAACCGAATAGCCAATGTAGCAATGCAAAGAGTGCAGATATGGCCAGCATTTGCTTATTTTCCTTTAAAACAATGGGCAAGTCTTTCCAAAGCCCATTCACTTTGGAGCGTAGAATTTTACATTTTAAACGGATTATCGGTAGCAATCCGGCAGTAGCTGTGTTATTTATAGGGTCGTTTGCCATTATGGGATTTTTAATCCACAAAAAAAGAAGGGCTACAATGAAAATTATTAACTGAGTAATGATGAGTATCAGTCGGGATAAAAACACGGAAAAAATTACGCTTCTTCTGGAGATCTCATAGTCGGCCAGCATGATTCCTTTTACGGCATCACCCCCAATTATACTAGCCGGGTTGAATAAACTCACCGTTTCTCCGATATGCCGGATTAAGAAAAGCCTCCAAATGGGTACCTTTTCGAAATCATTTCCTAATGTATACTTCCAGCTAATGGTAGCAAATAGGTAAGCGATAAAAGTAATAAATAGAAGAAATACAAACCTAAAGCCTACCGTTTTAACTGCGGCCATCACTTTGTGCAAATCAGTTGCCCGTACAAAGAAGAATAGAGAAATTAGTATACAGATGGTGACAGTTATAATTAAGGCTTTCTTCATTTTGTGCCAATGCCGGGTGCCAACTCTATTCCAGAACTTAGCTTTTCGAGATCCTTAAAATAGAAATCAGCAAGTTGACTCCAATTTAACTGCTTACTGTAATGCAAACCTTGTTGAGTAAAACTAGCACTTAGGGGATGGTTGAAGAGTAATTCCGAAATTCTCTTAAAATAGTCTTCTTCATCAAATGGACTGCATTTAAAACCGTTTATACCCTGTTTAATAAAATCTGCAGAGCCACCACCATCAGCGATAACGCAAGGTAAGCCGGAAGCCATCGCTTCCAGAACTACATTGCCATAAGTTTCAGAAACCGAAGTAAACAAAAACAGGTTGGAACTGGCATACAAAATGGAGAGCGTTTCATGATTGACCTTGCCTGTAAAAATTGCATTCTTCATTTGCTTTTTGCAGGCCTTTATCGCTATACCATCTCCAACAACCATAAAATTAACTTGTAAATTAGAGTGCTCTATTTTGTCATAGATCTTAAAAAGTGTTTCAATGTTCTTCTCCCAAACAAGCCTGCTGGCGAAGATGACGGTTGGGTTACTGTTACCGGTAAGCTTCTCCATAAGCTTTGCATCCCTATTTGCCGGAGAAAATAATTTAGTGTCTATTCCTCTCTTCCAAATGGTGATCCGATTGTGCTCAACACCCATTTGGGTTAGTGAAGTTCTTATACTTTCAGCTGGTACATATAACTTATCGCAGTGGTTATAAAAAGCTTTTTGAGTACCTGCAATTGCCTGTTTAACACGGCCAATTAAAAAAGGAGCATGTTTAAAATAATAGTCTATGTAGGAGACGAAATGTGTATGGTAAATAGAAATAACAGGAATATTTCTTTTGTTGGCATATTTTAGCGCAAAAGCACCAAGTAAAGAAGGAGTTGCTATATGAATCACTTCCGGATCAAAATCATTAATCCTATTCTTTAAACGTTTTTTGGCGAGTAAAGGCAAAGCCATTGTATAATTGGTATTTATAGGCAGGTTTATAACAGGCACTTTAAAGGTGGGATATCCCATAATGTACTCAGGACCTACACCACAAATGAACAGGAAATCAAATTTACTTTTATCTATTCTATGGATTAGTTGAAACATGGTGCGGGATGCCCCATCAAAATCAGCTGTTAAGATTTCGGCAAAAAAGGCTACTTTAATTCTTTTCATATCGGATAAAACCTATTTATTGAATAGCGTATGTTTTCAAATCTAACCCACAACCTCCTTTGTTTAATTAGATAATTAATCATTTAATATAATGTTAATGATTTCTTTTTCTCGCTGAAATTGGAAGCTCAACATATCATTGAGAAGACCTGCAATTGATAACAATATGGTAATGTTAAGAAAACGTTAAACCAACAATTATTTAGGTTATTTGATGATACAGATGTCACATGTCTGTGGGAATATCTAAATACATTTATGCTGCTGTCACTCTGTACTGTTATCCCCTTTATCGGCGAGGTTGCTTTGAGTACTCCTTTACTTATCGTTTTCTTTATTTGTATTGTTGCTGTTATTGGTTTTGAATTTGTAAACGGTTTTCATGATACTGCCAATGCAGTTGCAACGGTAATCTACACTAAAGCTTTAAAGCCATCTCTTGCCATACCCTGGTCTGGAATATGGAATTTCTTAGGTGTGTTTACTGGCGGTATCGCGGTAGCAATGGGCATACTAAAGCTGGTACCAATGGATGCTTTAATGGAATTGCCAATTGGTGTTGGTGCTTGCTTGGTACTTGCCGTTCTACTCGCTTCAATTTCCTGGAACCTGGGCACATGGTATCTTGGTATACCTTGTTCCAGTTCGCATACTATGATAGGTGCTATGATTGGTGCCGGACTAGCTTTTACCTGGTATTATGGAGGTCCGGGTGTTAATTGGGGTAAAGCTGAAGAAATAGGACTTTCCTTAATACTCTCTCCAATTATTGGGTTTGGTTTGGCCATGCTACTGATGTATTTTTTAAAACATGTAGTAAAATATCATGCCTTGTTTCATATACCACATGGTGAAAATGACAGGCCACCAATGTTGATTAGGGCATTGCTAATTACTACCTGTACATTGGTGAGCTTTTTTCATGGTAGTAACGACGGACAAAAAGGTGTGGGTTTGTTTATGCTCATTTTAATAGCTTTTGTACCAGCAAGATTTGCCTTAAATCATTCGATATCAAATCAAAAGATCCTTAATAATTTGGATCGTGTGGAAAATATAATAGGGGGTAAAACTAGTACAAACACGGAGGAGGCACTTAAAATAGTCAGTTTCCAAAAAGCAGTAGTAGCTACAAAAGCAAACTTACTGCTAAAAAGTGAGACAGATAAAAAGGCAACATTCAAACTTAGAAAAGAAATTGAGGCTTTGGTGTTGTCAATTAAAGCGCTTAAAAAAGACGACTCTTTAATTAAAAGTGATGAAGAAAGAGCTGTTTTAACTGAGGTATCTTCAGAACTGTCTAAAGTAGTAGAATTTGCTCCGTTATGGGTAATTGCTTTGATATCAATTTCTTTAGGATTAGGTACAATGATTGGCTGGAAAAGAATAGCCGTTACGATTGGTGAGAAAATAGGTAATGAGCATTTAAATTATGCGCAGGGAGCCACATCTGAAATCGTTGCTGCCTCAACAATAGGTTTAAGCACGGTATTTGGCTTACCTGTAAGTACAACGCATGTTTTATCCAGTGGCATTGCAGGAGCGATGGTTGCATCAGGAGGAAAGAAAAACCTTAATAATGGTACGCTAAAGAACATAGGTTTAGCATGGGTACTTACTTTGCCGGTCTCTATTATATTGGCCGCAATATTGTTTATATTATTCCATCTATTTATCTAGTACCCGCATACAATTAGCAGTTCGTCCCAATATTAAAGAAAATGAAACAGATCCTTGTAGCAACAGACTTTTCAAACAGTGCAGGTAACGCCATGTCTTACGCGCTTGCACTGGCCAAAACCCTAAATATGGAGGTGGTAGCCATACATGCCATACACCCTACTGAGGGTATTAATAATAGCACATACAATGCTATTTTTATTGAAGACTATTATGCGAAGAAAAGGGAGGCCCTTTCAGAATGGGCAAGAAGAATAAGTAAAAAAGGAAGCTATGCTGAGATTAAGGTTACCACTATTTGCGACATTGGGTTTTTAAAATCAGTTGTTTCCACCTACATAAAAGATAATCCGGTTGAGCTTTTGGTTATGGGCATAACGGGATCTACTGGCATTACAGGTATTGTTGGGAGCAATGCCAGCATGATGGTGACTAAGATGCGCATTCCAACCTTAATTGTACCGCTGGAAAGTAATTTTCCCAGCTTTCCTATAATTACATTGGCTACAGATTATGAAACTACACTTTCAGCTAAAGATGTAAATGCTTTAAATGAAATGCTTAAAGGTGCAGTTTCTCAAAAAATGCAGGTACTCTATGTAGCTGAGAAATCAGATAAAAACCACATACAAACTGGCGAGAAGGCTATAAGAGATCTATTTCCAAATACAGGGATAGATTTTAATTATATTAATGACAATAGCGCTCCTAATGGTATCATGGATTTTATACGTTCTAATCATACAGATATTCTGTGCCTAGTAAAGCATCATCATAATATTATATACAGGATGTTTACGACCAGTACTGTAAACCAGGTAATGAATAAAACTGTAAAAGCTATTCTGGTATTGCATGAGTAGTAAGTTTAACCGACTTACTTAATAATTTAATACCATATATTTAAAAAGGTATAACTTTATTGCGATAACCAAATGTATGATGGCTTTAAAGAAAACATTAATTGCGCTCTGTCTTTTAGTAACCCTAAGTTCAACAGTTATTGCCCAGGCACCGCTTAAGCCATTTAAAAAAGGTGAACGTGTGGTTTTTGCAGGTAATAGTATCACTGAGGCTGGTTTATATGGCGCTTATATTTGGCTATATTATATGACTCGCTTTCCTGACAGAAGAATTGAAGTGATGAATGCTGGCGTAGGAGGCGACGTAGCCGAACAAATATATGCCAGATTGGATGGCGATATCCTTAAAAAGAAACCTACGGTACTGGCTATAACTTTTGGGATGAATGATAGTAAGTATTTTGAGTATCTGGATAAGAACAATCCTGTTACTGACCAAAAAAGAACGGAAATAGTAAAAGTATCTTATGATAGTTATGTGAAGATCGAAAAGCAACTAAAAGCACTTCCAAACTTGACAAAAATTTTAATGGCCTCCTCTCCTTATGATGAAACTGCTAAAATGGAGGGAAATTTGTTTTTGGGGAAAAGTAAGACGATGCAAAGTATAGTAGACTTCCAGCTTAGCTCCGCTAAAGAAAACAATTGGGGATATGTTGACTTTTTTCATCCCATGACAGAGATTAACCAAAGGGAGCAAAAGACCAATCCGGCTTATACCAATACTGGAACTGACAGAATTCACCCGGGAGGTGCTGGTCATTTTATTATGGCCTACTTGTTTTTAAAAGATCAGGGATTGGCCAATAGTAAAATTGCAGACGTGAGCATTGATGCATCGAAAAGGAGAATTGTTAGATCTGCCAATTCAACCATCACTTCTTTAACTGCCACACCAAAAGGAATCAGCTTTAACTATCTGGCAAAATCCCTTCCCTATCCTATTGATACTGTTCCACGTCTTTGGATGAACTTTCAAATTCAAACAGAAGCAATGGGTGTGATTCCTTTCGTAAAAGAATTTGATCAGGAGTTACTAACTGTAACTGGCCTAAAAGGCAAAACCTATCAGATTACTATTGATGGTAATAACATTGGAAGCTGGTCTGCAGATGACTTAGCCAAAGGAATAAATCTTGCCACGGTAAAATCTACACCACAATATCATCAGGCTTTGAAAATTATGGCACTTAACAATACCCGCCGTGAAATTGAGAGTAAGTTTAGAAACTACTATTGGGTAGAATATGATTTTTTAAAAGACAAGGGTCTTTTATTTGCCAGAAACCAAGTGGCCTTAGATACCATTCAAGCAAATGTTCCTAAAAACGGATGGTTAAATGTTAAGAAAAATGATTACCAAGAGATTGTTAATGACGAAGCAGGCGTTCAAAAAAAGATGACAGACTTAGTTGATGAGATTTATAAAGTGAATCAGCCTATACAACGCAAAGTTGTTATAAATGAACTTTAAGTAGGTGGCTACTGCTTTATCTCCTGTTAATACTTTGGAAGTACCTGATACGCGCGGATAAATACCAGGTATGAGTTTTAAACCCATTTTTGTTTTAACGAAGTTTACCTCTTTGCCATCAACCAGAATCATTGGATTTTCCAGGGAAAGAAAACTCACGTAAGTATTGTGTACTTCAATCCCATCTTCTATTTCTGTTGCAGTACCTACTCCAGGACCTTGAACACGCCAATTGTTAAATAAAGCGCCAGACTCATTTTCTGGTAGTTTCAAGAGGTCCTCTCCTCCAGCTTTGGCAACTAAATCCTCTTTTTTTGTAAAAAAAACGAAGTAGTATAATTTCGGTGAAACGTTTTGTTATTTTAACCACATGAACTGGAAACAGCTATTTGAAAAGATTAAAATAAGTACAACCGAAAAACCGACCACCTTAACCTTCAGAGAAAGGATAAATGCTTTAAAAAATTTACCAGAGTTTTTTAAGCTGGTTTGGCAAACCAGCAAGAAGATGACCATCGTTAATGCGCTATTGCGCATTATAAAGTCTGCTACGCCCCTTGTTATACTATATGTTGGAAAACTAATTATTGATGAAGTACTTAAACTGAGTCACAATCCAGGTGCAGAATCTTCAGCTTACCTCTGGAAACTCGTAGTAATAGAATTCGTTCTTGCTATACTTTCAGATATGCTTAGTCGCGCAATTGCACTAATGGATGGCTTGCTTGGCGATCTATTTTCCAATCATACTTCTATTAAGATTATGAAACATGCAGCCACCCTGGACCTGGATCAGTTTGAAGATGCTGTTTTTTACGACAAACTAGAGAGGGCACGTCAGCAAACGGTGGGTCGCACGATATTACTCTCTCAAGTGCTTAGCCAAATACAAGATCTGATCACAATGGGTTTTCTAGCCGGCGGACTGATGCTATTCAACCCTTGGCTAATACTACTTCTACTGGTGGCCATTGTACCGGCGTTTCTGGGAGAATCTCATTTTAATGACAGAAGCTATGCACTTTCGCGCAAGCAAACACCAGAGAGAAGAGAACTGGATTACGTACGTTTCCTTGGGGCGAGTGATGAAACAGCTAAAGAGGTTAAGATATTTAACCTATCAGATTTCATCATTGAACGTTATAAGGTTCTGTCTTCAAAATTCTATAGTGATAACCGGCGGCTATCTATTCAGCGCTCTTCATGGGGTGCATTCTTTGCAATTATGGGTAGTGCAGGTTATTACGGCGCATACATATTTATCGTTATCAAAGCAATAAATGGTCTAATTTCAATTGGTGACCTCACCTTTCTTGCTGCCTCTTTCAGGCAGATGAGGGGTTTATTAGAGGGAGTGCTTACGCGATTTACTGTGGTATCACAAGGTGCTATTTACCTACAGGATTTTTTTGATTTTTTTGAGATTCAACCTAAAATAAAACAGTCGGTTAAAGCCCTCTCCTTTCCTAACCCTATTAAACTAGGCTTTACTTTTAATAATGTTGGCTTTCAGTATGTTAATTCAGATCGCTGGGCAAACCGACACCTCAGTTTTACACTATCACCCGGCGAAAAGCTTGCCCTAGTGGGCGAAAATGGTGCAGGAAAAACAACTTTAGTTAAGTTACTGGCGCGATTGTATGATCCTACAGAGGGACAAATCTTATTAGATGGTATAGATCTAAAGGAATATGATCTTGCGGAACTTAGAATGCATGTTGGTGTTATCTTTCAAGACTATTTAAGGTACCAGATGACATTTGCTCAAAATATTGCTGTGGGTAATATTAGAGAAGTTGATAACAGAAACCTGATTATTAAAGCTGCTCAATTGAGTTTGGCTGATGTGCTTGCAGAAAAATTACCTGATAAATATGATCAGATGCTGGGCAAGAAATTTGCCGATGGTGTAGAACTTTCTGGTGGCGAATGGCAAAAAGTGGCATTAGCAAGGGCATATATGAAAGATGCGCAATTACTTATTCTTGATGAGCCTACATCGGCTTTAGATGCGAGGGCGGAATATGAAGTGTTTCAAAGATTTGCTGATTTGACGAAAGGCAGATCCGCTGTACTTATTTCACATCGTTTTTCTACAGTTCGTATGGCAGATCGTATTTTAGTACTTGAAAAAGGGCAGCTGGTTGAGATTGGAACCCATGAAGAACTGATTGATAAAAAAGGACGATATGCAGAGCTCTTCGACCTGCAGGCGATGGGCTACAGATAATAAAATACAACTTTAATCACATTTAAACGTATTTTGGACACCAATGACGTAAAGATGTCGTAAACAAGTCGTAAGCCTATATAAATCCCCATACTACCTTTGCTATGTACAAAAAACGTCCAAACATGAAAAATACAGACCTAGCAAAACGCATTAAAGAATTAAGAGCCCGCAAAGGAATGAGTCAGGAAGAACTGGCTGAAAAATCGCAACTTAGCCTTAGAACGGTTCAACGAATTGAAGGTGGAGAAACAGAACCAAGAGGTGATACCTTACAAAGGTTGGCCGAAGCACTGGGTATTACTCCAGATGAATTAATAGATTGGACTGAAACCGAAGACAAAGGTTTTATCACCCTACTCAACTTATCGGCGCTTAGCTTTATTGCTTTCCCCATTTTAGGTATTGTTATTCCTTTGGCATTATGGATGCTCAAAAAAGACAAGATCAAAAACGTTAATGACATAGGGAAGAAGCTTCTAAATTTCCAAATCTCCTGGTGTATTATTATGTCGTTATTCTACCTATTGCCCATCCTGCTCCTCTTTTTTCCATCTGTTGCTTCCACTTTCTTCGGATGGTTTCGTATAAGTAGCTTTGGTATTGGAGGCTTTGAGTTAATGTTGATACTTATTCCGCTGCTTTATGCGGTCAATTTTATTGTGGTTATTTTCAACAGCATAAGAAGCTACCAGAATAAGAAAGTTTATTATCAACCAGCGGTCCCGTTTCTAAGATAAAGGTTAGCCATTAAACATTTTCTTGACTTGTCTGTTACACGAGATGATCGTACCTTCATTTTATTAAACTTAACCTATATGAGTACTGAAAAAGCCATTCTCGCAGGCGGTTGTTTCTGGGGAGTAGAAGAACTAATTCGCAGTCAGCCAGGCATAATATCAACTGTAGTTGGATATACTGGTGGTGATGTTCCAAATGCAACCTACAGAAATCACGGAACCCATGCTGAGGGCATAGAGATTATATTCAATCCAGAAGAGATTTCTTACCGCAGTTTATTGGAATATTTCTTTCAAATCCATGATCCAACTACTAAGAACAGGCAGGGAAATGATATTGGCACCTCCTATCGCTCTGCGATTTTTTATACTGATGAATCTCAAAAAGAAACGGCAGAAAAGCTGATTGAAGAAATGGAAGCATCAGGAGTATGGCCAGGTAAGATTGTCACTGAAATTCTTCCGGCAACTGATTTTTGGAACGCAGAAAAAGAACATCAGGATTACCTACAAAAGAATCCTTATGGATATACTTGCCACTTTGAGCGGCCAGAGTGGAAGCTTAGCTGAGCACAGTGAAGCGGCTTATATCATTTTTACCCTTATCTCTTGCGCAAAAAGTCTGTTAATTTTGGAAAAAACTGTTGGGAAATCCAACAGTTAACTAAACCATCGTTGTAGAACAATCATTTGTGTCCAAACGCCATTTATCTTCTGATAAATGACAGTTTGACCATCTGCGCAACGATTGCCACATTCGTAAGCGTATTTAAAAAGACATAACTTATTGTCTCTAAAAAAAATGGGTTTACTTATAGTATATATATTGTATGTTTTTTTTGTCAACCTAATATTTCTATTGCCAGGAATAATATTTTTCTTCCATTTTACCTTATCAAAACTATCCAATTGATTAATAATTAACATTCGTTCATCGGAAGTTATCATGATAAAGTCTTTATTTATTTTCATTTTTGATATAGGTCCTCTAACTAATATTGATTTAATGGTATCCTTGCTGAAGGTTACACGATGGCCTTCACCCTTCATGGATTCTATTTTACTCTGATAATAATATTTACCATCCCTTTCAGGCTTTCTAGTCGAAAAAAACCATTGCAATAATTCAGCTTCTTGCGTAGTAGGCCTTATCGCTTTAAGTTTTGGAGCCAAGCTAGCGGACTGACTAAAGACGAAAACAGATAATGCAGTAAAAATAAGTGTTAATGTTAATTTCATAAAGTAAGATAACAAATACTTAGCGATATGAGTTAACTATTGTTTTTTCATCGGCGTGTAACCAATTCATTAATTGAAATGGTTATATCGTATATTTAAACATAAATAACACCTAAATGATTGAAACGCTCTCCACCTATTGGCAATTCCTGAAACACCCTAGCCTTCTAAAACAAAGTCAAAATAAGAAAATGTTGTGGCAAGATATGTTATGGCTGTTTTTACTTGACATAGTTTTTGCGAGCTTAATTGTTTTTGCAGGATATACTCTTCAAAAATTCAAACTGATTAGACAATATGAAAGTGTAGATATTTTTAAACATGGCTTTGCTTGGGCATTATTACTAGGCATAATTTTAGCGCCGCTTTCAGAAGAATTTTTATTTAGATGGCAACTTAGAAATCCTAAATATAGTACTTGGTTTGTAGCAATTTCAAGTGTAATCATTGCTACTTCCAGTACAAAAAGCGATTTTGCTAAATTCTTTATAATTATTGGATTTATTGTAGCAGCTATAGTCATAAGCAGCATTGTAGGAAACTTAAAACGGCATAAGTCAATTGTTCTATTTAGAGCATATTACGTGTTCTTATTTTATTACACTGCAATTGTATTTGGATACATCCATATCAGCAATATTAAAGGATTAACTATGACTGACCCGTCATTTATTCTTTATATTGGTTCACAAATATTCGGTGGATTATCCTTAGGTTATATCCGTATTAAATATGGGTTGAAATATAGTATATTATTACATGCCTGCATTAATGCATTTATATTACCGATCGCATGGTTGGTAACCTGAATAGTTTACCGCAATATCCTGCCCAAAACCTCATCCTTCTTTTGTCTTGAGATAGGTACTTGTCCCCCGCCTTCCATTGCAATATAGCCCCCATCTGTCTTTACATATGCAGCAATTTTTCTAAAATTAATGAGGTGCGACTGGTGTGTTCTAATAAATTGATGACCATCGAGTAATTCTTGGTAGTCTTTTAGCGTTTTACAAACCAAATGATGTTTACCATCTTCAAGGTAGAAGTGTGTATAATTGCCCTCTGCCTCCAGACGAATGATTTTACCAATGGTAATAAACTCTATTTTATCAGCAAGTGGAACAGCTATTTTTTGCTCGTCATCCCGGCGGTCAATATTAGCTACCAACTCTTTGAGGCGTTCATTTTCTTTTTTCGGTCCAATCTGCTTAATGGCCTTATCTACAGCATTACTTAATTCTACTATGTTAATGGGTTTCAATAAGTAATCTATTGCACATGCCTTTACTGCTTGTATGCCGTATTTATCAAATGCAGTTACAAATATCACTTCAAAAGTTTGCTGTCCGTTTAATAATTTCAATAAATCAAAACCAGAAAGCTCGCCCATTTCTATATCAAGAAAAAGCAAGTCAGGCTTATGTTCAACAATTAATGCAAGGGCTTTTGTGGCAGAGTCGGCTTCTGCAACCACATCAACCGCAGGGCAGTATTCGCCAAGTAACTGTTTAAGGTTACTTCTGCTTTTAGTTTCGTCGTCTACAATTATACTTTTGATGCTCATCTGTAAGTTCAATTTCTTAATCTACAGGAATGGTTAAAACTGCAGTAACGCCATTACCTTGACCAGCTAAATCACTAATGATCTCCAGGCCACCTTTCCTATCCTCAGTATTCAATAAATTCAATCGCTCCCTAACCAGCTTTAAACCAAACCCTTTATGTTCTTTACTATGGTCTTTCCAGCCAAAACCATTATCAACTACCACTATTTTTAGACAGCCACTCTCTTTTGTAATGGTAACCACAAGTAAACCAGCACTACCTTTTCTGGCAATGCCATGTAAAATAGCATTTTCAATCAAAGGCTGGGTAATCATACCTGGTATCTCTATTAGATCAGCATTGATATTTTGATCTACTTCAATTTTAAAAGTGAAATCAAATCTAAGCTTTTCCAGTTCCGCATACAGTGTAACAGCTTCGAGTTCATCAGATAAACTCACAAATGTCTTTTCTGAATTGTTTAATACGCTTCGCATCAATAATGAAAACTTCTCCAGGTAAATATTTGCTTCTTTGTATTGATGAGAATTAATGAGCGACTGGATCGAATTTAATGCGTTAAACATAAAATGGGGATTCATTTGAGAGCGGATAGCCTTGATCTCCAATTCCTTCATTTGTCTTTGTAGAAATTCCTTTCTCCTTATTGTTGCTACCCTTGTTTTGTAGATCCATAAAAAAATAAGGCTGGCGAATAGAATGGAGCCTGCGCTCCATCCTATTGTTTTAATTAATTCTGCCTTTTGCTCTTTATTCATTTTTTTGGGTTCCAGTGCCCTTTGTATCGCTTCATTGAATAGCTCGTCTTGCGGTAAATTGTTTGGACTATCGTTGATATTGTCTTCAATAATTTGTAAGTCGGCATCCAAAACAAAGGTCTTAATATCAAAAATTCTAATTAATAGCGAAGGGTCTTTTTCAACTTCGTTTCTATTTACTTCAACATAAGTAACCTGGGGTAGTTTTTTAAGCTCTTCAGCAATTGTGGACGCAGGGAAACCTACGTCCTTTAACTGTACAATAATAAAATGAACTTTAGCTGCATCTTGTTTTTTAATCCTCCCCATTAACTTCTTCATTTCATCAGGGTAGTAAAAATTATAAGTAATGCTCAATACTTTGCCCTTGAACTTGGTAAAACCCAAAGTTTCTCCATCAGCAAGTTTAAGTGGTTTTAAAGGAAGTAATTTACCCGGTGCCCAGTTAGATACGGTATGCCATTTCTGCACTATCAGGCTCGTCAACGAGGTATCTCCACAATTGTTAATAAAGTCATCATAATAAGGTTTCAGGGTTTGCGCATTTTTCCAGTTATTTGATTTCAGCTGATTGTCAAATGCTCTAGCCAGCGAACTATATAAAGGATAACGTTTTAGGTAATTGAGTGATAAAACATAATCCCCAAGAAAAAATCCATCACTACCTCCGTTTAGCTTACTAACTTTAAAACTCTGATACAGGGTAAATAGGTTTAAAAAAGACGTGTACCAACCGGCAGTATTGTTATCGATCATCAAAACCGGTAGTGTATCTATAGCTTTAAAAAAGTGATCTGGGAAATGCTCAAAGGCTTCGGGAGAATCGGATGTACTCTTAAAAAATGTTTTCGATAAAAAATCCAGTCGATCAGTGGCCTGTTCAAAAGTAAATTTAAGCTGATAATATTTCAATACGGATGCAGGTAATACCTCTTGAAACGATAAGGCAATTTGATCGAAACTAGTTTTATCCAATTGCTGGGCTTTCATAAAGCTTTCTGCAGAAAAAGACTTAACACCATACGGTATTTCCTCTGTCTTTCTATTCTGCGCAAGCTTAGCCAATTTTAATGCATACACGGCTTTTTTAGCAGCATTTCCAGAAAATTGCAAAGTATTTATAAAGTCGTTGCCATCTGCATTGATAAGAAGTGTATCTCCCGGTTGTAAAAACAAGGGTATCTCTAGTTTAAACATCTTCAATTCAACATCAACCCCTTTTGGAGCAATTATGGCCGCAGCTTTTTTATCATCTACCAGCGAATAGCTATAGTACAGCGCAGCACCTGATCCTTCGACAACCTGTGCCGTAAGTTTAAAGCTTCCATCTTTTGCAATTTTAAATTCACCATTTGCCAAAGGAAAATATAGACTTAACCTATCCCTAACCTGCTGATTTACATTTTTGATGCTTCCTTCAATCACTACATTCGGTTTAATAGGGAAACTCGCTGCAGAAACCGCATAGCTTAAATTCGTATCTTTAAATAACTTCCCACCATTAAACCAATCACTTTTATGGTCGGCTAAAGCTTTAAATATTGGCTGCGATACTGCAGAGGCAGTTTCCTCATGTATAGGATCTTGTTCCATTGATGTACCTCCATATTCTTTACGCGATGCGACCTCAGTGAGGGTTACTTTAGCAAAAACATTTCCCGGTTTCATTGATTTCAACTTACCTGTTTTGTCAACTATTGCTAAAAAAACTGGCTTAACAGTTCTCTGCTGTAAACCTTGCTTAAATGGTGGATAGTAAGAATCGTAACCAAGCGGTTGACTTTTAGGAGTGGAGAATATTATCCTGATCCTTTCAAAACTCAGCTTGACTTGCCTATCTCCATTGGGTTCAACTTCTTTTAGTAGGTACTTAATATTATAACGGTAGCTTTCGCTATTAGGCTTTCTGGCCGTATCCGATACCAGCACCTCAAACCAGTCGCCTGGTTTCATGGTAGAAAAGCCATCGCCTTTCTGTTGTGCCAAAAGCACATGCGGCAAGCAAAGCAAAATAAATGCGAGGATGCCGAAGAGTTTTTTCTGTTTCATAATTCTAAGATTTGAAACAAAAAAGCGAAGAATACTTTTGGTGATTCATGTCCATTGAGCAAACGACAAGTTTGAGTTATTATTCAGCAATAATCGTAATTTAAACATCAATGGTAGCAATTTGCTGAATATACCAATACAATCAGTATCTTCATTTATTTTAAATCCATCAATAGACCATTATGTCGCAAATAAGCAAACTAAAGCCAATCAAAACCATTCACTTAGCATTCTGCGCGGCGATATTAACATTAGCTGCTGTATCTGCCATTACAGTTAAAAATAACATCTATTTTGATGTGGCACTAAACCAAAATAACGGACTCTATCCCCTGTTCCCAATTCTTGCGATCATTGTTACCGTTGTCGGGATATTCTTATTCAATAAACAAATCGCGGCTATAGACAATGCTGAAACATTTGATTCCAAATTCATGAAATATCAAACTGCATTTCTAGTACGATGCGCATTTCTTGAAGGCGGCGCATTAATGAATGTTGTAGGCTTCTTAATGACAGCCAATACCGTTTTTCTTATCGCAGCTGCTATTCCATTTCTTTATTTAGTGAGATCGAGGCCAACAAAAGATCAAATAGTTGAAGATCTGAACCTACAATATCCTGATACTGAAATCGAATAGGCTCAAGCTATTTCCGCAATAGGTATTAAACCCTACAAATCTTACTTATTCACTACTATCCCTTTTCTTGCACTCCCCAAACCGCCTTTCATGTCAGTTCCTTCAAAACTGATGGTGTAAGCACCTGTCGAATCTGAGGTATAAAATGAAACCGTTGCCTTACCATTGGCATCAGTTATGATGTTTGGCTCCCAAAAAATAGTAGAACGGTAATCATCTTGTCCTTTAGGAGAGTTAACGGTGTATTTCGGACTGTAAAATTGTTTCTGAGTTACACCAGGCAATGGCCTGTAATACACCACATCATTATGAACCGGTACGTACCAGCCTTTTCCATTTAAAGTCGTAATCTCAATCTTTGCGAAATTATAGTCTCTGTAACCAGGAGAATTATCTACCGTTTGCACCGTAAATTTCCTGCTATAAATAACTTCAATACCCTTAATATTTGCCAGAGTATACTCACCCAAACCGTCTTTCAAATCGTCTACCAACCAATCATGATCTACCCTAAGCTGTAAAGGTCTTCCATCAATATTAATATCTCCAGAGGAAACCACATACTTCCCAATTCGGATGGTTGGCGCACCTTTGCTATTTTCATAATCGTAGATCACTTTAAATCCAGGTACTTTCTGTTTTAAAAGTTGGTAAAGGTTCGCAGTACCAGACTCTTTAATATCGGCAGCATCAAAGGCCAAATCAGATTTACCCGGACCATACGGATTAAGCGAACCAGCGATTATTTTAGTTGCTTTTATACTTACCTCATCCAATTGAAGTCCTTCGCCAGCAAATCCATCCTCTGCAGCGTTCTTTGCCACTCTATTCGCAAAATTCCTCAACTGCGTGCTATCGCTGTTCACATACCACGGCATCACTACCTCAGGAAATCCCCTTGGTAATTTTGGTGCCTGAAAACGATCTACCGTTACTTCACCTGTAGTCATGATTTTTCCTTTTGGCGTCCTTGCCTGTATAAAAAACGATCCCGTATCAATCTTTGGGAAATCTTTAAATGTATATCTACCTAAAGAGTCTGTAAAAGTCGTTACAAGGAAACTAGGTTTTTGAGACGATATCAATACCTGAGCCTTAGCCACCGGTTTATCAAGCAAGCTTCTAACAAATCCAGTAATTTTATTACCATCCTCCGCACCAAATGGAATCTTTTTAGGAAAATTAAAAACCATCTTCCAATCATAATCGGTCCACCCCTGCGTAAGCATCAAATTGTCCAGATCAGCAGTAACATTCTTACCAGTCCCGAGGTAATAGGAAGGCGATTCTATCGTGCCTGTTAAATTAGAATTTAGCAATAGCGATACATCAATGCCATTGTTTCCAACACTATCAGCCCTAACCTGGCTATTGTCTGTAACCGCCATAGAAAAACTACCTTTAACAGGAGCACCCGTTCTATCTTTAACTAAAATAGCCAGCTCCACAGGCTCCCGCTTTCCATAAGATGGTTTACTGGCGGCTAAGGTAATGTCTAACTTTTCATGATGATTGATAAATATAACACGCTCATTTACCGGTTGAGTGCCCTTTAACAAAGTAAAATGAGTCATCCCAGTTGGGAAAGTAGCCTTCGGGATGTTTAAGGTTTGGTCTTCCTGTTTCATCTTGGCAGAATAGTACACTTTGCCTCTTGTGGTTCCAATTAAATAATAAGTGCTATCTGCAATAAAACCTTTAGCAGTTGTGGCTAATTTTAAGGTTACAAAAGAACTTCCTTCTAAGTTCTGTATGGTTAAAGCAATCCCCTCTTTGGCCGCCTTCGGCAGGTTGTAAGGTTTTATAGCACCTGCGGGACTGGTAATCTTTGCACTATAACTTTCGCCTTCTAATGGCGTAAATTCAAATGAACCCATGCCGTTGTGCACAGCAGAAAAACTACCTACAACTTTTTCAGCCTTATCCAAAATATTCCCTTCCACAAACATTCCCTTTCCGTCTTCGGCAATTGCTTTAAATCCAATTACAGATCTTAAACCAGCCACTAGTTTGCCACCCTCTGGCATAAATTGTAAATCTATTTTTTGAACACGGTGTATGATTAACGGGACTTGTAGTATCTGGTTTTTATCTGCCGGATGCAAACTTCTAATCTCAACCCTAATATTTCGGCCATTTGCGCGTCTTTTTAGTGCTCTCGTAAAATTCAATGCACCATCAGAGCCAGTCTGCAGCTTTTCACTATATAAGAAATTATCACCTTCAAACAATTGCACCAATACATCGCGTAAGGCAACCGGACTCTTATCCAACCTCATCAGGTTAAGATTTACTTTCAATTCATCGCCATTTGCTGTACTGTCTATCTCCGCGGTAGACTTAACCAGCCACCTGTCTGCACGCGCAACGCCAAGGTAGAACCGCTGACTGAAGAAATGACCATCTCCATAATTCTGCATCCAATTGGTATATGCCCTTAAAGTATAACCACCCTCCTTAAATACTTTCCCCGGAAGTACAATTTGTGCCATAGCAACTCCATTTTTAATGGGCACACTAACCCTACGCACCACCTCTGCACTGTCGTTGTTTAGCTCAACCATAAGCACTCCACTCGTTTTTGTTGCCGCTAAGCCTGGTCCGCTAAATACATAGCCTTTAAAATAAAGGGTATCACCAACATTATAACTGGTTTTATCCAAGTGCATGTATGTTCTTTCCACTGGTAACTTTATACCCAGTGTATCCAGTTTAAGCTTAGCTAAATTGGTTTCAATCTTTGCAAATTCAGTCAGCTGAGCTTGTGCGCCAGCCTCAACTTTATATCTAAATACCTGCCTGCCCAATTCTCCGGCTGCGTTTATCCCCTCCACTACTACTTTGTAATTTCCCGGACCATCACCATTAAAATAATTCAGTGTGGTTTTACCCGTTGCATCTGTTTTTACATTTGCATTCCAGTAAATAGTAGAGCGCAGGTCTGGTATCGCAGCAGCATTACCCGGACCATCATACTTAGGCGAGTAAAAATCACGCACCTTATTGTAACCCTTCGGACTTAAATTTACAACATTAGGGTTATAGGATCTCTTAACATATCCAGCTTTAGTAATAATCATAAGTGAAGGATTCCCACCTAACATATTGATCATAGCCATATTGGTACGCACTATCTCAATCTTTCCAATATCTGAGGGATCAATCTGGTTGTTATCAAAAATATCCCCAATCTCCTGTGGCTGTAACTTACGTCCATCCAGGTATACGTCCATCGCCTTATTTCTGGTAAAGGGATAATGTTGCACCTCTTCAGAAGATTGAAATACTACACCTTGCAACATCCCCTGTAAACAAAGGCCTAAGCTTGCACAACCACCGGGATTTTTAAACATAAAAGTTTGATCGGCACTCCCTTCCGGTACCTTAAACATACCCTGAGCGGAATATTGCTGACCAGCCCTTTTCTTAGCAGAAATATTTACTTCCATTAATCGCTGAGTCCTGCTCATTCCACCCATTTTAACCAACAATTCATCCTGTTTCTTTAAGTTGGCAACGTATTCTTTCATGGTAGAAAGAAAGGCCACAGAATCTGCTGCTCTTAGTTTCCTTTTCCTCATGCCCATTTTAGTCAGCGTGTCAAGAACGACTTCCAGTTTATTGCTATTTTTAACTGTGGTAGCCTGTACCGTTAACTTAATGCTATCCGTAAGCACCAGATTATCAAAACTAAACCTGCCTAAAGAATCAGAAACAGCATCCAATATAATACCTGACTTAAGCGAGTACAACTTTACTTTAGCACCAGGAAAAACCTTATTGTTTAATGATTTTACCACTCCAGAAATCGAGGTACCAATTGCTCTGCTTTAAACTTAGGCGTATTGGCAGTAGCCCCTGTAATCTCTTTCCAGCTAAATCTGCGGTAGCCCTGCGTCATCATCAAATCATCCAGCGCCTTGTTAATAGGTTCTGTACTGGCAGTAAAATAATAGTTAGGTTTTTCAATATAGCCCTTTAAGTCAGACGTCAGCAAGATGTTAGAAAAAATGGTGCTTTCTTCCGACTCATCTATTGGAGCTTTACTCTCATCAACAACAGAAACAGAAAAACTTCCCGATGCCGGTTCCCCACCCTTATTACGTGTATTTAACTGTAGTTCTATCTTTTCCTTGCCCTTATAAGTTTGCTTTGGTGATGACACTTCTATCTTCATCAAATCCTTATTTTTTATAAAAGCGATCCGTTCATTCAAAGGCTCACCATTAGCAGCAAATAAAGTAAACTGAGCAATACCCATTGGAAACTCGTTCTTCTTGAGCCATATAGAGGTTCTAACGCTGGCAATTGGCACATTCATGGTAAATAAAGACTCTCCACCACTTTGTACAATCAAACTAACAAGCGCTGGGTTCTCTTTCAGCAACTTCAATTGCGTATCAGATACATTGATCCTAACCAGCACACTATCACCTGCTGGTTGGAATACAGCTAATGAATAACCGCCATCTATAGCTTTTGGCAATGCAATGGTAGTTTCTTTCCCATCTGGTGTGGTTACCTTTGCAGAATACGTATGCGCCGCTTCCGGCCTTAATGTAAACTCACCAATACCCGCATGCTCACTAGTAAAATCAACAACAGTGGTATTGCTTTCATCAACAACAATTCCCTTAACTGCAGCACCATAACCAGTTGGCGCCATGGCTTTAAAAGCAACTTTACTAATAACACCATTAATCAGGCTTCCACCTTCCGGAAAAAACTGTATATCGTAACCTTGCGGTCCTTGTTTATCAGCAGCAGCTGATGCCTTTGTGGCTTTACCTCCTGTAAGGGCATTTGCTCCAGCAGCGCCTGGCTCATAGGTAGAACTTCCAACCATAAATGTATGGTCGTAAAAATAATCATCCCCCGCATTGCGCATCCATCTGGTATAGGCTCTTACCCGGTAATTGCCCTCATGCCATTCGTCCTCTAGCGCAAAATCACCCATAGCAGTACCAGCAGAAATAGGAAGTTTCAATGTTCTTAAAACGGAATCCTTCTCATTGATCAGGTCTACATAAAGGGCGCCACTTAGTGCAGAAAGTTGATGGTGACTGCCCACTGTAACATACGCCTTAAACCACAGGGTATCACCAAGGGCATAATAAGGCTTGTCCATGTGCAAATAAACTTTCTCAACAGGATTTATCTTAGACCAGTTGCTCAAAGCGTTAATTAAGCGGTCTAAGGAGTCCTCTTTTGGGATAAAAGCAAGTAGGGCAATAACTGGAATGGCAAAAACGGCACGGAGGGATCTTGTTAGTTTCAAGCTAAATATATTTGTTGTTCTAATTAAAGGCAATTTACTACAAACAAATGGGGACAAGCAAGAAAAATAAAATAGAACTGTTTACAACATACTGTCCCAGAGGTTATTTTAATAATAAGAACTATTCAAATTGCTATTCTGTTTTTCAGCAGCTTCAATCGGTGTATAATCAGAAAGAATAAGTGCTTCCCCCTTTTTAATGCAAACATCATGTTCAAAATGAACAGATGGGCTTCCATCGGCAGTTCTAATTGCCCAACCATCATTATCTAAGAAGACTTCTTTTTTACCTAAATTAATCATTGGCTCTATGGCTACTACTAAGTTCTGGTTCAGTAACATACCAGAACCTTTTCTGCCATAATTTGGCACCTGCGGATCCTCATGCATGTCTTTACCAAGGCCATGCCCTACCAAATCTCTCACCACACCATAACCCTGCTTCTCATTGTGATTTTGAATGGCAAATCCGATATCGCCCATGCGCTTACCTACTACAGCTTCCTTTATGCCCAAAAAAAGTGACTCTTTGGTCGTTTTAACCAGTTTTAATATTTCTGCAGAAACATCACCGACGATAAAAGTATAGGCATGATCACCATGGAAACCATTTTTAATGGTACCCACATCAACAGAAACGATGTCGCCATCAACCAATTCATTCTTATCCGGAAAACCGTGTACAACCACATCATTTACAGAGGTAATGATATGAAATGGGAAATTGTTGTAATTATAAAAAGAAGGAATGGCACCGTTATCCAATATAAACTCATTGGCCAGCTTATCAATAGACAGTGTAGTAATGCCGGGTTTAAGTACTTTAGCTACTTCGGCCAGTGTTGCGCTTACAAGTAGTGCACTGATACGCATCAGTTCTACTTCTTCATTGGTTTTGTACAAAATCATTGTTGCAAATTTAATAAAAGAAGCTTTAGTTTCCTAAAGTTAGGAAGTTCTGCGCTTAACACCCTTTTGCTACCTTATAAAAATGACTTGCGCATACATCGATACCCGTTGTTATGCAGTGCAGACAAGAACCCTATAAGTGCAGTGTATAGGATTAAATATTTCCTATATTGTACAACCAAATATTAAAAGATGAAAACGCTTAAAATCTCTGCACTGCTGCTTTTTTTTACAATTGCTTCAAAAGCACAAACCGCACCTGCATTACCAGAATCTTTCCAAAACGCACTTAACTTGGCTGGCATGACTTTTACCATGCCTAAAGATGCCATTGTTATTCCAATAGTTAAGAACATGCAAATGCACTATGAGTATGCCGTTACATTTAAGGATAAACCTTTGGAAGTACGTTATGCGGTATCCCCAATGGGATATAGCGTTGCCGAAGCCATTACTGGAGGAAAAGGCGTAACCAAACATTTATCAAAAGCTGATGATAATGATATGATGGCCAAAGTTATTGCGATGACTATTGCCATGAACGTTGCCGGGGGTGGAACAAATCCAAATATTGGATCACAACCTTTTCCACCAGACGCTGTTAAAAAAGAATTTGGGACCGATTGGGGTAGTACAACCATCATTGAATTAAAGAATAATTCCTTTGGAACGGAGTATAAAATTTGCTTGATGATTACGATCCATAAAAATGATTTGGCCAGTGCTTACGTATTTTACCTAACTGATACCAAAGAAAACCTGCAGAAATTGATGCCTGAACTGATCGCAAATACGGGGGCATTCCAAGCGTTAAAGTTTAAGTAGTTGATCAGGATGGAGAATTACTCAATATTCCTATATTTGGTTATTGTGTCTATTAAGTTATAGTATGTTCTTCTAACGGATTTTCCGAATGAATTTGAAAAAGATGAGTGGACACGGTAAAATCCATCAATATTAAGGTGTTTTGGATTTCTTTAGATCCATCACAATCAAGCGAAATGGCAAAAGCACTTTTGTTGTTAAAAAAAACTAAAAATAGAATTATGAAAAATAAATTAATTATAGTTTTATGTGTGTTACTAATACCATTACTGTCCCTCGCTCAAAGCACTAATAAAGCCGCTCCTGGTTTCTTTGTCATTAAATCCACCCCTTATTCAAAAGAAATAGTTACTAGAAATATGATGATTGATGCTTCGGAAATCGCTGACCTAAGGGTATTAAGAATACAAGAAGCAGAAAAACGATTTGGAAAATTGAAAGAAACATCAGTAATCGCGGAGCTTACTCTTAAGCGAGGCATCAAAATCTCAACACTAAGAGAATTTTACAACAAACATAACATACAGGGTAACAAGCGTAATCTGCCTTTTGTAATTAACGGTCAAGACATTAAAGATACTACCAATTTGGTAATTTCGGAAAATTCTTTAAAAGTTCTTAAAATCAGGACTGATTCTATTCAAATTATGTCTGCTGCACATTTAAAACATTTGGCCTCGATTAAAAATAAAAAACAAATCCTCACTAATTAATACAAAAAGAAAATCTTTCTAAAACTGATGTCGGTTTATAAAGTTCTTCAAGTTCAATTAGTTTTATATCGTATTCACTCCTGTCTAAAGCGTAATTTTCTAAAAGCCACTTCAAATTATTGAATTGGGCTTCGTAAGTTAATTTTTCATTTAACACCCCATACTTCTCAAGAAGATAGTCTTTACGTTTTGCTGCTACTTTAACTATAAAATCATTTAAGGCACCCTGGTCACTTTTCCTTTTTAAAAATTCAATTGGATTGACATTTCCAGGTTTAGTCAAAACCAATGTTTTCTTAAAGGTGATTAAAAATGCAGCTATACAGGAAACAGATATCAATAAATAAAAAAATTCAGCACCATCTTCAACATTCGAACCTATGCTTTTATCCAAAAAAATTATGAATGACAGCAATGTTAAAAATATCCCAGTAGCTAGCCAAGAACGTTTTCCCCCACTAATCTCTACTGTTATAGAACCTATATCTTCATACTTTAACTCGTACTCATGAGTTTCAAGTAATTTTCTATTCTTCAATCTTAACCCAGTAGGAGTAAATTTAAACCACTTTTTTTCCAGTATTTTTTGCTGAGTAAAGTCCCAATCCATCTATGCAAATATAAGGCTAATCTCTTTTCATTTTTAACTTAATTGGCATATACCCCGGATTGAAATAAATGTCATTTCCATTCTTTTAAAAGTTAGCGTGATTTTATTTTAAAAAATAAATTTGCCAAAAAAATGGCATAATCCAAAACGAAAATAGACTGTATTTCTTCAGGTTTGGAGCGCAGCAGATTATGGGTTCGTTCCAGACTCGGTAACCCTTTGCTTAGGTCTTGGTTGGGGCTTGCTTGGGAAAAGGTACCTTTTAGCAAGGAATACCCAAGCAAAACCTAACTGAAACCTTATCTAGCCCAAAGCGAAACCACTTCCTGCTCATAACTAGTTAATACAATAGGTGGTTTTTAATCTAAATTTTTTCGCTGAATTCCTATAACGTCACACCATTTGTTTAATCTTTTTTCTATCGTAGGGAAGATTAAGAACATTTTATTTTATTTTCATAAATTATTACCTTTGAGTTAAATGAAAAAACACTTTGCATCGACTATACTTATTGTCGTCAACACAAGTATCTTTTTATTGCTTTCAATATTGCATTTTTATTGGGCTATTGGTGGTCAACTTTGGTATGGAGATGTTTTGCCTACAAATTCAAGCGGACTTAAAGTTTTGAACCCCAGTATTATGGGGACTTTGACTATTGCCATAGGGTTACTTTTATTGGCTTTAATAACAATAGGCAATAACGGGTTATTTGATAAATACATCAATAGAAAGTATTTCCGATATGGAACTTTAGGAATTGCTATTGTTTTCTTTTTACGCGCAATTGGTGACTTTAAATTTGTTGGTTTTTTTAAGACAATCACCCAAACAGGATTTGCAATAAACGATACGCAAATATTTTCTCCATTATGTTTGTTCGTTGCATTGCTTAGTCTAACGATTTTTCTCAAAAAATAAGCTTATCTCATTATTCTATTTTACTAATAAATGGCAACATACATTTCAGTTGATGATTGTGTCTTTGGGTATGAACATCAACAAAAGTAATTAACTCCAACCTGGTCATAAATCCTATCCCAGGCATTTCAAAATCTAAGCACGTTTTAGAGAGGTCGTTATCTAAAGAAAATGCTATTATCTCTTTAGTTGTCTTTTGAAGTGAACCTATTAATTCTTTATGGTCAATTTCTATGGTTTCCGGTAAGATAAAATCTGGTGATTTCATCTTTGTATTGAAGTCCAGAAATAATTCTTTAAGTACTTTAACATTTTGATCAATAGGCCTGCTAGTTTCCTCAACCTCTCCTTTTAACGTTTCTATTGCTGAGTAGGATTTCAGTAAATGATCTCCAACCTGTCCCGGAGTCCAGCTACCTTCAAATGGCACTTGGTTAAACTGCTGTTGATCCAAGCCAGCCAATAAGCTAATCAGGGAATTAAATGTTTGCTGTAAATCTGCTGTTAGTTTTTCATTCATGATTATAGATTTAGAAAATAAAGTTACCTGTAAATAGATTTAACTGTGTGGGTTGAATGCGACAAATTAAGGTGTTCACTAAGATATAAGATTTGAATCAATAGCCCTTAACTTTTAACATCTAAACCCAAAAGCTCCTTCAATTCTTTATGCCCTAAAAACGTATTCAATTAAAACAAAAGTATATAGCGTTAAAAAGACATACTTCATCCTAAAATGAACAATGTAAATAATGGCGACTGAAAAATCTTAACACTAATTTTATTACCTTAGGTTTTTCATATTACCAATGAACGAAAACAATACCGACATTAACCGCTACAATGAATTAATTGAGGCCTCGCCTACTGCTACAGCCATTTACCACACCCGTGATATGGTTATCAATGCTGCTAATAGCCAAATGCTTAACTTTCTCAGAAAAGATTCTTCCATTATAGGAAAGCCACTGTTACAAGCAATTCCAGAACTTACAGGACAGCCATTCTTCGCATTGCTACAAAAAGTTTTTGATACTGGAGAAACACATCACGGTCAGCAAGACGAAGCAAAGATGTTGATCAATGGGGAACTGAAAACTTTCTATTTCAATTACACCTACAAGGCGATACTGGACAAGAATGGAAAAACAGAGGCAATTATCCACAGCGCCATTAATGTAACTGACCTGGTTACCGCCAAACTGGCCATGAAAGATGCTCAGGAAAGGTTATCCCTCGCCTTGGAATCTGCAGAGATTGGCACATGGGATCTTGATACATTATCTGAAGAGGTTTATTGGGACGAGCGATGCCGCGAGCTTTTCGGCTTTGAAGGCAATGAACATATCAAGTATGCGCAAGCGCTGGATTGTATCCATCCAGAGGATACCGAAAAAGTAAAACATGCTGTACAACTAGCTATTGATTCTTCAAATACACTTACTTACGATATACGTTACAGAACAATAGGCAATACTTCCGGAAACATTCGATGGGTGCACTGTAAAGGGCGTGCCTATTTTAATGATCAAGGGATAGCATACCGGTTTGCCGGAACAGCAAGGGATATTACCGAAGAGACCAAGGTAAGGCAAAGTGAGCAGAGGCTGATGGCGCTGGTTAACTATAATGCCGACCACATGTCTATAGCAGATTTGGCTGGTAACCTGATCTATATGAATAAGGCCGCAAGGATACTGTTAAACGTACCCAAACAGGCTGATATCACTACACTATCTGCCAAAGATTTCTATACCCCAGGAGAACTTTACCGTGTACAGCATAACATCATTCCTTTCATAGATAGTGAGGAAGGCTGGCAGGGAGTGATTCACCTAAAACCTTACCAAACAAACGAAGAAATTCCCTGCCAGGTAAATTACATATTAATTAAAGATCCCTTAACAGGTGAGATTATAGGTCGTGGTGCAACCGCTAGAGACCTTCGTCCCGAAATGAAGGCCAAGGCAGAGCTGCAGCGCCTGGCTACCATTGTAGACATTAGCGAGGATTTCTGTAACTATAGTGATCTTAATGGCAATACGATCTACATCAACCGCTCCGGAAAAAAGCTTATTGGCATTGATGACAATAATATGGCTACAGCCAATATTTACAAATACCACTCCCCTTCCTCATCAGAAAAAATCTCTACCGAAATCATGGATCATCTGCTAAGAGAAGAACAATGGTCGGGCACACTAGAGTTGATGCACCAGCAAACGCGGGAGATTATTCCAATCCATAAGCAGCTGTTCATCATTAGAGATGAGCTAACCAAACTACCCACGGCTATAGCGGGCATCGCAAGAGACCTTCGGGCAGAGATCAATGCCAAACAAGCAATGGACAAAAAGAACTCAGAACTTAGGCGCAGTGTTAGAGAAATGGAGTTTTTAGCCAATGCCGTACCTGCTGTAGTATGGACAGCAAGCCCCGATGGGATGCTGGATTATATTAACCAACGCTGGTACGAATGCAGCGATATACCTATTGCAGATTCCCTTGGTGCAAAATGGGCCGATACAATGCACCCAGACGATTTGCCAGGCACCCTAAAAGCATGGCAAAAAAGCCTAACCACAGGCAGCTCCTACCAAACGGAATTCAGACTTAAAGACAAATACGGACAATACAGGTGGTGGCTGGTAAGGGCATTGCCACTTACAGATAAAAATGGACATATCATCAAATGGTATGGCACCAATACAGACATCACCCAACAAAAGGAGTTAGAAACACAGAAGGACAATTTTCTTGGTGTAGCCAGTCACGAGCTTAAAACCCCGGTAACCAGTATTAAAGCCTATGCTCAAGTACTGGAAATGACCTTAAAGCGATCTGGCGATGTGAAGAATGCTTCACTGATGACCAAAATGGACAAGCAGATTAACAGGTTAACCTCCTTAATTGGCGACCTGCTAGATGTGACAAAGATTAACTCGGGCAGATTGCAGCTCCATAATGAGCCATTTGATTTCAATCAGCTTGTTGAAGAAGTGATAGAAGACACGCAGATTACTGCGGAGCACCACCAGATTAAAAAGGAACTCGGGTTTAAAGGAACAATAACCGGCGATAGAGACCGCATTTGCCAGGTAGTTGTAAACCTAATATCCAATGCCATCAAATATTCTCCAGAAGCCAATCAAATTATCGTTTACACGGAAGACCATGGCACAGAGGTGCAGCTTTGCGTACAGGATTTTGGCATTGGGCTAACGCGAGACAAGCAAGATCGTGTTTTTGAGCAGTTCTATCGCGTTTCTGGAACAAAAGAGCATACCTTCCCGGGTCTCGGACTGGGGCTGTATATCTCATCAGAAATCGTAAACCAACTTGGAGGCCGAATATGGGTCAATTCAGTAGCGGGCAAAGGCTCTACCTTCTGTTTTGCCATCCCTGTAGATCAACCATGAACAAAAAGATATTAATAGCTGATGATGATGAGGGGATTGTTGACGCTACCAGTATGATGTTAGTCGCCATGGGATATGATGTAATCCAAACTAGGTTCGGTGGAGAAGTGCCCGATAAAATACTTGAAAAGCCTGACCTGTTGCTGCTGGACATCTGGATGTCTGGCATGGATGGAAGGGATATTTGCAAAGCACTGAAAGCAGACCCCAAAACCAGCAAACTGCCCGTGTTGATGATCTCAGCAAGCAGGCAAATTATGCAATCGGCAATGGATTGCGGCGCTGATGATTTCTTGGCCAAGCCTTTTGAAATGTCAGATCTGTTGGATAAAATTGAAAAGCTATTAAAGAACTAGACAACAACGCACCTGAACAATAGTACGGATCAAGTATTCGTTATCCCCGCCGTCTTTCTAATATTATAAATGAGTAGCCGTGTTAACAGATATAATTCCTCTTTGTTCCTGATCGCCAAAAAACGCTTTGGCCTCTTCTTTACTAATTATATTTACATACTGGATATCTGATGCAGACAAATGGCTAAGTCCTTCCAATAATATAGGCTTGTTATTCAAGAAAACAGCATGAGTTACCCAAGTTTTACTGCCATCTTTATCTTGCGCAATAAGTTCCAGCAATTTCTGCTTGTCGGTAATTTGTTTATTTGCCTGATAGTTTTTTGTATAGATGTAGGTAATGCCATTCTTATAAGCCTCACCATAAAACTTAACTGCATCGGCTGGAGGTAGGATATTCACGTAACGAATAACATTGGTATCTATGTTACCATAAATGGCCGGAGTAGAGTAACTGGCGTTATCAATTGTCACCAATTCAGTTGGTAATGAACCCTTTCCATTTCTATAAGCAACAATGTTCTGAATAAGATTTTGCCTTACTTGTTTTTGCTTATCAATTCCAGCTTTGGTAATTAAGGAAGCTGTGCCCAGCTTATTTTTATCAATTGTTCTGGAAACAGCAGCGGTATAAAAAGAAATATTTACAATACTGTCTTTATTTAAGTATTTACGCCATTCATTTAAAGAAACGGGCTTATCCGCTACATTTAACTGAACTTTAGAAGTATCAATATTTTGAAGCATTTTAAATGCATACTTAAAATGTGCATCGTTGTATCCCTTTGTATTTATTACGCTATCATTAAAAAAAACTACTTTTTTGTTGTATTTTGCTCCAAAAATAGCAGTCGCAAACTTCGGTTCAAGTACAGAATAATGTAGTGTATCCAGATTTAAACGCATGGCTTTCCTACGCCTATTAAGTAAATTTCCATTAACCATCACTTCAGCGCCTTTAAGTGAAACAGTATCCGAAAATCTTATTGGAATATTGTATGAAAAGCTTTGCTTTATACCGTTAATTGTGGCCGGAATCCATTTTACGCTTTGTCGCACTACCCGCAGTGCCTCCAAATTAGTATGTTTATCTAATCCCTTTTTTATCTTAACGTTACTTACCTGACCGTTAGTGTCCACCACAAATTTCAAATTCACCTTTCCTTGTACACCTTTTAATCTGGAAGCAATTGGAAACTTGGTATTGGTTTTTAAATACTGGTAGAACAAATCTATACCTCCGGGAAATTGAGCAGGAACGGTGTCCTTCTTTAATGTATCAGTAGGGTAAGAAAAGGCCGAAGCCTTTGCCAGAATGGTTGTACTAAAGAAAAGTACTAAGAGTGCGGTTAATCTATATAACATATTTTTTATTTCTAATTTATTTTGCCCGTCATAACAGGACACGTTATTCAAAGCTACAAAATATAAGCTGCTAACCATATTGGAATAAAATATTTTGCAGGCACCAAGATCCCTATCAATTCTTGACCTTTCACAAAAATACTTGAATAGATTTGGTGCGAAACCATGGGTATGGTTTAGATCAATGCCGAGTTGTTTAAATAGCACAAATTGGTAGCTAAAATTTATAGAAAAATGCCTTAAAATTGCTTCTATTTTTAAGGTGTTAATTACAATTATAACACACTGATTATCAATTAATTTAATTCCAATAATTCGGCAATTTTATTTGGAAATGTCACTTATTTTTCCTACTTTTGTAAAGTAATTTAACGAGCTCTAAACGAGCCATAATTATAGTTCCGATTGGGTAGATCCGATCAATTTGTGGACATTCAGAGCGCTCTCTGCCTTTGCTGATCAGCTGAAATTAATAGGCAAGTGTTCCGATCTCAATTTTTTAATTGGTCAACAAGTTTAGTAAAAGTTGCCAGCTGGGATAGCCGGCAATGGAAGTTCATTGACGTATTAATACCCGGCGGGGTTTGTATTGCCTAAATTATTTGAAATTTGGTCGGCTGCTTAGTGTGCTTTTTTTGCTATAGTATGCTGCAAGAGTTTTCTTATCTGCGGTTCAAGCAGATTGAATACCACTCCTCCCATAATAAATAAAGAGGCTAAGAGCTTCCAGGTTGATAAATCTTCGCCTAAAAATATTGCCGAACTCAAAAAGCCTACTACAGGTATGAGGAGTGTAAAAGGAACAACCACTGAGGTTGGATACGCCTTGAGCAAAAAACCCCAGGCACCGTAGCCAACATGTGTAGAAATGTACACGATGTAAACAATAGCACCAATGGTTGGCCATGAGATATTTTGCAGTGAGCTTTGAATTAATACCGGACCATCAAATACTAACGAGGCGATGACCATAAATGGAAAAGCCATCAGGTTTCCCCAGACTACGAGTGAAAGTGGTGAATCTGCATGTACTTTTTTCGTGTATATATTTCCGAAAGCCCAAGATAAAGCGGCGAACAACGTAAAGACGAAACCAATAAATGTACTTCCGCCAGGTACATTGGAAGCAACTATGCCTATACCAATAAATGATATTAATGAACCATAAATTTTCCATGGACTTGGCTTGTCCTTAAAGAACAAAAAAGCCAAACCAATAGAAAAGAATACTTGAATTTGAAGAATCAAGGAAGCTAATCCGGGCGATAGCCCTAAATGTATTCCACTAAAGAGAAAGCCAAACTGCAAGGTAAATGTGAAGATGCCGTACGCTACGATTAGCTTAATAGGAGATTTAGGCCTTGGTAGAATGAAAACCCAGGGTAAGGCAGAAAGTCCGAACCGAACGCCGCACAATAGAAAAGGAGGAAAACCTTTTAATCCGACATGGATAGCGATAAAGTTTATCCCCCAGATCAACACGACCGAAAGGGCAACTAACAGGTGTTTGGGACTTAAACTAGTGGTGTTTGACATTTAACTCTTCTTATTGTTTTTCTGTCTCAATAATTTGCAATTCCATACTTATGGTTCGAATTTAATAAGATTTGAAATTGGCCTATACCCAATCTTTCCCGGGTGGCATTGTAACAAAAAGTTACACTGTATTCTAAAGACTAAGCTTTTAATTTTCGTCTAACAATTGAATGGCTTAAGCCAGTTTTAGCATCCTTGTAGACCTCATATTTATTAAGGCTTTCCAGTAATTTTGTTAGGGTCTGAAATCCGTGTGCTCTGGCATCAAAACTGGGCTCTATCTTTCTAAGATTGGTTCCTAAAACCGATACCAATATCCCAGAATCTTCAGGACTGGCCATAAAATATGCCTTATCGATTAAAGCGATGTCTACTTTTGGATATTTAGATGCAGCAGCGACAGCGGCAGTCGGCTTAGATTTTCTCTTAGTAGGTGCCGCAACAACTTGATCAGCAATAGTGTCCTCTTGGACAATGTTTTCTGTGAACGTGAAAATCTCGCAAGACTGAACGAAAGCCGTAGGTGTTTTCTTTTGTCCTATCCCCATAACAAAAACACCCTCTTCCCTAATCCGCTTTGCGAGGCCGGTATAATCGCTGTCGCTAGATACGATACAAAATCCGTCTACAATTTTACTATGCAGGATATCCATAGCGTCTATTATTAAAGCACCATCGGTAGAGTTTTTTCCTGATGTATAACTAAACTTTTGAATAGGTGTAAATGACAACTCATTTAACAAATCCTTCCAGCTGTTCATGTTGTTTTGTGTCCAATCGCCATAAATCCTCCTGATGGTGACCTTTCCATATTTAGCCACCTCTTCCAGAGTTGCTTTTAATAAACTAGCTTGTGCATTATCACCATCAATTAGGATCGCTATGCGTTCTGTCTTTTTATCCATTACGTATTAGATTCGGCAGCAATAATCTACTATGCTATTGCAAATGCCTTTATATTTTTAAATTCTTTAGATATACCAATTAACTCATTCTCTATATTAAAATCGTCTTGTAGACCCAGCCAGAATTTTGCAGAATTACCAAAGAACATGCTTAAGCGTAAAGCAGTATCTGCCGTTAATCTTCTATTTCCCTTAATAATTTCTGAAATACGAGTTTTAGGAATATTGGTATCCTTTGCTAGACGATATGCAGTAATACTTAAAGGGATCAGAAATTCCTCATTTAGAATTTCACCCGGATGAATATTAGGTAGCTTTTCCATCAGACCATTTAAAAATTATACGCCACTGATCGTTTATGCGAATACTGTAATAGTCTTTTAAATCACCTGGTAGCTTTGAGACGCTAATACCATTCCATATTTTTTCTGTGTCCTTTGATCCGAAAAAAAGTATCATATTAACTCTACGCGTTACTACCGTCAAAGATAAGTACTATTGTTAAAATAGGCAACACTTAATCTACTATTGATTTTTATTCTAACATTCATCCAACTTAGAAATGCCATCAATAGCGATAGCATTAAAAATTTGCATATAATGAAACGGAAAAGTGTCAAGATAAATGACACCGCTATTTTCTTAGATTTGGTAATAACATTAAATTTTTGCAATTTTAACCTAATTAGCATTAAATATTTAACTTTTAAAGGCTAAGGTGGCTAATTAGCATTAAATTTTTGCAAAGTAATAACTATGGATAAGTCAATCCCTTTACATCTACAGGATGTGATATTTTCATCTAGCGATCCTGTTATTAGTCGAACTATTTCCAAACTGGAGAAATTAGGGCAATTAAAAAAAATAGCCCCAAGAGTCTATACCCCAGCAGTAAATGAAACAGCAGAAGTGATTGTCAAACGAAATCTGTTTAAGATTATTGGTCACTTGTTTCCAGGGATCATGTTAAGCCACCGCACAGCTTTGGAGTTTAAGCCTACCAGTACTGGCGATATGTTTTTCACCTTTTCATTCGAAAGAAAAGTGAGACTTCCAGGAATTACCCTAAATATCATGAAAGGGGTTGCCCCCCTGGAAGGAGATACAATGAATACCCATTTAAGAGCATCACAAATCGAAAGGGCAATGCTCGAAAACCTTCAGGAGTCTCGTAAGCCAGGGCCACGCTCAAGGACATTAACACTGCCTGAAGTCGAAGAGCGGCTAGAAAGTATTGTCAGGGTAAGGGGAGAAAAAGGATTAAATGAATTCAGGGAAAGTGCCAAATCAATCAGTTTACAGGTTGGAATGGAAAAGGAGTTCGAGAAATTAAATAAGCTCATAAGCGCTATGCTTGCCACCAAACCCAGCAATATATTAAATTCACCACTAGCCATTGCCAGAGCACTAGGCCATCCTTACAATCCCAGCCGAATCCAGTTATTTGAAAAATTATTTGTTGAACTCAAACAAAGAGAATTTGCAGATATTCCAGATAAAAATTCTACTCAACATGGTTTTCGTAATTTTGCTTTCATTGAATCTTATTTTTCCAACTTTATTGAAGGAACCAAATTTACCATAGAGGAAGCCCTACAAATCATTGAAACAGGCAAACCGCTTGTTGCAAGAGATGAAGACTCACATGATGTTCTAGGTACCTATCAACTTGTCAGCAATCGTAAAGAGATGTCTGTTATTGCAAATACACCAGACAAGCTACTTGAAATCTTACAGTATAGGCACGCTATTTTACTAGCAGCCAGGCCCTATAAAAACCCTGGACTGCTTAAGTCACAAAATAACCAAGCCGGTAGCTCTTATTTTGTCGATCATAAACTAGTTAATGGGACTTTAACACAGGGTTTTGAGTTCTATCTGGCACTTAAAGATCCTTTCGCCAGAGCTGCTTACATGATGTTTATGATCAGTGAGGTACATCCATTCGACGACGGTAATGGAAGGATTGCAAGAATAATGATGAACGCAGAACTTGTCGCGTCTGGTCAAACCAAGATTATCATCCCCTCAGTATTTCGCGAAGATTACCTGGGTGGCCTGCGTCTACTTACCCGAAAACAAGAGCCTGACACATACATCCGGATGTTGCAAAGGGCCCAACTATTTAGTGCGACAATTCATGGCAAGGACATGGATCAAATTCTTGATTTACTCAAAGCCAGCAATGCGTTTGAAGAAGGTGAGGATTCCATACTTATCTTCTAACCTCGCTGTTTTTAAACGAGCTCGATTATGCAAATCCCAAAGATTAGAAATAACATTTTCTTATATGCTTTTGCGATGGATATCTATGCCTTGAGTAAGGGATAAAATCGCTACATTTATTACATGCAATTCCTAAAATTTAAATAATACTTTCCATATGAAACTTTTAGCGCTCGCAATTTTATTAGTCACTAGCTTTGGCGTCAAAGCACAAATAAAAACGACAACTATCACCAATGCAGATGGATCAAAATCGCCCAGCTTTAGCCTGGCTTTAGGTAAAGGTAAGCCCAGTACCACCGTCTCTCCAAATTCCACTTTTTCATTTTTTTATCCGAATGGGATGCTTCCTGAGCAGATAATTCCTAAAGAAGGCGCAGACAATAAAACCTATATTCTAGTTGCAAATGAGTCGGATGCGAACTTAGCAAAGTTTGAGATAGCTATTTTCTCGGGCAACAAGACACTTTCAAAAGCCACGTTATTGATACGCTTATCTGCAAACAGCTTTACTACGAAATTACTAGGGAATGGAAAGTATATTTTTAGCAATAAAAGTCCTGCTGAACGGCTGAAGTATGACTTTTCTGGAACTGTTAAGCTAGGCAGCGCAGATGTAACCATCTCAGACGGTTGGTTTACAGTGGAGCGGACTAAAAACCAAATAGAGCTTAAATATGAGCTAACACTTGTTAACGGCGTGAAAACCACAGGGCAATACAACACCGAGTATCAAACTGAGGATCGCAGCAGACAAACAGCGCAGAAATGAAACGCTCAACCATCCTTTCCGTTCTATTCACTATAGGTTTTGTATTAATTTGTTGTCCCCATACATCGGCACAAGAATACAAAGTAATTTACGATAAATATATACGGCAAAAAGAACTTGATTTTACCTTGGTGGGAAAATTCAAAGAAGAACAAGAAGCAGCCAGCTATAATCATGTGTCTCTGCATTCAGCCCAGGTAGAACAGCTCAGGCAACTGATCAAAGACCATCATCAGGGAAAAGTTAAAACTGTTTTTTTGATACCACAGGATACTACAGATTTGGCGAAAGTCTTTGAACTGTTAAGCCAGTTTCCAAATTTGGAAATGCTAAACTTTTATGAAGAGGGATATCCTAACCCGCCTAAAAAGACATATCATTTACCAGATGAATTGCTTAAACTCCGGAATCTAAAATTCATATCAATAAGGGCTACAAAGGCTCTTGATATTGAAGATACTTTCAAGAAACTTAAGGGTTGTACGAAACTGATAGGAGTAGATTTAACAGGATATGATCAAGATATTCCCGCAAACACCTCTCTTCCAGGTCAAATTCTAATTGTGAAATTAACTATTCCACAGCTGCTTCAGTTAGATACAAGGAAATCGGAATGGCGCATGGCGAAGATTGAAACCGGTTATAAAGAATTTATACGTGACGGTACAGCGCTTAATAAGTTAGCATCATTAAATACGCTGGAATTACTCGATTTTCAAGGATATATACAAACTGAAGACGCGTTTACAAAATTTGACAAATTAACAGAATTGAGCATCTCGGCGGTAATGGAGCCTGGAGCTATGTTGCTTAAATCATTGATGCCATTAAAGCAACTTAAATCGCTGAATCTCTATCGATACAACGACACTTTGCAGTGTATGACAGAACTCGGTCAATTTAAAAACCTCGAATTACTATCACTTGAAGGAACTAGCCGGTTTAAGAGACATCCAGAAGAATTGATGAGCATTGCAAAGCTGACAAAGCTTCGTAAGCTGTATATACAAAACTGTATAATTCCCACCTGGCCTGATTTTTTCAAGCCACTCACGAATATGGAGGAAGTTGTCATCAAATCGACTACCGGTAGCTACTACGAAAACATAGAATCAGCCAAACTACCAATTGGTTTATATGAGCTTCCTCACCTACAAAAGCTTACCATTTCAAACTCAATCTCCGAAATACCGCCTCTGAATAAGTTAATTAGCCTGCAGTACTTGAACCTGACAGCTAATACAATAAAAGTTGTGCCCGCAGGTTTGGGCGGACTAAAAAACCTGCGTAGTCTAATACTGGCCAGAAACCAATTAACTGATGTACAATCACCTGTCTGGGTAGAACTCAAAAAGATAAGTTTTGTGGATCTCAGCTTTAATAAAATAACAGCTTTTCCTGAAGGGGTGCAGCACCTGCACCGACTTGAGTTTTTAAACCTCGCCAACAACAAAATCACAGACTTCCCCATACTAGATAATGGTAAATACGGGTTAAAGGTACTGGCCATTGACAATAACCTGATTAAAGCCCTTCCCTCCAACTTTGGCAATTATCGTTTACTTACAAATCTAGCTGCAGGATACAATCAGCTCAATGGGCTGCCTGAAAGCTTAGGCAATTTAGCCCGCCTTAAATACCTGAATTTAGAAAACAATCACATTAAAAAGCTGCCGATAGGACTGGCCAATAATACTGTCCTGAGAGATATCATCCTAAAAAATAATACCGATATGGATGAAAATAATATCCACAAGGTCGTTTTTAGCAAGCCAAAAAAGCCATTTTTGAGAGCCGACTTATCTAATATAGGACTGAAATCATTACCCGCTGATGCCCCATGGCAACAAATGCAGATGGTATTAGACTTAACTGGCAATCAACTGAGCACGCTGCCTATTGAAATGAGCAGAATGAAATGGTTTTATATGAAACTACGAAACAACCCTTTAAAGATAGATACTGGGTTTATTGAAAAAGAAGTTTCTGGTAATGCCGATGCCAAGATTCTTTTTCAAGAGCTGGGCTACAAGGTGCCCTGGTTAAAAGTTACCGATAATGAAATGTCCATCGCAATGAGCAAAACTGTCGCATTTATATCCAGATTAGGCTCTTTTGATAAGGCAGTAACTTATGCCGAGAAAGCTAAAGCATTTAATCAAAAGCTTTATAAGGAAAACATCTATTGGCTTGCCATTGGCAGAGCACGTTATGAAACGAAAGATTACAAAGGAGCCATTGAAGATTTAAATAATTTCATGATTGCTCAACCAAGAAGAATGCGCGGTGGTAGTAATGCAAGAGAAACAGAAGCGTTAATATCGGCTTCTTATCGCGCCTTGGGAGAAGAGGTAAAGGCGGCTGAGACTCATGCTCTGTTTGGCAGCAAATGGGAGAACAGAGAAAGTTCATTGGATGCGGCGTTAAGCTATCTGGAATTGGGCGAATTGGCATTGAGTAAAAGGTATTTTGACAGCGCCGTAGTGCAGTACCGCAGGGAATTTGAAAGCTATCCGTCTTTAGATTTATATAACTATACGGAGGTTCTTTTGATGGCCGATAACCCAGACGAAGCGTTAAAGGCCATTAAGTTGTACAAAGAAAGCAAGCCGCGTTACATGGAGAAATACATGAATTATCTGGAGACAGCCGCATTGATCATGATAAATCATGCTGATTTTGAAAAACTCAAGAAAGACTACATTACGAAAATTGCTCAAACTGGCAAGATGACAACCTGGAATTACACTGATTTTAATCGCTACTTAAAATACTCAAAGCGCTCTGAAAAGAAAAAACAGCAGCTTTATGAATTAGAACGCTTAAATAACTAAGATTAAAAACTAAGGCAAGCTTAAACACTTGGTTATAAAAACAAAAGTCATATAAAAACTTGGTTTCTAATTGAACGTTAGCTTCTTTAGCAACAAACCATTTTTGTCGTAAATGTATGCTGTATTACCTGAGCTTCCAGGCCAAAAGGAAGACTCGTAAGGGACAGAAATTATTGAATCATCTGGAAGTAACAGCCACATGGTATCACCTTTATGCCGCCCCACCCCCTTTGAGTATATATCAATTACAGTTACTTGTTGCGGTGTTATGGATGCTAAGGGGCTGTAGAGGGGTTTGATACGTTTTAAAATCCAATAATCATTATCATCATCATAGTGGAACTCTCTTACATGCGCATTTGCAAGTTGCTTAGAATTGTTCTTCAGGTATTTAAATATGTAGTTATTACTCTGGCGTAACCTAATCAATCTTTCTTCAAGGAGTTTTATTGCGGTCAGTATCGTATCTGGTCGTTTAAATCTTCCGACTCCTATAGTGACTTGACTAGGTAATTTAGAAGAAGTCAAACTGAAGTACCAGCCACGATTGCTTTTAGAAGCATCGGTTATTCTAAGTCTATTACCTAGCTTCTTATAGTCTATTGGGTAATCTCTTTTAAAATTCTCTATGGTAAAACCAGTCATAAATTCCTTCCAATAAAGAAAGCGCATTAATACATGGTAAAGATGTGTTTTGGCGTACTTGTCATATTCCTTATCGCCCGTCAACTCTGCAAACAACCTGCTGATTTCGGGATTGTAGATAGGCTTTCCAGCTACCTTCCAAGGCAAATCGTAAAAGTTCCCCGATAATGCCTGTATCGTCTTCATGTTGCCATCCTTAGTAGTTACTCTGATAAAATACCCGGCCCTGTCTGAATATCCCTCGGGATAAAGTAGTCTCCTTGTTAAGCTATCCGATTGTACTTTTGAAAATCTCTTTAAAAACAAAGCCCGTTGTTTTTGAGTTATTTCCATAGAGTCTTTTCTATTTAAGGAATCGAATGCAAGCTCCATATCAGCCTTATTGAGTTTGAATTGCTCAATATGTATGGTGGTGTCGGTTGCCGACATGAAACTCAATAGCTGATTTATCTTTTCAGTGCTGACATTCGAGAAAAATGTTTTTCCAGACGGCCATAACATCTTATTGCTCACCCAAATTCCGTTCTCATTGGTAATCTCATATTTATGATAGCCCTGTGGGTCGCCAAAAAAGCCACCCGGGGCTTTAATTACATCCACTTTTAATACATCGCTGAGCGCAATATCCTGTTGGGCTGATAGCGTTGCAGAAGCTACAGTTATAATGAAGAATAGTAGAATGAGGCGTAAGTTGAGCATATATCTGGTTAATAGTTGAAGTTACATTAATTATTTGATCGGTTTCTAACGGGCTATCATGATATCAATTATCTTTATTGAAAGATTGCACCCCTGCTTTCCTTCAATTCTTTTAATTATATTGCATTAAACGAGCTGAGATCATGCAATTACCAAAGATTAGAAATAACATATTCTTGTATGCTTTTGCTATGAATATATTATTCAGAGTAATTATTTTACTTACTTCTTTTATTCCCCTTACCAATTTATACTTAAAAATCGCTCTGTCAAGCATTTTAATGGTGGGCCTAGGGTATGCTTTAGGGAGTTATACAGCAGATAATAGGAAATTGATAAGATGTATCTCAAGTCTAGCAGTTTTTGACGGTTTAATAAAATTGTTCCAAACTTTTAAATTTACGTTTGCATCCTTGGATATAACCGAAGGATTTGTATTCGCTATGCTCTTGGTTACTACGTTTTCAGCGGTTATTTTTTCCTTTATACTTTATCGGCTTGGTGCCTTTATTGGTTTTACCGTGAATAAAAAAAGAGCAAAGAATTTAGACGTTCTTTAATTATTATGCTTTATAATCGCTCGAGTAATTCTTTACAGTGTTAATAACATCTTAAATATGAAACTTTTATCGCTCGCACTATTAGTACTTACAAGCTTTGTAGTAAAAGGCCAAATAACAACGACAACCGTCACCAATGCAGATGGATCCAAATCGCCTAGCTTTAGCTTGGCCTTAGGAAAGCCCAAAACGACCATCAACTCGCAGTCCAGCTTTACATATCCTAATGGGATGACTGCTGAGCCGTTCATTGCGAAAGAAGGTGCCAACAAGAAAACCTATATTTTAGTGGCAAATGAATCCGACGCTAAGGTAGCCAAGTTTGAAATTGATATTTTCTCTGGGAATAAGACCCTATCAAAAGCCACCCTGTCTGTACAGTTGTCAGCTACCAGCTTCACTCCTAAATTACTGGGAAATGGAGAATACAAGTTTAGCGATAAGAGCCCAACTGAGCGACAGAAGTATGAATTTTCTGGCACTGTTATACTAGGTCCAAAAGAAGTGCCTATATCGGGCGGTTGGTTTACGGTAGCGCGGACTGGCAAGAATATACAGATGGAATATGATTTAACACTTGTTAATGGCGTGAAGACCAAAGGGCAATACAATATGGATCACCAAACAGAGGATCGCAGAATAAAGTACCTTGAGTAGTTTTTACTTCATCAAGGAAACATATCCCGATAAACGTTTATGTTCATTATTGTTGAGGTCAATTACATAGTAATACGTACCATTTGGCAGGGACTTACCATTACTTGTGCCATCCCAAGGTTTTAAATGAACCAGGCCTTTGAATATTGGTTCACCATTGCGACTAAAAATCGTTATTGTACTTTGCTTGTAGGAGTCTAAGCCGGCAATTACAATACGGTGGAGCGGAATAAAAAGAATATTGAGCTTAAATATGAGCTAACGCTTATTAACGGCGTGAAAACCAAGGGGGAATATAACATGGAATATCAAACGGAGGATAGGAGTAGTCAGATATTTGTGAAATAGAATCTGACATTGCACTTATTTTGTAGCTGGAAGGTACAAGCAAATCGATTATTTCTTTGAATCTGAATTTGCATACTAGTTATGAGTCTTTTTCCAGGTTTATCTATTTAGAGCCTAATCGCTGAGATGAGATGATAAACAAATTAATAGCGGCCAGCGACTGCGATACTTAAATTAACTATTTAACAATAAGCAAACTGACAGAAAGCATTTTTGTTTCCTTTATTCTATTAACCTGAGTTCGATTAATAAAATCGGAACAAAACGGTAAATATCGATAAAGAAATAGTAGATAAATTGGTAATATTCAGTAGAATTTTATA
>NZ_JBSRZD010000012.1:0-83721 GCF_054057295.1 Pedobacter sp. UYP24
GCCGATGGTACTGCGGTAACACGTGGGAGAGTAGGTCGGTGCCAGATCTTAAAGATACCCTGTAGTGAAAACTACAGGGTATTCTTGTTTATAAAAAAAAATCTATTAAAACAATAACCCTCACTCAATAGCATTACGCTAAGTAATGCTTCTTCTATTTTAGGTTTATTTTAATACTGGATAGTAACTGTTAAAAAATGTGAAATCAACATCTGCGCTTTAATATTACCGTATATTGTACATTGGATAACTTATAATGTAAAAGGAATGAAGTTTAATAGATTGTTAGTCATCGGGTTTTTGTTTTTATATGTTTCTGGATTTGGACAAAGTAAGGATGTAAAACTTCCTGCTAATTGGTTCAATTTGGACCTCGTTAAAGATGGTTATTTTGGTATTAGCACTGAGAAAGCATACAATGAGATTTTAAAGAATAGGAAGCCTAAGCAAAATATAATTGTAGCGGTGATTGATGGTGGAGTGGACATAAATCATGAAGATTTAAAAGATATTTTATGGACAAATACTAAAGAAATTGCTGGGAATGGAATTGACGACGATGGTAATGGGTATGTTGATGATGTTCATGGCTGGAATTTTATTGGCTCTAAGGGCACTAATCTTGAGTATGATAATTTGGAATTGGTACGTATAATAAGGAAATATAAGCCTCTTTACCAATCTTCATTGCCATCAACAGTAATGGACAGCACGCAAAGAGAAGAGTTTAATCTGTTTAATAAAGCACGTAGAGAGTTTGGTATAAAATATAATGAAGCTGATGAGAATTTTAGATATCTAAGTCTTATAACCCATGTTATTGACTCTGTTGCAAAAGTTACCAATAAGTCAGTCCCTTCTTCAGAGGATTTGGATAAGTATATTGCAGATAGTGAAGAAGAAGAACAAGTTAAGAAAGTCATCCGTTCTGGTATTAAGGAAAGTGGTAGCGTTGATAAGTATGTGAAAGATATGAAGGAAGCATATAAGCAATATGATGTTATGCTTAGGTACAACCTCAATCTTGAATACGACACCAGACAACAACTTGTTGGGGATAATTACGCAGATGTAAATGAAAGAAGGTACGGAAATAATGATGTTAAAGGGCCTAATGCTGACCATGGCTCCCACGTATCTGGAATTATTGGTGCCAAAAGGGATAATGGAATAGGCATTAATGGAATATCAAACTCTGTAAGTATAATGGCTGTAAGAGTGGTTCCAGAAGGTGATGAAAGAGATAAGGATGTGGCCAATGGAATCAGATATGCTGTAGATAATGGTGCCCGTGTTATTAATATGAGTTTCGGAAAGGGATTTAAGTGGGATAAAAAGGCCGTCGACGATGCAGTAAGATATGCAGAATTGAAGGGCGCACTTCTTGTACATGCCGCAGGTAATGATAGTGAGAATAATGATTTTTCAGATAACTATCCAAATAAGTATTATGATACCCCTGAAGCACTTGCTTATCAGAAATTAAAGAAAAGGAAAATGGCAATGTTGCCGGTTATAAAAATGGATCAACCAGATGTTTCAATGAATAGGGGCCGTCGTTATCCTTCTTTGCCCAACATCAAAAAGATTGAACCGGATACTACTAGATTTGGATTTGCTCAAGCAAGTAACTGGATAGAGGTAGGAGCGAGTGCTTACGCAAACGATGCAAATTTAAAGGCCTCTTTTTCCAACTATGGGAAGCATACTGTGGATGTGTTTGCACCGGGGTTTATGATCAAGTCGACTGTTCCGGATTCTAAGTATGAAGAATTTGATGGAACCAGTATGGCTTCGCCAGTTGTTGCTGGACTTGCTGCTATGATTCTTAGCTACCATCCAGAATTTTCTCCATCTGATGTCAGAGATATTATCATGAAAAGTGTAGTTAAAGTGCAACAGAAAGTTCGATACAGAAATGAAAAGGGCGAGACTTTAAGAGTACCACTGAGTGACCTTTGTGTAAGCGGTGGGATAGTAAACGCTTACCAGGCGATGCTACTGGCCGATAAATATAAAAAATAGATTTCTTGAGCAATAAAAAATCCCTTAACTTTTACATTAAGGGATTTAACCAAGTAGCGGGGAGCAGGATCGAACTGCCGACCTCAGGGTTATGAATCCTGCGCTCTAACCATCTGAGCTACCCCGCCGGAAATCTTATTTTTTTAAGAGTTGCAAATATAGAATAAATTACTTTTCTTTAGAAACAAATAGTAAAAAAATTAGTCTATTATTTCAGGTATAAGAATTAATCAATGTCGGATAAGAAGAAGTTTACTTTGGAGTATGAGCTAAGATCATCTCCTCGAATTTTATTTAGTTTTATAAGTGAACCAAATGGTTTATCTCAATGGTTTGCAGATGATGTTGTGTTCAGAGATCAAGTTTATACTTTTACATGGGATGATGAAATTCAGAAAGCAAAGCTATTAAGTATAAAGGAAAATAAGCTTGTGAAATTCAAATGGATAGATGATGAACCACATTGTTATTTTGAAATGGAAATTGTCCAAGACGAATTAACAAACGATGTGGCACTATATATTACTGATTTCGCTACTGACGAAACACTTGCTGAGAGAACATTGATTTGGGACAATCAAATTACCTATTTACATAGTGTAATTGGGGCTTAATCTTCATGTCTTTTTCTAACTTTGTAACTTGAAAAAGATACATCTACTTCTTTTAAAAGCTTTTATTAGGCCGTTTATAGTCACATTTTTTATTGTGATGTTTATACTACTAATGCTTTTTCTGTTTAAATATGTTGATGATCTGATCGGCAAAGGTTTTGAATGGTATACGATTTTGGAGTTGATGTATTATGCATCTGCATCCAACGTTTCAATGGCTTTACCATTATCTGTGCTCCTGTCATCGATAATGACATTTGGCACGTTAGGAGAGAACTATGAGCTTGTAGCAATTAAATCTGCCGGTGTATCTTTACAAAAAGCAATGATGCCTTTGTTTGTGCTGATAATCGGTCTTGCAATTGGATCTTTTCTGTTTTCAGACTATATGTTGCCGAAAGCGAATTTAAAATTTGGTTCTTTACTTTGGGATATTAGGAATAAGAAATTATCATTTCTGATAAAGGAAGGTATTTTTAATAACAGTATACCTGGCTATTCTATTAGGGTAGACAAGAAAAGTAAAGACGGAACGCTTTATAACGTTATGATCTATGATCACACCAATACTTCAGGTATAGCAAAAATCATTATTGCAAAAGAAGGCGAAATGTCAAGTAATGATCAGTTCTTGCTATTAAAGTTAAAAGACGGCATCCGATACGAAGAATCTCAAGGTAGGAATACTTATAGCAACCCAAGACAGGAGCTAACTAGAATGAGGTTTGGAGAAACTGATCAAAAGTTTGACATTTCTAGTTTTAAGATGAGCCGAACAAATGAGCAGGATTTTAGGGGGAATACCCAGATGCTTAATCTAAAGGGCTTAACAAAAAAAAGGGATTCTCTGTCTAATGAACTTGACAGTATTAACAAATTTGCTGCTACTAGTATAGGGACCTATTATAAGCAATATAATTTTGTTAAGGGGTACACAAAAATTAAAACGCCAGTAAGGAAGATTGGTAAAAATATTCTGGATTTAATACCATCAACGAAAAGATTAGGGGTAGTGCAAACAGCGATCGACCTGGCAACCTCAATTAAGCAAACCACTTTTGGAAGGATAATCGATCATGAAGAAAGAGCTAAAAATATTATAAAGGTAAAGATGGAGTATCAACGAAAATTTACCTTGGCAGCATCTTGTCTGCTTTTATTTTTTATCGGTGCTCCTCTTGGCGCAATAATCCGAAAAGGTGGGTTGGGTCTACCTGTAGTAATGGCCATTGTGTTCTTTTTGTTGTATCATATCATTGCTACTGTTTCTGAAAAATCTGCTACCACTGGTTCGCTTAATTCATTTTTTGGGATGTGGTTATCCATCTTTGTGCTTTCACCTCTTGGCGCATTTTTAACCTATAAAGCAACTGTAGATTCTGCACTTTTTGACATCAACTATTTTAAACAGATTGCACTAAATTTGTTTAAAAGGAAAAGGTAAGCTCTAATATAAATTACATTACTTATTTGTGATAATTTTATTGAGCATTATTGCGGCTTAAGGTTGTAACTTTGTTGTATATTAAAATTAGTCAACCTGTTAAAGTTGATCTTTTAGAGAAATAAATAATGGAAATCAAACTTAATACGATAGAAGAAGCCATTGACGATTTAAAGGCAGGTAAAGTTATTATCGTAGTTGATGATGAAGATAGAGAGAACGAAGGGGATTTTGTAACTACCGCAAGTAATGCAACTCCTGAAGTAATAAATTTTATGGCTACCTACGGTAGAGGGTTAATATGTGCAACTTTAACGGAAGAACGTTGCGATGAACTTGGACTTGAGTTAATGGTAAACAAGAATACTGCAGTTCATGAAACAAATTTTACTGTTTCAGTTGATCTAATCGGTCATGGTTGTACCACAGGAATTTCGGCATCTGACAGATCGAAGACGATCAAAGCTTTAATAAATCCAAAAACAACCCCTGATGAATTAGGAAGGCCAGGACATATTTTCCCATTAAGATCTAAGGATGGTGGAGTACTAAGGAGGTCTGGTCATACTGAGGCATCTATTGATTTAGCCATACTTGCCGGTGTAGAGCCTGCAGGCGTGCTTGTAGAAATTATGAAGGATGATGGTGAGATGGCTAGGCTTCCAGATTTATTTAAGATTGCTGCTCAGCATCAGTTAAGCATTATCTCCATTGAAGATTTGATTGCCTATAGGATCAGTCAAGAGAGTTTAATCAAATCTGAAGTTACAGTAAATCTTCCTACAGAGTGGGGTGATTTTAAAATGACTGCTTATACTCAGCTCGATACTAACGCAACTCACCTTGCAATTAGTAAAGGAGAATGGAAAGAAGATGAGGCCGTTCTAACAAGGGTACATAGTTCATGCGTGACAGGTGACATATTTGGTTCATGTAGATGCGACTGTGGTCCGCAGCTTCATAAAGCTATGGAGATGATTGACAAAGAGGGCAAGGGTGTAATTGTATATATGAATCAGGAAGGAAGAGGTATTGGACTCATAAATAAGTTAAGATCCTATAATTTGCAGGACGTTGGATTTGATACAGTTGAAGCGAATATAAAACTTGGTTTTAAAGGAGATGAGCGTGATTATGGTGTGGGAGCACAAATTCTGCGTGCACAAGGAGTTAAAAAGATGAAACTTATGTCCAATAACCCTACTAAAAGAGCAGGTTTGATCGGTTACGGATTGGAAATTGTTGAGAATGTTCCCATAGAGATAGAAAGCAATGTTCACAATGAACAATACCTTAAAACAAAGAGAGATAAAATGGGTCACCAGATTATGAAGGGATAGTTTAGTTTTTCTTCTGTTCTTTCTTTTCTGGAATTGAAGCTGCAGGTGTTATAACCGGTAATTTGGCCGGAATTGGTTTTTGTTCCTCATCCTTTTGCTTTTGGCTTTTGCGATATTGACCAGTAATTTTTTGAAGAAATTCATGAAAGGAATCAAACTGTTGGGTATATATCAGTCCAAGAGAAGTTACATTGTTATTCTGGCTTAATCCTAAAAAATTGTTCACTTGTGCTGGTGGTTTGTTTGCCAGCTTTCCTACTAATGTTCCGTCTTTTTTTATAAGTGTAAGTATTTCAACCTCCCCACCTACATTATTCTTTGTAAATCCTATCGGTGACAAATCATTCGTGCTACGCCTGTCTATAATTCCAGCATTCAGGATGACCCTGTCGTTAAATAGTCTGAAAGATGCATTGGCCTCACTCAAAGATCGAATATTGATGTCTACGAAATTCAAATTTAATGAGGACAGTACGTTATTGAATTGATTAAAAAGTAATTCAGTAGCGGTACTGGCCACGCCTGATGTTAATTGTTTTCCTAAATCCTCTTTACCAGTGCCAGGAGCGAAGCTTCTTCTAAGAATTAAACTCAATGCCTGCAAATTCCGGTTGTTTTCATCATTAAAGTAGGATTGAAGTTCTTCTTTAATTGAAGGATTTGAAGGGAAAAATATATCCAATGTAATCTTAGGTTTTAATAAAAGTTCTGTTAAGCCCATTTCTACTTCGGTAAGGACTCGCTCACTTGAATTTCTACCTTCGCGATTAGCGGCAGTATAGAGGTCACTAAGGCTTGCTCTGAGCGAGTAAATAGCCTTTAAATTAATCTGTGCAGTAGTTGGATTTCCCGTCCATCTGATAGTTCCACCTTGCCTGATTTGAAATTTTTTATTAATGATTTCTTGGGCAGTGAAATCGAAACTCCCACTTTCAATAATATAGTCGCCCGACATTTCAAAATCGCCTAAACTATTGATGTTCAGGTCTAGGTTTTTTGAATAGCCACGGCCTGAAAGATTACCCAGACTTGTAAAAATATTTGCAGTGGTGTTCGCATCCACATCTAATTTTAAACTCATGGTTAGACCATCAAAATTTGTGTCTTTTTTAATGACTTTTGTAGTGTCTTTGCTAATGAATGTTATAAAATCTTTGTTCGATACAGTTTCTGAGCTATTAAGGGGTAAATTAAATACTGTTCCACGCTCTGTTTTGGCATCAATGTCAATAAATATTTTGTTTGTTGGTCCTTTAAATTTGAAGATGCCGGTACCATATGCACGACCAAAGTAAAGTGGGTTGTCTTTTGATGTGGTATTGAGCGCCATAAAATTTTTGGCATTCACAACTACATCAATTGTTGGGTTGTTAATGTCATTTAAATCAACTGAACCATTTGCAACGGCTTGATTATTCTCAACATCGATCAATTTAAGGTCATTTATTTTTATTACGCTGTTGTCTACAGTCACACTGTTTGTGATGCTGTATGCAGTTTTTAAGTAATTAATGGTCATTGCTCCCTTGTCAAAAGAAATTTCTCCATTAATAGCAGGTGCGCTAAATGAACCTTTTACTTTAAGATCGGCTGATATATGGCCTTTTAAATCTGATACGAGATTTTTAACAAAAGGTCCTAACACGGCAAGTTCGCTTTGATTAAGTTTGATACTCATATCAATATCCTTTTTTTCCATGTTAAGAGTTCCCCTAGCCTTTAGAGTTTCCTTACTTTCTGCAATAATATTTGTAAATATATTAATTGCATTCTTTGTTCTGTCGTAGGAAGAAGTGTCTGTGAGTGTCCCAATGTAAGTATCGTTAAATCTTAACGAATCAATTTTCAAGTTATCGGAAAGGCGCGGGAATTTTAAAATATTATATAGTTTAGTTTCACCATTGGCCTTGCCAGATAACTTAACACCTAGGGTTTTTACAAAGGGATTGACAGTTTTTAAATCAAAATTTTTAAATCCTACTAATAAGAGATCTTCAGGTGATTCGGAAAGTATACCATCAACTGTTAAAAGTTGTGTGCCATTACTGAGATCGAAATTAGTAATTTCTGTTTTACCATTTTGAAAGCTGATTCGTACTTTTTGTTGAATTTTCCAATCCTCATTGTTGATTTTAAGAATTGATGGTAGCACACTAATTTTGGCAGTGGTATCACTTGCAAATTCTACTAGGCCGTTTAAATCTAATTGATTAATATCATCAGAGTTTGATAGTTTAATATTAAGAGCAAGGCTGTCATTCCTCAATATATTTGATATATTGACGTTTTTGATGTACAAGCTATCATTTAAGTCCACTCGATCTGACGTCATAGTTGCTTGTAATTGATCGGCTGAAGTGTTCTCATCTAATATGATGTTGTTAATTATTATGCCCTTGTATTTTAGTTTTTTAACAAATCCATTAAGCGTTGCTATGTTTTTTGGGGAGTCAAATTTTCCTATTAGAATTGCCTCATCCTCGATTTCCAGTCCTGGGGCAACAAGTTCTGCTATGGGTTCAAATTTCTTAATCTTTAAATTAAGATCGAAAATCTGATCGCCATACTTTAAACCTTTAGTTTTTAACGACGGTATATATCTTTTTGCCAGAGCAGTATAATAAGTTGCTATTGTGTTTAGGTCGTATTGACCTTTTAGACTTGCATCCAATATATCAGAGTTTATCGTCAAACTTCTTTCACGACCTATTCCGCTAGCCTGTAGTCCTACTGAGTCGATATTGTATATTCCCTTTACATTGTCAAGTCTAATTTCCTGAATCATTAATTTACCTTGTATATTATTGAGGTTGGTTCCAGAAAAATTTGTTTTGAACTTAGCATCTATTTTTAGGGAGTCTTTGTAGAGTTTAAGGGCTTTAAGCTTTGCATTTTTAATGGTTGCATTGAAGTTAAAAACAGGCAATTTCGGATTTAGATTAACACCACCATCAAAAGCCAGTTGGATATTTTTATCATTTATTTTAACTGAGCCATTAAAATATTTTTTAATAAAAGTGCCGTCTATTTTAACGTTTCGATAGCGGTAGTTTTTGAAGTCAACATAAGAAATATCGCCGTTAAGTTTCTCTGAAAGACTTTTAATTTCGGTACCACGGCCTTCGACATACAATTTAGCAGAAATTCTGCCAAGCATTTTCTCATCTATCAGGTTTCCAAGATTGAAGTCATAAGTTTTGACATTACCAAGATAGGAGGGGATTCCCTGTTTATCAATCTTCATATTAACATCTGAAACTATACGGCCAAGTTTTGTCTTAAATTCACCATAGGAAATAAAGTCATTCTGAAACCCCGTAAAGGACCCGTTAAAATTTATATTACCAAATTTTTTGACAATTGAAGGGACTAGATTTGATTTCTTTCTTGTTATGCCTGTAAGTATTTCGTCAAGATCGCTCTTATTTGTTCCGGCCATCTCAATCTTCAAATCCATAAAAGTATCCTTAATATTTGGCAACCCTTTTACGATAAAATCTCCTTTGATATAGGTCGCTTTACCTGCCTTAACAGAAAGTTTTTTTGCTTTTAAATTATTGACCAATCCAGAAACCTGCCCATCTAATTCAAGATTTAGAATAATATTGTTTAATTGCGAGGTGAAATAACTCACATCATTTGATGAAAGGAAGCTATTTTTGAAATTGGCTTTCATTCTAACCTTATTTATATAATCCCTAAAATCACTATATTTAGAAAAGCTCATTCTGAAATAATCTGCCAATCTGCTTTTATTCGTCACGAGCATTAAATTTTTTAACTCTATCTGGTTTGTATCGATTGTGACAAATGATGTTAAGTTCTTTAAATAAAACCCGCTTTTTTCCTTAAAATTCAGATTTTTAATATTTGCTTGTAAAATATGATCAGAGGTATTTAGCTGTTCGAATATGCCGTTTAGCGCATTAAGTTCTATGTCATCAAAATTAACGCCTTTTATTAGGGTGTCAATCCGTAAATTTTTATACTTGAATGAGATATTGTTAAGGATAATTCTATTAAATGATACCTTGTATGGTTGTTTCTTAGACTTTATTTTTGGTGATCCTGAGCTGAAATAGTTAATTATAAAATCCAGGTTTGTAGACCTATCTTTGTAAGATTTTAAGAAAAAGTGACCATTATTGATTTGAACGGTATTTACTTTAATGACCCTTTTTTTGAGCGAAAACTCAGTGATATCTATTAAAAATTCAGGTGTATTTAAAATGGTATCCTTTTGTAAATCGAGTAAAACAAGGTTTTCAAGTACAACAGATTTAAATGGTTTAATATAAATACCAGTTAATGATACGGTTGTATTTAATTCTTTTGAAAGATAAGACGCAGCTTTTTTTGCTACGTAAGTTTGAACGGGCTTAAATTGAATTGAAAAAATAATAATCGCTATCAATAATATAACTGATGCAACTAACCAAAGAAGTATTTTTAATAGTTTTTTAATAGTTTTGTAGCTTAATAAAATAAAACGTGTCGATAATACTTGCTATAGAATCTTCTTGTGATGAAACTTCGGTTGCTATTTGTAATAACGGCAAAATTACTGCCAATGTTATTGCAAACCAAACTATTCATCAAAATTATGGGGGTGTCATTCCTGAGCTCGCCTCGCGGGTCCATCAGCAAAACATAGTTCCCGTAATTCAGCAAGCTCTAATCGATGCTAAAGTTAACAAAAATGATGTGAATGCTGTTGCATTTACTCAGGGTCCAGGCTTATTAGGTTCTCTTTTGGTTGGGGTTTCTTTTGCAAAATCGTTTGGGATGGGGATGAAGTTACCTTTGATAGCTGTTAATCATATGCACGCCCACATTTTAGCTCATTTTATCGACGATCCTAAACCTACGTTTCCATTTATATGTCTAACAGTTTCTGGTGGTCATACACAAATAGTTTTGGTAAAAAGTTACTCTGATATGAAAATTGTTGGGGAAACTTTAGATGATGCAGCTGGCGAGGCTTTTGATAAGACCGCTAAAATATTGAACTTACCTTATCCTGGCGGGCCACTTATAGATAAGCATGCTCAGACAGGTAATCCCATTGCTTTTAAATTTGCAGTACCACAAATAAAGGGGCTTGATTATAGTTTTAGTGGATTCAAGACTTCAATCCTATATTTCTTAAGAGACCAGGAAAGGCAGAACGAGAATTTTATAGTCGAGAATTTAAGTGATATTTGCGCATCAGTACAATTTAGTATTGTGAATATTTTGCTAGATAAAGTCAAAAAGGCAGCAAAGGAATATAATATTGATCAAATTGCTATTGCAGGAGGTGTTTCTGCCAACTCGGGATTGAGATCTGGATTAAAAAATTTAGCAGATGAGCAAAATTGGAACATATTCGTACCAGCATTTGAATATTGTACGGATAATGCTGCTATGATTGCTATTGCAGGACATTATAAATATCTTAATAAAGATTTTGTTGGCCAGGATGTTGCTCCTTTATCCAGAATGGAATTTTAATCTAATTGATTGTTATGAGTATAATGAGTTTTGTTTTTTTCGGTTTGATGCTTTTTCCGCTAGTTTTATTTCTAATATGGTTGATAAAAAAAGATAAAAAAAGGGACTATTTGGGGCTGCTTGTACTAGTTGCTATGGCAATTGTGGCAATATATGCGATTGTGAAATTTGATAGCAATTTTATGGAAAGCAATCCTGCTGTAAATGGCAAGTCACAATCCCCCAGTTACAGGTAAGAAATAAAAAAAGAGTCTTTAAAATAGACCCTTTTTTTATTAATTTAATTAAACTTTTTCTTCTAGTTTTTCGCCGCTGACTTCAGCTCTGATTTTTCTTTCTATTTCTTCAGATAGCTCTGGATTGTCCATTAGTAATTGTTTAACTGCATCTCTTCCTTGTCCAAGTTTAGTTTCTCCATAAGAGAACCATGATCCAGCTTTTTTGATGATATTAAAGTCTACTCCAAGGTCAATGATCTCACCTGTTTTGGAAATGCCTTCACCAAACATAATATCAAATTCTGCAATACGAAAAGGTGGGGCAACCTTATTTTTAACAATCTTAACCTTTACCCGGTTTCCTGAAACTTCGTCCGAGTCTTTGATTTGAGAAGTCCTTCTGATATCAAGGCGAACTGAAGCATAGAACTTCAATGCATTACCACCTGTTGTAGTTTCTGGGTTGCCAAACATTACACCAATTTTCTCTCGTAATTGGTTAATAAATATGCAGCAGCACCCTGTTTTTGCTATAGTGCCAGTAAGCTTTCTAAGAGCTTGTGACATGAGTCTAGCTTGAAGGCCCATCTTTGAGTCGCCCATTTCACCTTCTATCTCCGCTTTTGGAACCAATGCTGCAACTGAGTCAATTACAATCACATCAATTGCTCCAGATCTAATTAGGTTGTCTGCAATCTCTAAAGCCTGCTCACCATTGTCAGGCTGAGATATTAATAGATTGTCTACATCTACTCCAAGTTTTTTAGCGTAGCCCTTGTCAAATGCATGCTCCGCATCAATAAATGCAGCAATGCCTCCTTTTTTCTGAGCTTCTGCTATTATGTGTGTTGCAAGTGTTGTTTTACCAGAAGATTCAGGGCCGTAAATCTCAATTACTCTTCCTTTTGGTACTCCACCAATTCCTAATGCTATATCCAGGCTAATTGAGCCTGTGGAAATCGATTCAATTGCTTCTACAGCACTATCACCTAATTTCATAACAGTACCTTTACCGTAAGATTTTTCTAGTTTATCTAGAGTGAGTTGTAATGCTTTTAATTTATCTGCGCTAGTGTTCATAATATTTTATTCAAAAAAGTTTATTTGAGACTTTGATATACTAATTATATTAGCAAATATATGTATAATTTAAATAAACGTACAACTTTATTTCTCTTTATTTTTTTTATTAAATTATTTCACTAAAAAAATTAGTTATTTAATTAGCTCGTTGAAAGAATTTGCAAAAGCTTGTGATTTCACAAATACTGCATTTTGGTGATCTTGCTACGCAAACATATCTTCCATGCAAAATCAGCCAATGATGTGCAATATTAATCGTTTCCTGCGGTAAATATTTAACTAATTCTTTTTCAACTGCAAGTGGTGTTTTTCCTGTGGAAAGTCCAATTCTGTTTGCCACTCTAAAAACATGTGTATCAACGGCCATGGCAGGCGCATTAAATATTACTGAGGCGATAACATTTGCGGTTTTTCTTCCTACTCCTGGTAGCTTTTGAAGATCATCTATGTCTGAAGGAACCTCACTGTTAAAATCTTCTACCAGCATCTTAGCCATTCCTACAAGGTGTTTGGCTTTGTTATTGGGGTAACTTACACTCTTGATATAATCAAATACTAAATCTGAAGTAACCCCTGCCATTAATTCTGGGTTGGGAAAACGACCAAATAATGGAGGGGTAACTAAATTAATTCTTTTATCGGTGCATTGCGCAGATAAAATCACGGCTACTAAGAGCTGGAATGGACTATTGTAATTTAGTTCTGTTTCAGCATTAGGCTGTTTAACAGAAAAATGGGACACAAAAAGTTTATAACGTTCTTTCTTGAGCATAGACAAACTTATATAAATTGTACGAATCCGATTGAAGGAAATTCAAAAGGTTAGTCACAAGCTATATCTCACCAACCTTTTTTAGCGTCTTAATTTTTGTTTTTAATTACTTTTTCATGGAATAGGCAAGAATCTTATTGATTGTTTCATCTAAAGGATTCCTGGCCAAAGCATCAAGCTCGGGTTTAAGATTTTGGTAAAATCTCAAATCAACAGAATCTATATTTTCAATAGTAGATTCCATGATTGTTTTTTCGTAATTTAGTTGATTAATTGAAGTAGAGGTTTCCATCATACGCGATTAATAGTTATAAGTTGCTATTAGAACGTAATCAATTATAATTTATTTTACTTAAGAAATAATTTCTGCGCGTAAACGCTCACCGTTAAGATATCTCTTTCACCTTCATCATCTTTCGTAGATTGCTAAGTGCATATCTCATTCGTCCAAGTGCTGTATTAATGCTAACTCCTGTCAGTTCAGCTATCTCCTTAAAGCTAAGGTCTGCATAATGTCGCATAATCAAAACTTCTTTCTGGTCATCCGGTAATAGCCGGATCATCGTTCTTAGTTCAAGATGTGTCTGTTCGCGCAGGATTCTGTCTTCTGCGTTTTCTTCATGGAATTGAAGTAGGTTAAAAATATCTGTACCATCGGCGCTTGTAATAACAGGCGCCCTTTTTTCACGTCTAAAATAATCTATTACCAAGTTGTGTGCAATTCTCATAACCCAAGGCAAAAACTTACCTTCTTCGTTATACTTACCGGATCTTAACGTATTGATTACTTTAATGAAGGCATCCTGAAAAATGTCTTCCGCAAGATATTGATCCTTAACCAAAAGATATATTGAGGTGTAAATTTTCGATTTATGCCTCCTTAAAAGTTCCTCTAAAACGGATTCTTCTCCATTTAGATATAATTTTACCAGATCTTGATCGTTGTAATGCTGTAGTTTCATAGGAGTTCCCTTACTAATTTCCCTTGCTGTTGGCTAAAAAATACTTAGTAGATGTTTGATTCGATATCGATTCTCCTATTGATGTTAGATGTGTGAGTTGACTAAACAGTTATAAATTCAAAAGAAGTAAATTTTTATCATATTCCAGTATAAAAAATGTTAAAAAATATTATTTCTCTCCAATTGGTATCAATTTAGCCCGCTGGTTCAAATCTGCATATTCATTATTTCAGGTATATTTGCAGCTTCTATCTAAAAACCAATGAGCAAAGAAATAGACAAAGATCCGCATAAACATATTATCATAAAGGGTGCAAGGGTACATAACCTCAAGAATATAGATGTGGCCATTCCAAAAAATAAACTTGTTGTTGTTACAGGGATGTCTGGCTCTGGAAAGTCCTCACTCGCATTTGATACACTTTATGCCGAAGGTCAGCGTAGATACGTAGAAAGTCTCTCTTCTTATGCCAGGCAGTTTATGGGGAGAATGAATAAGCCTGACGTTGATTACATTAAAGGCATTGCTCCTGCTATTGCTATTGAACAAAAAGTAATCACATCTAATCCAAGATCCACAGTCGGTACTTCAACTGAAGTTTACGATTACTTGAAACTTCTTTTTTCAAGAATAGGTAAAACCTATTCTCCAATATCGGGCAGTGTTGTAAAAAAAGATACGGTTACTACCATGGTTGATTTTGTAATCGGTTTAGGTAATGGTACTACTATAACTATTTTCTGTCCTTTGTTTCCTCATAACAACCGCTCAATAAAGGAGGAACTTGCAGTTTTGCTGCAAAAGGGATTTTTAAGGGTTTCTTATCAGGATGAAATTCAAAAAATTGAAACCATACTGGAAGATGAATCATTTGTCGATTTTGAACTGAAAGATGAGCATACGGTTAAAATATTGATTGATCGTATTGTGGTCAGTGAGGAAGAGGAAACGCTCAGCCGAATGGCTGATTCCGTACAAACTGCCTTTTTTGAGGGTAAAGGTGATTGCTATGTTTCGTACGAATCAGAGCTTAAGCACTTTTGTGATCGTTTTGAGCTGGATGAAATGAGGTTTGAAGAACCCACTCCTAATTTTTTCAGCTTCAATAATCCTTACGGAGCTTGTAAAAGATGTGAAGGATATGGAAACGTTATTGGTATTGACGAAGACCTCGTAGTGCCTGATAAAAGTAAAAGCGTGTTCGATAATGCCATTGCTCCATGGCGTGGTGAGAAAATGCGTGAATGGCTAAATAAGCTTATAAAAACAGCATCAAAATTTGACTTTCCAATTCACAGGCCTTTTAGTGAGTTAAACGAAGCACAGCAAAAACTGTTATGGACTGGTAATAGTTATTTTCAGGGATTGGATGCTTTTTTCAAAGAACTTGAGGAGCAAACTTATAAAATTCAATACCGGGTAATGCTTTCCCGATATAGAGGAAAAACCGTCTGTCCGGATTGCAAGGGTTCCAGGCTTCGCAAGGATGCTTCTTATGTAAAGATCAATGGCAAGTCTATCATTGATATGGTTTTGATGCCTTTGGAAACCATTTTTAGTTTTTTCGATAGCCTGGAACTTTCCACTACCGAAGCAATGATTGCCAAAAGACTTTTGGCCGAAATTGGTAACCGCATCCTTTATCTTAACAACGTAGGTTTAGGGTATCTTACCCTTAATAGGCTATCAAATACGCTTTCCGGAGGAGAATCACAACGCATTAATCTCGCAACTTCGCTTGGGAGTAGTCTTGTAGGGTCAATTTATGTTTTAGATGAACCTAGTATTGGCCTACATCCAAGAGATACAAATAAGCTGATCGAAGTGCTGGTCTCGCTTCGGAATGTTGGTAATACCGTTTTAGTGGTGGAGCATGAAGAGGAGATGATGAGGGCTGCAGATCATATTATTGATATTGGTCCCATGGCAGGAACGCATGGTGGTAACCTGGTTTTTAGCGGAACTTATGATCAGATTCTTAAAGATGAAAAAAGCCTTACCGGCCAATATCTTTCAGGTAAAGAACAGATTGCTATTCCGGGTAAAAGACGTAGTTGGAAAGATCATGTTATGATCAAAGGTGCCAGGGAAAACAACTTAAAAAATATAGATGTTAAATTTCCTATCGGCGTTTTCACTGTAGTCAGCGGCGTTTCCGGATCAGGTAAAACCAGTTTAATAAAAAAGATTCTTTACCCAGCACTCCAAAAAGCTATAGGTAAGTATTCAGGAGAACAAACCGGTGCCTACGATGGTATTTTCGGTAATTATGAACTAGTTAGCGAGGTTGAAATGGTAGATCAAAACCCAATTGGCCGTTCGTCCAGATCTAATCCTGTGACTTATGTTAAAGCTTGGGATGATGTTAGGGCATTGTTTTCTGCCTTGCCGGCTTCTAAAGCAGCAGGGCTAAAGCCCGCAGCTTTTTCATTTAATGTAGAAGGTGGTCGCTGTGATGTATGTCAGGGAGAAGGTGAGGTTAAAATAGAAATGCAGTTCATGGCTGATATTTATCTGCCCTGTGAAACCTGTGGGGGACGAAGATTTAAACAGCAGGTACTTGACATCACTTACCAGGATAGAAACGTGGCTGATATTCTTGACATGACTATCGATGAGGCTGTTTCTTTCTTCAGCAAGGAAACTAAGATATTAAACAAGTTGCAACCATTGGTTGATGTAGGTTTGGGATATGTTCATTTGGGGCAATCTTCAAATACATTGTCAGGAGGAGAAGCACAGAGAATAAAATTGGCCTCCTTCTTAATTAAAGGGAATAACGCTAATAAAACCCTATTTATTTTTGATGAGCCTACTACTGGTCTTCATTTTCACGACATCAAGAAATTGTTAATTGCACTTAATACTTTAATAGAACAAGGCAATACTATTTTGGTGATTGAACATAATATGGATATGATTAAATCTGCAGATTGGGTAATAGATATTGGTCCTGAAGGTGGCGACAAAGGAGGTAGTATAGTTTTCGAAGGTACTCCAGAAGATTTGGTGAAGATTAAAGAATCTTATACGGCTAAGTTTTTAAAGGCACATTTGAAATAATCGTATCTTCGCAAATGCTGTTTTTAACACTCTTTCTGGGCATTGTCTTAAACTTGGTGGGGTACATACCGCCAGGTAATGTAAATCTTACTGTTGTTCAGATCACGATTACGCGTGGTATTAGACAAGCGTTGTATTTTATTGCAGCATTTGCTTCTGTTGAGGTTTTATTCACTTTCGGGGTAATGCGATTCGTTCAATGGCTATCTAGCGAGATCAAACTGGGAGATATTATTGATGTCATTATGATCCTCCTGTTTGGGGTACTTGGAGTTATTACCTGGCGTTCCAGGAAGGAAATGCCAAAGACTGATTATTCGAAAAAAGACAGTATCAGATATGGCTTACTACTTGGGGTCGTCAATCCAATGCAAATTCCTTTCTGGCTATTTGTTGGTACCTACCTAATATCTCATGAGTGGATAAATATTGGTTACCTGTCATTGTCAATTTTTAGTATTGGGTCTGGTATTGGTGCTGCTTTAGCATTGTATGGTTTTGCCAGGTTTGCTCAGTATGTACAGGAAAAATTCACTTTAACCAGTTATAAAGTGAATAAAGGGATTGCTATACTATTCTTTGCCTTATCAGCATATCACATTTGTAAAATTGTGTATATACACTTTCTCAAATAGCTATTTTTTAAGGAACCCCACGGTCCAAATTTTTTCTGCCCTTCGCCCAATAAACCAAAAAGAAATAGCCAGCACACTAAAAAATAATGCCTTATTCCAGCTATCCCAAAAATATTCGAAATACCTGGTGTAAAGATTTAGGAACAAGAAGGTAATGCCGAATTCACGAGCAATGTCATCCCTGTACTTCAATCCGATAAAAATGCTGATTAATGATGCAGCAGCCGAAATAATTCCCCAATAAAATAAACTCAGCTGTTTTACGCTATACCACTCTTCCAAAGTTCCAAAATTTCCAAATACAGATAGTAGCCAGAGCGAGCAGAAAAAATATACCATACCAGCGATATAATTGACCTGAAAAAATATCCTGAGCTTTTGGCTTTTGCTGATAAGGAATGAAGCAGCAGTTATAATCAGGCCAAAAAACACGAACCTCAAAGGATAGTTCATTCCAATAAAATACCAGTTCCATCTAGATATATATCCGGTTTCTGTCCCAAACCAGGCACCAAGTGATATTAACGCGAATACCCATATTAACCTTGATTGAAAAATATATGCTAGTAATCCGTATATAAATACAGATAAAAGTATAAGTAGGGAGAAATGTGAGCTACCATCGTCTATTGCTTTTCCCAGATACGCAATTGCATTCGCAGTAAGCATCACTCCGCTAAATACTAGCGCTTCGTTACTAAATACCTGATGAGCTTTTGTTTTTTTTCTTTTAAAAGCGAAATAATAAGTAAAAAAAGCTGCTATAGCAGAAAGTATACTGATCATCATGTTAGAGGCATCGAAGAGAAACAGGAGATAATTCAAGATCTTGTCGTCAACCAGAAGGGCACCTAATGATATTACACCACAAGCCATTGCAATCCAAAACGAGTATTGTGCAAGTCGCCGCCAGTCAAATGTTTTTATCTCATAGCTGCCTTTAAGCCGTATTACATCATCTTTAGATAGGAGTTGCTCTTCCTGCCAATGGTTTAGCATTTCATCCAAGAATTCGCTCTTTTCCTGATCTATTTTCATTCGTGCTATACGGTCAGCTATTTTAACAATTGTGGAATCTTTTTGTTATTACCAACGATCAATATTACGTCGCCATCTTCAAATATAAGATTTGAAAACGGATTTTAGATTTTGATTAAGAGATGGACTTGCCGCCCAAGAAAAATCTATCCAAGTACAACAAGCCCCTTAACTTTCCATTCCCGCAATTGAAGCTTATTAGAAAGCTAACTATTACTATCGCCGTATAAGAGGCTTGCCATTTCTATAATATTACTTGTTTTTGAGAAAATCTAATGTTGTTTCTTTGTCTTTTTGAAGTTGTTCTTTTAGTGCCTCCAATCCTGTGAATTTAACATCATGCCTTAAGAATTTCAGGAAATTCATGGTAATAGACTGCCCGTAAATTTCCTGGTTAAAGTCGAAGATATTAACCTCTATGTTCCTGGTCATTCCGTTAATCGTTGGGCGTTGACCAATGTAGGCCATCCCCTTAAAAACGTCATTATTTAGTGCTACTGTAACGGCATAGATGCCATCAGAAGGGATCAATTTATAAGTTTCTTCTACAAATATATTTGCAGTTGGGAAACCAATTGTCCTTCCAATTTTATCTCCTTTAATTACCCGTCCGGATATTGAAAAATTGTATCCAAGAAATTCTGCACCTAAAGCTACCTCTCCATTCAGCAGGGCATTTCTGATTTTTGTAGAGCTCACAGAAACATCATTGATATCCTGCTCTGCTATTTCCTCAATCTTAAAGTCGTATAAGTCTGCAAATTCCTGTAAATCGTTCATTCCCCCGCACCTGTCCTTTCCAAAACGATGGTCGTAACCCACAATAATGTTTTTAATGCCTATCGTATCAACTAAGATATTTTTAATGTATTCTGCGGGGCTCATGTTCGAGAAATCGCGGGTAAATGGCGTTATAATTAAATGATCTACGCCTAAACTTTCCAGTATTTTTGCCTTTTCATCAATGGTATTGATCATCTTAAGGTTTTGATTTTCTGGATCAATAATTAGCCTTGGATGAGGAAAGAAAGTAAGTATTACTGATTCGCCTGCGGTAGCCTTTGCGAGTTCACAAAGTCTTTTAATAATTTTCTGATGTCCATAATGCACACCATCAAATGTACCTATGGTTACAACCGCATTATCTAGCTTTTTAAATTCAGAAAAATGATTATATATTTTCAAGTGAATTCCATTTAATGTAAAGGTTGGCGCTTTACTACGCCTCCTTTTATGTCGGCAATTTGCTGTTGCACCACAAAAGCATCAGGGTCAATCTGTCTAATTTCGCTTTGTAATTTACTCATCTCCAGCTTAGTCACTACTGTATATAAAATATCAATATCTTTTTTGATCCCATAGCCGCCTTCACCTTTATAAATGGTAACACCGCGTTTCATTTGATCTGTGATGATCTTTTTTATGTCGTCATTTTTATCTGAAATAATGGTTACTCCGGTATATTGTTCAAGCCCATTCACTACAAAATCTACCATTTTGGAGGCAGATAAATAGGTTAAGATGGAATACATTGCGGTTACCAGATTCAAAAAATAGGCAACAAAGCCAAATATTAAAATGTTTAAGGCCAAAATTATATTGCCTACCGTAAGAATACTATTGCGACTAATATACAATGCCAAAACCTCTGTTCCGTCTATAACGCATCCACCCCGCATAGCCAAACCTATTCCGGCTCCTAAAAATAAACCACCAAAAACGGCAATTAACAATTTGTCGCTGGTTACAGGTTCAAATGGGAGAAGGTGTAGTGAAATTGCCAGAACTGAGATGGCGATAGCGGTTTTAAATGCAAAACCTTTTCCTATTTGCTTAAATCCCAGTATAATAAAAGGGATGTTTATTGCGAGAATTAGGTAGGAAAGTTCCAGTCCTGTTAGCCTGCTTATTAACAAAGAAATCCCGGTTACGCCCCCATCCACAAAATTATTGGGCATTAAAAAGCTTTTTAAACCAAAGCAGGCGCATACAATTCCTAGGCAAACTAAGATGAGTTCTTTAAAGTATCTAATGTTTTTTTTAGCTTGAGCTGACATGAGGTTTTTATTTACTGCGAAGATAAGTAACCAGATCGGCTACCTCGTAGGCATCCGCTAACAAAAATTTACCACTACGGGTACGGGTAAGCTTCGAGAGATGAGCTCCATTGTTGAGTTGCTTTCCAAAATCTGATACCAGCGATCGAATATAGGTTCCTTTAGTGCAAACAATTTTAAAATCTACTTCAGGTAAATCAATTCTGGTAATTTCAAATTCAGATACGGTTACAAACCTTAACCTAAGCTCTGTTTCTTCTCCTCTTCTTGCTTTTACGTACAAGCGTTCCCCATTTACCTTAACGGCAGAATGTGCAGGCGGATATTGTTGTATGTCACCAATAAATGGAGCAGTAGCGGCATATACAGCCTCCTCCGTAATCCCATCTAAAGAAAATTCTTGGTCAACCACAGTTTCCAGATCAAAAGATGGGGTAGTAGCACCCAAAATCATAGTTCCGGTATATTCTTTTTCTTCTGCCTGGAAAGTATCAATTTGTTTTGTCAGTTTGCCTGTACATAGAATCAGCAATCCTGTAGCCAATGGGTCTAAAGTGCCCGCGTGACCTACTTTTAATTTTAAAGGTTTTAAAGAATTTCGAATCTTTCCTACAACGTCAAAACTTGTCCAATTGTAAGGTTTGTTGATGAGTAATAACTCACCGTCCGCAAAACTAAAAATCCTTTCCTGTATTTTTTCTATACTCAAAGTGACGTAGTAAATGGAAATTAATACTATATTATTTGCAGGTTATGACCGCTTTGTAACAAGATAATAATGATGATTCCCGCAATGATTCTGTACCATCCGAACATCTTAAAACCATTTTTATTTAGGTAGCCAATAAAACTTTTAATAGCCAGCAATGCTACAATAAATGCAATGATATTACCAATTGCCAGTAGTTGAACCTGCTCAAATGAAATGGTATGGCCTTCTTTATAAAAGTCCAGTAGTTTCTTAGCTGTTGCTGCAAACATGGTTGGAACAGCTAAAAAGAAGGAGAATTCTGCCGCTACTTTTCTGCTTGCTTTTAAATACATGCCACCAACAATTGTCGCCCCAGATCTAGATGTGCCAGGTATCATCGCCAAACATTGAAAAAATCCTATTTTTAAAGCCGTGATGTAATTAATTTCTTTTTCTTCAAGGATGGTCGGATTATTAAACCATTTGTCTACAAATAGGAGAATAACACCGCCTATAACAAGTGAGATTGCTACAGTAAGTGGACTTTCAAGCAACTTATCAATCCTATCACTCAATAAAAATCCAAAAATTGCTGCGGGTATAAAAGCAACCAGTAGTTTTAGATAAAAATTAATGCTTTGAAAGAAACGCTTAAAATATAATATGACAACAGAAAGAATAGCACCTAGCTGGATTGCGATGGTAAATAATTTAACAAAGGGATCAGTAGCAATACCCATAAAAGAAGAAGCAATGATCATATGGCCGGTAGAAGAAACAGGCAAAAACTCCGTTAGTCCTTCTATTACAGCAAGGATGATAGCTTGAAAATAATTCATAAATCTATTTCTTTAATATGGCATATACTCCAAAACCAAATCCAAACAATACCACCAAAGGGGCAAGTAAAGTTTTTCTAAAGTCATAAATATCTGTTGTACCCATCATTAAAATAAAGCCAACTACCACAATTGCAATGCTGATCAGCAACAGTTGATAGTTCTTCTTGTTAAAAACCAATTCTGATTTGTTCTCCTGCGTTGCAGGGGATGCTTTTTTTTCTATCATTATCTATAAAGGTCGTAAATTTTTAAACGTAAATACCTGCCAACTGCAAAGGAAGTGCTAATTGCGGTAATAAAGATGCCCACACCTACCAAACCAAGAAGTACAATTCCAAATTCTGTGTAATTTCTTAATATTATAATTTCTGGTATTTCGCGCTGTGCGTAATAAAGTAAACCAAGTAGTATTAAGATTGCAATAAATGCAGCAATTAAGCCATGTAATGCCGCAAGTAGAATAAATGGCTTACGGATAAAATTTTTAGTTGCGCCAACTAGTTGCATGCTTTTTATTAGGAAACGCTGAGAATAAATAGCAAGTCTAATGGTATTGTTAATTAGAGCAACAGATATGATTAGCAATATAGCAGCAAATCCAAGGATGATCAGTCCTATGGTATTGATGTTGTTGTTCACCATATCAATTAATGAACTTTGATATATCACTTCCTTAACTACGGGATTTTTAGCAATGCTGGTTTTAAGTGCTTCTATTCCTTTGGCATTTGCAAAATCGGCTTTCAAATAAACGTCAACAGTTGAAAGCAAGGGGTTATATCCTAAAAAGTTCACGAAATCTTCGCCAAGGTCATTGGTCAAATTTCTGGCTGCCATGTCCTTGTTAACATATTGGGTATTTTTTATGGCGGGATTTGCATTCAGTTCTTTTTGGAATTGAAGAATTTCTGCGTCTTTTGCACCCTCATCAACTATGATGTTCAGAACAATGTTCTCTTTTACGTAGTTAGAAAGGTTTTTAGCATGCACCAATATCAACCCAAGCATTCCCAGCATAAGCAAGACTAAGGCAATACTAAATATTGTAGAAATATAAATGGTCTTTGTCTTCTTAGAAGCATCACTCACTTCAAATTCTTCCATGTATTAGTAGTTTTTATTTGCGAAAATAAAAAATATAAGCAACTAAAGTAAATTATATCCTTTTTATATCTTTGGTGTTTTCACTTTTTAACATTATTTAACGCTTAAAATTTAACATATATCAAGGCTTTAATGCCTAAGCCTGTTAAAAGGCGGAGTTTTTAATCTTGCAAAAATTGCGATATAAAATATAATCTTTGATAGACGATTGCTAGCCCGGGCGCTCTATTTTACTAATCCTTTCCAAAACAGACATATTTCCTTATTTTTGCCTCTCACACAAAAATGCACCACGCTTAGGCAGCGTTAATCAAGACATTAGTAATGGATTACCAGTTTAAAGAAATAGAGCAAAAGTGGCAAAAACACTGGGCTCAAAATCAAACTTTCAAAGCAGATACAGACAATTCAAAACCTAAATATTACGTACTGGATATGTTTCCTTACCCTTCAGGGGCAGGATTACATGTTGGTCATCCTCTTGGTTATATTGCATCAGACATATTTGCACGTTATAAGAGACTAAAAGGATTCAATGTGCTTCATCCAATGGGCTACGATTCATTTGGCTTGCCCGCAGAGCAATATGCCATTCAAACTGGTCAGCATCCGGCTATAACTACCCAGACCAATATCAATACTTACCGCACACAACTGGATCAGATCGGTTTCTCATTTGATTGGAGTAAAGAGGTCCGCACCAGCGATCCTGAATACTATAAATGGACCCAATGGATTTTTATGCAATTGTTCAATTCCTGGTACAACCTGGAAACTGATCGTGCGGAAGACATTACCACACTTATTGAAAAATTTAATGCTTCTGGCAGTGCCGATGTAAAGGCGGTTTGTGATGAAGATGCCAACTCCTTTTTGCCAAGCGATTGGGCAACCATGTCTAGTGAAGAAAAACAGGTGGAGCTATTAAAATATCGTTTAACTTATTTAAGGGAAAGTACAGTTAACTGGTGTGCCGCATTGGGTACTGTTCTTGCCAATGATGAGGTTAAAGATGGTTATTCTGAACGTGGCGGTTATCCCGTTGAGCAAAAGAAAATGATGCAATGGAGCATGCGTATCTCCGCTTATGCCGAACGATTGCTCCAGGGTCTAAATTCGGTCGACTGGCCAGAACCGGTCAAAGAAATGCAACGCAATTGGATTGGCAAGAGTGTAGGTGCGAGCGTAAGGTTTGCTATAGATAATTCACCTGCTGACATTGCAGAATATATAGAAGTATTTACTACCCGTGTTGATACCATATTTGGTGTCTCTTATTTGGTGCTTGCGCCAGAGCATGAGTTGGTTTCTATTTTAACAGCTCCCGGACAGCAAGAGGCAGTCAATAATTACATTGCTCAAACCAGAAAGAAATCTGAGCTTGATCGTATGGCAGATACCAAAACTGTATCAGGAGCTTTTACCGGCAGCTATGTAATCAATCCTGTAAATGGTGAACGCGTTCAACTTTGGATTGCAGATTATGTACTTGCTGGTTACGGTACCGGGGCAGTAATGGGTGTGCCTAGCGGAGACCAACGCGATTGGTTATTTGCTACGCATTTCAATCTCCCTATTGTACAGATCTTAGATGGTCAAAAGGACATTCAAACTCAGGCAGACTCCACAAAAGAAGGTGCCTACATCAATTCCGGCTTTATAAATGGCTTAAGCTATAAAGAAGCTACCCAATCTTTAAACCTATGGATTGAAGAAAAGGGAGTAGGTAAAGCAAAAGTAAATTACCGCATGCGCGATGCCATATTCGGTCGCCAGCGCTATTGGGGCGAACCTATTCCTGTTTATTTCAAGGATGGGTTGCCATACCTGATCAAAGAGGAGGAGTTGCCTTTAATACTGCCAGAAATTGATAAATACCTGCCAACTGAAACCGGTGAGCCTCCATTAGGCAGGGCAGAAGACTGGAGTTATGAAGATCAATATGAATATGAATTAAGTACAATGCCGGGTTGGGCAGGATCCAGCTGGTACTGGTACCGTTACATGGATGCAAATAACACTAATAATTTTGCTTCCAAAAAAGCTATTGCTTACTGGAAAGATGTAGATCTTTATATTGGTGGTGCAGAACATGCAACTGGTCACTTGTTATATAGTCGTTTCTGGAATAAGTTTCTTAAGGATCTTGGTTACGTTCAGGAAGAGGAGCCATTTAAGAAATTGATTAATCAGGGGATGATCCAGGGACGAAGTAATTTTGTATATCGAGTGGTTGATGATGCAGGTAGAGGTACAAACACTTTGGTTTCTCAAGGTTTAAGGAAGAATTATAAAACTTCCGCCTTGCATGTGGATGTAAACATAGTAGAGAACGAGATACTGAATATTGAAAAGTTCAAACTTTTCAGACCTGAATTTGCTGATGCTGAATTCATTTTAGAAAACGGCAAATATATCTGCGGTGTTGAGGTCGAGAAAATGTCAAAGTCTAAATTCAATGTAGTCAACCCTGATGTTCTTATTCAAAATTACGGAGCAGATACTTTAAGGATGTACGAAATGTTCCTTGGTCCACTAGAGCAAAGTAAACCTTGGAACACCAATGGGATTGAAGGTGTGTTTAAATTCTTACGTAAATTTTGGCGTTTGTTCCACAATGATCAATGGGTGTTTAGTGTAGAGGATTCTATCCCTGCCAAAGCAGAGTTAAAGGCCTTGCATAAGATCATTAAAAAAGTTCAGGATGATATTGATCGTTTTTCCTTCAATACCTCTGTATCCAGCTTTATGATCGCTGTAAATGAGCTTACTGATTTGAAGTGTAAGAACAGACAAATCTTAGAAGATCTTACGGTTGTTCTCGCATCCTATGCACCACATATTTGCGAAGAGCTATGGGCGCTTTTGGGAAATGAGCCTGGAAGTCTATCTTTTGCCACGTACCCGCAATTTAAGCCTGAATATATGTTAGAGGATGAATTCAGTTATCCAATTTCAGTAAATGGAAAAACGCGTTTAAACTTAAATCTTAGTTTGGCCCTTGAAGTGAAAGAAATAGAAGAAACAGTTTTGGCTAGCGAAGAAGTTCAAAAATACCTTGACGGTAGCATACCTAAAAAAGTTATCGTTGTAAAAGGAAGAATAGTGAATATTGTTATTTAACAATATTCACTATTCTTCTTCAAATGTTATTTCCAGATAGATTTAACATTGTAAATCTCCAGGTTTTTAACTTCAATGTTGTTGCCCCAAAAATGTAAACCTTCTTTATTATATGCATCAGGTTTGCGTTCCATAGAATAAGAATATTTTCCTCCGTCTATAAAAACTTCAATAGAGGTTCTGTCAACAAATATATCGGCTGTTATTTCCATACTGCCTATTTTTTCAGGGGAATAGAGTACGCCATTGATCGTATTAAAGCTCATGTCGTAATCCAGTACACGCTGTGCAAACAAGTTAAAACCTGCACTAGTTGCATAGGATAACTTAATTGTGGCTTTTACTCTAAAACGGTCTGAATTGTAGAATTCCTTTAGTTTAGCATTCGCATCGTCAGATGTCAATAATGGCCATTCATGTACCTTTTCAAAAAGCTGCTCAGTTTCCTTAATTGGTGAGCTGAACAACCTTGGCCCGTCATTGGTAGTTTTTAAGGTTAGCTCTGTAGGCAAGAGCATCATGTTATTAAAAGGCATGCCAGGTTGCTGTACCCTTCCCCAGCCAATTTGAATCCTTCTTGGGTCACTTTCAGGCATATTGGTAAAGGTTTGCGCGGCATAGATCGTACCGGTGGTATATTGATATTTCCCATGTTCAGGGTTAAAGGTTTTTCCATCAAACGACCCGATCATATAGGTGTTGGAAGCTCCATACATTACCCATTTTGTATTGTTTTTATCACCATCAATTGGTAACTCAAATAAATCCGGACATTCCCAGAAGCCTGTAATGTGAGTTTGAAAAGTCCATTCTTTTAAATTTTTGGAATTATAGATAGAATGTCCGTCCCTTTCGTTCAATACCATCACCCAATGGTTTCCTGGTTTATACCAAAATACACGAGGGTCACGGGTATCCTTACTATTCCATTTAGCTTTAGAATCAATAACAGGATTGCCGGAGTACTTGGTCCATGTTCTTCCTTTGTCTAAACTATAAGCAATACATTGAATTTCTTTATCTGGATTATCTACTGTATAAGCGGCAACCATTGGAGGGGTTTTTCCATTGCCAAAGCCAGAAGTATTTTGATAATCAATAACTGTAGATCCCGAATACATTGTACCCAACTTATCTGGGTGCAATGCCACAGGAAGCTCCTCCCAATGGATCATGTCTTTACTTACCGCATGGCCCCATGACATGTTTTCCCATTCTCTTTCATAAGGGTTGTGTTGGTAAAAAAGGTGGTATTCACCTTCATAGAAAATCATCCCGTTAGGGTCATTAATCCACCCTCTTTTGGTGGTAAAGTGATATTGGGGTCGATTTTTTTCTTTATAGATTGAATCCTGGCCATTAATCTTATCATCTTGATAGATCTTGCTTAATCCTGCTGCCTCGCCATCATAACTAATCTTTATGGTCTTTCCTTTAAAAGCACTTACATCTGTAAAAGTCCAATACTCAGGATCGGCAGATAACCTGATTACAAAAGACCGCTCAAGTTTACCGTCAACTTCAAGGCGCATAGCGGCCCTGTTTTGCTTTTGTGAAATCGGAAAATTAAGGTATCTCTTCGTGATCTTAATTGAAATGTCTGTCGCTGATGCGATACCACATTGCAAAACGAAGGCTGCGGTAATGATATTTTTAATAACAGAATGCATACTAGATTTGGATTTGGTTATTAGCTGGGTTTCAACAGCTGAGACGAAACTATGAAAATATAATTAAATCGTCATCGCCAGATTTAGCTTTGGATTATTGTCTGGCTTCGGCTTGGGTAGTACCTGGCTTCGGCCTGGCTTCGTACGTCGGTTATCCGTTCGGTATCCGTCGGCTATCGGTTCTGCATCATTGGTATATCTAAATGATACTTCAATCATAGGTATATAGCGCCCGAATAATTATAGAAATACGGTGCCAGGACGGAAGAAGGATAGAGTTGAAGCAAGCTTACTTGCCTATTAATTTATCTCGAAATTAGCTTACGCGGACGTTTTATATTTATAACTTGTTTCTGATTTGGCTGACTAACCTTATCTTCATTATCGAAACGGTTTGGTCTAAATACCCTGGGCTTCTTTTCTCTATCTTCATCGGCAATTTTAACAGTAATTTTCCTGCCTTTAAAAACAGTGCCATGTAAGGCGGCAATGGCACGGTCTGCACCTGTTTGTTCAAGCATTTCAATAAAGCCAAATCCTTTGTGCTTGTTGCTTACTTTGTCCACTATTAAGTTAATGCTATGCATCATTCCATAAAAGCTGAACATTTCAATCAATTCCTCATCTTGAACGTCTGGCGGGTAGCCCGCAATAAAAAGTTTTATCATGTTATAAATAGAGGTACAAAGATAATGGTAAATAGCATACCAATCAACATTTGAAGCAGCATAACGTACCAGGATTTTACACCGATAAAAAGGACCGTTTCACCGATATTTGACCCTATTTTATCTAAAGTCCATTGTGGCTTAGTGTAACAATTACGACCTTGCGCAGACTAATTGAAGAAATAGAAAATATATGAAAAGAATTATACTTTTGCTTGTAGGAATAGGAATGTTAACTACTGCTAAGGCGCAGTTTCAGATGGGCGGAGGAGCATCTCAAAAACCAAAGGTTTTAGGTCGTATTACAGCTGTTGTACTAGACTCTGCTACAAAAAAGCCAATAGATTATGCCAGTATCGCGCTAACAAAATCAACAACAAATAAATCCGTTAATGGTGGTGTTACAGATGAAAGGGGAAAAGTAGTTCTGCAAGGTATCGCTCCTGATTCTTACTTAATGGCTATTGGTTTTTTAGGGTATAAAACCAAATCGGTTAAGGTTACTACCAGCCCGGAAGAACCTGATTATAATGTGGGTACTATTTACCTGGCTTCAACGGAAAGTAATTTGAAGGAAGTTGCTGTTGTTGGGCAAAAGGCAATGATAGAAAATAAAGTAGACCGGCTGGTCTATAACGCAGAAGCAGATATTACCAATGCTGGTGGTGATGCGACGGATGTTATGCGTAAGGTACCCATGCTTTCTGTTGATATGAATGGGAACGTTCAGTTGCGAGGTAGCGCAGTTAGGGTGCTCATTAATGGAAAGCCTTCAGGAACAATGGCAAACAGCGTTGCAGATGCCTTAAAAATGATTCCCGCAGAGCAAATCAAAAGTGTGGAAGTCATCACCAGCCCTTCCGCTAAGTATGATGCAGAAGGATCGGGAGGCATTATAAATATCATCACCAAGAAAAGCAATGCTGAAGGTACAAGTGGAAGCCTTAATACTTCTGTTGGTACCAGGTCCAACAATGGTGCCTTTAACCTAAATGTTAAGACAGGCAGGTTGGCCCTAACTACAAGTCTTGGTTTAAACCATGCCTACCCTCAAAATTCTCACGTGCAGAACTTCAATAATTCTACAGTTAATGGTGTAACAAGTACTATTTCTCAGGATGGATATTCTAAATGGTCCAGGGTTGGTTATAACGGCAGTGCTGGGTTGGATTATGATCTAAATGCTTACAATAACTTTTCAACCAATGTTAAACTGAACAGTTTCTCAAATGGTGGGCCTGGTAGTACAGATATCAATGTAAACAACTTGCTTTCACGTAATATCAGAGATATGGACATGGGATTCCGAAATATGGACTGGACTGCTGATTATAGAAAAACAAGTAAGAGAGAAGGAGAAGAATTTAGTGTGTCTGGTCAGCTTTCTACCGGCAGGAATACGAGTGATTTCTCCAATGAGTTTGTGGGCATTACGATACCATCTTCTTTCACGGTTGTTGGTAACAATACCGGGAAAAACAATGAGTATACGCTACAAAGCGATTATGTGTATCCTTTTACTAAAACCACTGTATTCGAAACGGGGATTAAAGGAATTGCCAGACAAATTACCAGCAACTATGACCAGGCTGCACAGGATTTTGATTATAATCAAAATGTGGCATCGGCTTACGGAGTTATAGGCTTTAAGCTTACCAAAAAGATTACAGCTAAAGCGGGTTTAAGGGCAGAGTACACAAAAATTGATGGCTTGGCGGGTAATTCGCTCAATTTTAATAACGATTACTTCAATTTGTTCCCAAGTGCAATTATTTCTCAAAGTTTGAGTGCTATGAGCACCCTTAAGGTGAGCTATAATCGTAGGGTACAGCGACCTAGTTTGTTCTATTTGAACCCTTTTAGGAACCAGAGTGATATTTATAATCCAATGGAGGGTAATCCAAAGCTATCTCCAGAGCTTACTGATAACATAGAGCTTGGTTATTCTACATTTATTAAAGGATCTGTTATCAATGCCTCTATATTTTATAGAAATACGCAAGATGTTATTGAAAGTACAATCAAGCCAATTGAAGACGGTAAGAATTTAACCACCTATACCAATGTTGGTACGAGTAAGTCTTACGGATTCAACGTTTTTGGGTCTTACAATCCAAAACCAAAGTGGACATTGATGAGTAACTTTGGATTAAACACTTATGAGGTTAATAACAGCAGTAGTAATGTAAGTACAGGAACGTTGGTTAATTATAATCTTTTTGCCCGGTCTGCATACGGATTTGGCAGTGGATGGAGTACAGAGCTTTGGGGAGTGGTGAATTCACCTAAGCGTACTTTTCAAGGTAAGACGGACATGCTATACTTTTACGGCGGAGCCGTTAAAAAGGAGATTTTGAATAAGAAAGCTACGATTGGCCTAAATGTGCTAAACCCCTTCAGCCGCGACCTTAATATCAAGACGGTAAATAAAACGCAAACGTCAATTCAAAGTACAGATATTCATTATCCGCTGCGTTCTTTTGGTATTAATTTCAGTTATAACTTTGGTAAACTTAAGTTTACTCAGAAGAAAACGGTTAAGAACGACGATTTGAAAAAGGAAGAGCAACAACAAGGTGGTGGCATGGGTGGAGTGCAACCGTAACTTATTTCTTTTTAACAGTTTTCAGTATCATTAAATTTAGCGGGTTTATCACAAACCCGCTAATATTTTTTTGGGTCATAGTTACAGACTGGTCGTAAAATATTGGGATCACATTCGCATATTCCATCACCATGTTGTCCATTTTCTGGTAAAGCTTGTGGCGCTCCTTATCATCACTAATGTAATAGCTCTGTTCAAAAAGCTTGTCAAAATCTTTATTGTAATAGGCGGTGTAATTAGGTCCGTTTGGTACCTTATTTTTGGAGTAAAACATAGCCAGGTAGTTTTCAGCATCCGGATAATCTGCAATCCATGAGCCCCTAAAAAAATTGACCTCGTTTTTAGACATCAGGTCGCGCAGGCTGGCACTCGGGCTTGCATCTACTTTTACGCTAATGCCTATTGCATGCAGCTCACCTTGTATAAACTCAATTAGGTCCTTATAAGTGGTTGAGGTATTTAATGTTACCTGAGGCATTCCCTTGCCATCTGGGAATCCTGCCTCAGTCAGCAGCTTCGCTGCTTTTTCAGGGTCGTAATGATAGCCCTTTACGGCAACACTATCGAAGCCCGGCATCCCTTCTGGTACAAAACCTGAGGTAGCGGGTATACCAACACCATTACGCAGGTACTTAATCAATTTTTTTTTATCAATAGCATAACTAATTGCTTGTCTTACTTTCTTATACTTTAAGGGAGATTTTTTTGTTATAGCGACATTGGTGTCCACAAGAATACCCACATACTCTGTACATAGGTAAGGACTTTTGGTTAGGTTAAACTTGCCTTTGTATTTACGAGTCATTTTTCCGCTTTTAGTCAGGATGTCATCCCGATAGCTTCCGTCTACTTTGTCAAAAAAATCAAGCTCTTTTTTAATAAAGTTCATAAATGCACTTTGCTTATCAGAAATGAAAGTAACTTTTACGGCATCCAGAAAAGGCAGTTGGACTCCGTTTAACTTTTCCCAATAGTGTTCATTTTTTAGCAAAACTAGTATCTCATCTTCTTTCCAGTATTTGAATTTAAACGGACCAGTTCCAATCGGGTGACTGCGAAAATCTTTTCCGTAGTGCTCCACAACTTCTTTTGGAACAACCGAGCAATATTGCGTTGCCAGGATTTTAATAAATGCAGGCGAGGGTTTGATCAGGTGTATCTGAAAGGTACTGTCATTAAGCGCCTTAAAGCTATTGACGTCTTTCACTTTGTCGCTAAATATCCAGCCCCCTGATGATGCTACTTTTGGATCAATGAGTCTGAAGAAGCTGTAGGTAAAATCCGAGGCGATTACTCTTCGTCCTTTACCACCAACAAACAAAGGATCGTCATGGAAAAAAACATCGTTACGCAGGTTAAATGTATAGATTAATCCATCGCTACTGATTTGCCATGATTTAGCAATGCACGGAACTGTATTTAATGCGCTGTCTATCTGAATCAGGCCATTAAAAACCTGGTTAATCATCCACATTGCGTTTTGGTTTCTGGAAAACGCAGGGTCCATAGAAGTAAGCCCCTGATCTATATTCATATTAAATGTTTTTTTGTTGCTTTTGGAAACGCTGCCCTTGCATGAAACTAAAAAGGAGAATAGCAGTCCGCAAAAAATATGGAATATAATACGATGCATCGGTAAGGAATACTAATTTTGCACAAAGTAACGAATAAATCAATATGTCCTTTTTAAATACACTGATAAATGAAGTTGAGAATGAGGATCTGCGAGAACGGCTTCAGGAGCGTGTAGACATCATCCAGCATAAGATTAAGTATATGGATAAGGTTTCTGTCCTGTGTCTGGATACAAATAATATGCTTGTAGGCAATTTTAGAGAACTGCTGGAAGAAGCAGGAGGTTTGCTCCAGTACGATGCGGCTGCCGCCAGAGTGCTTATCTACACAGACCATGATTATAGTGCTTTGCATTTGATGGGGGTGGTGCCAGCATTGTTAGATGAAGCCTGGCCTGCTGTAGAATTTAATCGCGTTTATTTATGGGATACCGAAGCTGCCTTTGCAACTAAAGCAGAAGAAGTAGTGGAATCTCTGGAAGATTTGGCTGAAATGTTATACCCTGGTTATTTTGTTTTTGGTAATGAAGGCAATACCTGGATTAGCTTTAAAACAAAATAAACTTATCCATTTGCTCTCCAGTAAATTTTAATGTGTCTTCTTTATAGAAGTCGCCGTTTTCATTAAATTCTGTTTTTATTGCAGGTATATGTATTCTTAGCGGCAAAACGTTAAGATGAAGGTAACTGCAAACGCCACCAAAATGGTCTATACCACGTATGTTTCCATACTTTCCAGACGATATGCCCACTAAGGCTGCTTTTTTATCATAAAAGCTCTCTGGAAAATCACAGGCATCTATAAATAATTTTAGTACTCCCGGGAAACTTCCATTGTATTCTGGTATAATAAAGAGGAATTTACTGGTGCTGGTAATCAAGCGTTGTATTTCCTGGAAACGAGCACTTCTTTTTCCGTATAAATCAGTATCAGCAAGATTGCCGGGTAAATCTTCCAGATTAAGTAGCTGAGCGTCTAAGCCTTTTGAAGACAGAGTTTTCTGATAATAGATAGCAACTTTTAAGGTGTTGCTTCCAGTCCTGTTTGTTCCCGATATGATGGTTAGCATGTCTAAATTGTTAATAAGATGTGTAAAACACTTATGGCGTAAGTACCGAAATTATCATTTACTTTGTATCTTAGCTATTCATAAAATGTGCCCGAAACATTGCAAAAATAGCATTTTTTATACATTTATACCGGGCAAAAGACAAGTCTTACATAACAATTGAAATTAGTATTAGAATAGATGAGTAAAATTATTGCATTGGCAAATCAGAAGGGTGGTGTAGGTAAAACTACTTCCTCCATCAATCTGGCCGCAAGTTTGGCCGTACTGGAATACCGCACTTTGTTAGTTGATGCTGATCCACAAGCCAATTCTACTTCAGGTATTGGGTTTGATCCTAGAAATATAAAAAATAGCATTTACGAGTGCATTATTAATGACATAGAGCCATCTGAGGCTATTCAAAAAACAGAAACCCCTAATTTGGACTTGCTTCCTGCGCATATTGACCTTGTTGGGGCAGAGATAGAGATGATCAACTTGAATAACAGGGAGTACAAGATGAAAGCTGTTCTGGAGAAGGTAAAAGATCAATACGATTTTATTATTGTGGACTGCTCACCTTCATTGGGCTTGATCACGATCAATGCCTTAACAGCTGCTGATTCTGTTATCATTCCTGTTCAGTGCGAATATTTTGCATTAGAGGGTCTGGGAAAATTGCTGAACACAATTAAAATTGTACAAAACCGTTTAAATCCTGAACTGGCTATAGAAGGAATACTATTAACCATGTATGATGTTCGTCTACGCCTCTCTAATCAGGTGGTTGAAGAAGTGAAAACCCATTTTCAGGACTTGGTTTTTGAAACTATTATACAACGTAATACCAGGCTTAGCGAGGCGCCAAGCTATGGAATATCCGTTATTATGCACGATGCCAATTGTAAGGGAGCGATAAATTATCTTAATCTTGCACGTGAAATTGTTCGTAAGAATGGAATGGTAAAGGAACTAGAGCACCAAACGACAGCAATTATTTAATTTATTTTTAATGACATCTTTTCAGCGAAAAACAGGTTTAGGTAAAGGGTTAAGTGCGCTTTTAGATGACTCTGATTCTATAAACCCGCCAAGAAATAGCAATGGGGTTAATTCTGTTAGTGAAACCAGGCACGAAGGAGTTGTTAGTAACAACATAGGAAATGTTAAGATCAGCGATGTAGAAACCAATCCCTATCAGCCGCGTACTGAATTTGATCAGGTAGCCCTTATGGAATTGTCTGAATCGATCCGTGTACAAGGCTTAATCCAGCCAATAACTGTAAGAAAGAAGCCTGATGGAGGTTACCAGTTAATTTCCGGAGAACGACGTTTAAGAGCTTCAAAATTAGCCGGGTTAACCGAAATACCTACCTACGTACGTAGTGCAAATGATCAGCAAATGCTGGAAATGGCGCTAATAGAAAACATTCAGCGTGAAAATTTGAACGCCATAGAGGTGGCTTTAAGTTTCCAAAGAATGATGGAGGAGTGTAACTTAAAACAGGAGCAACTGGGAGATAGGGTAGGTAAAAACCGTTCTACAGTTACCAACTACCTGCGATTGCTTAAATTACCACCTGCAATACAGATCTCTATACGCGATCAAAAAATATCAATGGGACATGCCAGGGCACTTGTTAGCGTTGATTCTGTTCAGAAACAGCTTTTTCTTCACGATCAAATTATCCAACAAGGGTTGTCTGTTCGTAAAGTAGAAGAATTGGTGAGGAACCTTGGTAATGAGGAGGTCAATAAACCTGCTAAAAAAACAGCACCCATATCTTTTGAATATCAGAAGCTCCAAAGAGAGCTGGCATCAAAATTTTCAACTGGTGTAAAGCTGAAGGTATCAGATAATGGGAAAGGTGCTATAGAGATCCCCTTTGTTTCACAGGATGACCTGAGTCGTATCCTTGAACTATTAGACTGGTAATGAATAGAGGACTGCTTTTATGTTCACTGCTATTTCTGTTAGCTTTTGGAGCACAGGCCCAGATGAAAACATCGGCAAAAATGCGCGATAGCGCATTTTTAGACAGTTCAAGGACAAAAAGAACGGATACGTTAAAGCCTAAGTACGTAAATCTGGGTAAAATCGCCGCTAGGCGGGCAGCTATAAGTTCTGCCCTACTTCCTGGTTTAGGTCAGATCAGAAATGGGGTTACTGTTTATCGTTTGGCAAAAGTAGCCGGTATTTATACCGGAATAACTTTGTTAACCCTCTCTTATATGAGCAACGATAAAAGCTATAAGATTTATCTAGATGAATTGCAATTCCGAAGTAAAAATAAAGGGGTATCACCTCTTGGAAGTATTTATACAACTTTCCCGCAAGAAGGCCTAATAGCAGCTAAAGATATCGCTCGCAGAAATCGTGAGGTAGTTATTTTTTCACTTGGGGGCCTATACCTTATGAATATCGTAGAGGCTTATGTTGACGCGCGTCTTAAATATTTTGATGTTGGCGATGTGGCATTCAAAGTTTCTCCTGGTATAATTAATGGGGGCAGTTTGTATGGTAATAATTCCATTGCTCCAGGATTGAAAATTACGCTTTCATTATAATATATTTGCAGCCAACTCAAATAAGGGAGTATACTCAATGCCCTTTGTCGGGCCTATTTTAACAGATGGACAATACAATGAAACCTGCGTAAGCAAGTTTCATTAACTTAATGAAAATATAAATACAATGAAAATAGCATTGCTTGGTTATGGAAAAATGGGGCAAATCATAGAAAGATTTGCAGAAGATAGAGGCCATGAAATAGTACTTAAGATTACGGTAGATAATAAAGAAGACCTTACGGAAAGTAATCTTCGTATGGCAGATGTAGCTATTGATTTTAGCACCCCTGATGCTGCATTAGATAATATTTATGCTTGTTTTGCCGCTAATCTGCCAGTAGTTGTAGGTACAACAGGGTGGTACGGACAATTACAGGAGGTAAAAAACGAATGCCTCAACAGTAACAACACATTGCTTTATGGGTCAAACTTTAGTATTGGAGTAAATATCTTTTTCTACATGAATAAAGTACTGGCTAAATTGATGAATAACTTTCCTGCATATGAAGTACAGGTGGAGGAAATTCACCATACGCAGAAACTGGATTCGCCAAGCGGAACTGCAATGACCATTGCGGAAGGTGTTATTGATAATTTGGATCGGAAAACAGAATGGGTTAACGAGTTGGTAGGGACACCATTTGAAGAGGTGATCAAAAAAGAACAGTTGTTGATAGAGTCCCATCGAATAGAAAATATTCCTGGTACGCATACTGTTGTTTATAGCTCGGAAGTAGATGAGATCGAATTTAAACACACCGCACACAGCCGATCCGGTTTTGCATTAGGGGCTATAGTAGCTGCTGAGTGGCTGGAACACAGACAAGGTTTTTATAATATTACTGATATATTTAATTTTAAATAGCAATAAGCATGAGTTGGAAATTCTGGCAAAAAGATAAGGTTGCCAAGCCAAAGAAAAAAAAGACCAAAAGCCGTGAATGGGTAGATGCAATACTTTTTGCAGTTATTGCTGCAACCATTATCAGGGTATTCTTTATTGAAGCCTATACGATACCCACAGGATCAATGGAGCGTTCCCTGTTAATTGGAGATTTTCTTTTTGTAAGTAAGGTCAATTATGGACCAAGGATACCTATGACTCCAGTTGCATTTCCTTTTGCACATCACACCATGCCTTTGACCGGTACTAAGGCATACTGGGATGGTGTAGAGTTAAAGTACCACCGTTTGCCCGGACTGCAAGACATAAAGAATAATGATGTTGTTGTATTCAATTATCCGCAAGGTGATACGGTAGCTTTAGAAGCGCAGGACAATGATTATTATAGGATGGTTAGAAATAGCAGCTGGCAGCAGATAAATTCTCAATATACTGTCATCTCCCGACCGGTGGATAAGCGGGAGAACTATATTAAAAGGTGTATAGGCATTGCCGGAGATGTGATAAGCTTAAAGGATGGTCTAGTTTCCGTTAACGGTAAACCGGAAAAGCTAAAAAACACTGGGAACTTTAGGTATTTGGTTACTTTTAAAACATTGGATGTGAACTTCAGTATCTTTAGTGAAATGGGTTTCAGTTTAAGAGATGCAGATCCAGATATCAGTCAGGAAGGAGAGAAGAGTTACATTTTTACCGGTTCTGAATTGATGATGGACAAGGTAAAAAGCCTTGACTTTGTTGAATCTGTAAAACCATATTTAAAGCCTGCCGGCGAGCGTGAAGCAGATGTTTTCCCTTTTGACCCAAACAGGAACTGGAACATGGATAATTTTGGGCCTATTAAAATCCCTAAAAAGGGTTGGACTGTTCAATTGGATACGGTTAATATGCCTTTATATGAAAGGTGTATCAGAATTTATGAAGGTAATAAGTTAGTGAAATCTGGGGCAGGATGGCTAATCAATGGCGTGCCGGCAACTAGTTATACCTTTAAGATGGATTATTACTGGATGATGGGAGATAATAGACACAATTCATTAGATTCAAGATATTGGGGTTTTGTGCCAGAGGATCATATTGTTGGAAAAGCCTTATTTATCTGGATGAGTTATGATACGAATGGATCGTTCCTCAGCAAGATCAGATGGAGTAGAATTTTAAAAGGAATTCACTAGGATAAACCATTAATATCTAGTTTTTTAGCTAGCTCATTTAAGTCTTTAACAACGGCATCTATCAAAGGGATGCCGTTTTTTTTGCGTTCGTTTTCGAAATCAAATTCAGGCTCGCCGGGAATGATCACTTTCTTATTAGGGTCCACGGTTTTTGCATTTTTAAAGCGAGCAATCCAATTATCAAGATGATCCTTGAACTCCGCAGCTGGACGAAATCCATCAATACGCATGGCGCCAAAAAAGTGGCCAATTCCTTCACCAACAGGATTGGCTGATGGTTCAAGAAAAGATACAAATGGAGGAACCCAGGGGCCGTAATTGGCGCCTGAGAGTACTGCCGATAGGATATCAACAGTAGCGCCCAATCCATAACCTTTATGACTGCCATGGTCTTTATCACTGCCAAGCGGCAGTAAAGAACCCCCGTTTTTAAGGCCATTGGCATCAGTAGTAGTTTTTCCATCTTTGTCTTGTGCCCAACCCTCGGGTATGGGTTTATTTGCTCTTTGCGCAATTTCCAATTTGCCATTTGCTGCAGCGGCGGTTGCCATGTCAACAACAACTGGAGGATACTTCCCTGCTGGAAATGCATAACACATTGGATTGGTACCCAATAATCTTTCATTAGCATAGGTTGGAGCAACAAGCGGACTGGCATTTGTCATGCTGATACCAATCATGTCCTGCTCTACTGCCATTAGTGCGTGATAACCGGCAATTCCAAAATGATTGGAATTTTTAACAGCTACCCATCCGCTACCATACAGTTTAGCTTTTTCTAAGGCAATTTTCATAGCAAACGGTGCTACAACAAGGCCAAGACCCGCATCACCATCTACAGTAGCTGTAGTGAAAGTTTCATGAACAACTTTTATGTTCGGGTTAGCGTTGATCCTTTTCTTTTCCCAAAGCCTTACATAGCCACTTAAACGAGCAACTCCATGAGAATCTATACCCCTGAGGTCAGATTTTAACAAAACACCCGCGGCCAGCGAAGCATCTTTTGCAGGGCATCCGATTCTCAAAAATACAGCCTCTGTAAACTGGCGTAGTTGAACTTCAGTAAAGGTTATAAAATTCATTTTAATCAAAAAGAATGGTGAACTTATTGTCGAGGGGTTTAAGGTGCTCTATCAGCGAATCGATAAATCCGTCTCCATAAGTAACATACATAGGAGCGATATTCATAATACGTTCCTGCAAACCCCCGGAAGGAAATAATTTGGCCTTTAAGTTTTCAATCTGTGCAAGTGAAGTTTTGTGTTTTCGCTTTTCCGCGCGAAGCATTTTTTTCTCCAGACTAGATATCAACCTAAGTGCACGCGTTCTTGCAGCATCTGCAGATTGAGCAAGCGTTTTATCAATGATGAAAGCATTGGCTTTTATTTGATCAAATACGGCATCTATCGCCTTCTCTTCGTCGCTTAAACTGAGCTGCAAATTAACGTGAGACCTTATCCAATCATTCTCCAACTGCAATGTGTCATTGAAAAGATCGTGTTGTGAAATCCCAAGGATATGCATTCTTTGCTCGCTGCGTTTGTCAATAAACTGTACTGAATTACGTAAAAGCAAGATTGGAAATGGCACATGATAATGATCAAAATTTGCCTTTAACTGCAACCAGTAGGTTACTTCGGCACCACCCCCAATGTAGGCAAGATTGGGTAAAATAACCTCCTGGTAAAGTGGCCGCATTACTACATTCGGACTAAACCTTTCAGGATAAGCATTGATTTCAATCTTTAACTCCTCTTTTGTAAAACGAAGTGAGGTATTCTTTATTTTGTAAGCGCCTTTATCGTAAATAATTCTTTCTCTCAATCCTTCAGTCATGTAGAAAAAGTTAATCTCTCTCGGGTTCACTTGAGGCTTATAGCCCAATCCTTCTAATTCCACGTTGCTCTTGGCGATGAACTTTGAGCTATTTTCTTCAATAATGTCTGTATATATAATATCGGCAAACTGTGCTTTCAATGCAGGTTCATCAGCATCTATACTTACCAATCCATGACGGCCGAACAGACTATCTACTAGTTCTCTTGTTGCATCACTAAGGCTAACATGTTTGGTATACGCATCTTCAACTAATTGGGAAAATTTCAAGCCATTTTCTGTGATCCCTAAGAAACCTTTATAGGCAATAAGAACGTCTTCAATGTCTTTTGTATTTAACTTTCCTGTTGCTCCACTTACTTTCTTGTCCCAAGTGAGCATCTTATCTTCCAGTTTCACATGATTTATCTCTTCAAAGTCGTGATCTTCAGTAGCCATCCAGTAAACTGGCACAAAATTATAATTTGGGAACTCATGTTTCAATTCCTTTGCTAAGTTAATAGCCGTTACAATCTTATAAATAAAATAAAGCGGACCGGTAAATATATTGAGCTGGTGACCAGTAGTGATAGTAAAAGTACGCTCATCTGCTAGTAGGTTAATGTTGGCTTTAACTGAGCTGCTTGACCTTATTGATCCATATTGCTTTTGTAAAATATCCACTAGCAATGCCCTGTCGCCCTTAAAGTTGCGGTTAGGAATCGCCGAAGCAAAGCCTTTTATATTTGGGCTATATTTGTAAAAAGGTCTAAGCTGGTCCTTGCCTGCCGTGTAATCCAGTACAACTGCAGAAAACGCGTGTGTGTCTTGATAAGAAATATATTTAGCCTGCATCGCAACGAATTTAGGTTAATAAACGACAACTCATTAAATCACGCCTTTATTTTACAATCCGACCATATAGATCAAAATCTTCGGCGCGGTAAATCTCCACATTTACGAAGCTACCCACAGCTGCATAACCAGTTATGGCATCAATTAACACTTCGTTATCTACTTCCGGAGAATCATATTCCGTTCTTCCAATAAAGAAATCACCTTCCTTTCTATCCACTAAAACTTTATAAGTTTTTCCCACTTTATCTTGGTTGATGTCAAACGAAATACCTTGTTGCAGCTCCATTATTGCATCTACACGCTCCTGTTTAACTTCTTCGGGGACGTCATCTATAAGGATATGTGCATGCGTTTTCTCTTCATGAGAGTAAGTAAAACAACCAAGTCTATCGAACCGTGTGTTTTCCACCCAACTCATCATATCTTCAAAATCTTCTTCCGTCTCTCCAGGGTAACCACATATCAGGGTTGTACGCATGGCAATTCCCGGAACCTTATCTCTAATTTGGTTTACAATGTCAATAGTCTTTTGCTTGGTGATACCACGGCGCATTGATTTTAACATGTTGTCAGTTATGTGCTGCAAAGGCATGTCCAGATACTTGCAAATGTTTTCTCTTTCATTCATCGCATCCAGAATTTCCATTGGAAAGCCAGAAGGATAGGCGTATTGGAGTCTGATCCACTCTATGCCAGCCACATCTGATATTCTGCGCAACAATTCATCCAAATTACGCTTTCCATAAATATCCAATCCGTAGTAAGTAAGATCCTGAGCAATTAATATCAGTTCCTTCGTGCCATTAGCAGCCAGGATTTTTACCTCATTTACCAATTCCTGCATATCGCGGGAAACATGCTTACCCCTCATTAACGGGATGGCGCAGAAGGAACAAGGGCGATTACATCCCTCAGCAATTTTTAAATAAGCAAAATGGGAAGGAGTAGTTAACAATCGCTCACCGATTAGCTCATGTTTGTAGTTTGCACCTAAAGCGTGTAATAAATTGTTAAGATCGTTTGTGCCAAAGAAAGCATCTACATTTGCAATTTCTGCTTCCAATTCAGGCTTATACCGCTCAGATAAACAACCGGTAACTATAACCTTTCCAACCTTTCCCTCCTCTTTTAGTTGGCTATATTGTAAGATTGTATCGATTGATTCTTGTTTTGCATTATCAATAAATCCGCAGGTATTGATCACCACAATATCATCCTTTCCAACTTTGTTGGCTTCATGAACCACATCCATGCTATTACCCCTTAACTGACCCATTAAGACTTCAGAATCATAGGTGTTTTTGGAACAACCCAGTGTGATAACATTAATCCTTGGTTTTTTAATAGGCACTATTTTAGCTATCGTTTTGGTATTCATGTATTATAAATCTGTATTAATTAAATAAACTATCAACGAAAGCTTTTTTGTCGAATAATTGAAGATCATTCACTCCTTCGCCTACGCCAATATATTTAACTGGTATTTTGAACTGGTCGGATATCCCGATGACTACACCACCCTTGGCAGTTCCATCCAATTTTGTAATTGCTAATGCGTTTACATCTGTCGCTTCAGTAAATTGCTTGCATTGTTCAAAGGCATTTTGGCCGGTAGAGCCATCTAATACCAACAGGATTTCATGTGGTGCACCAGGAACCACCCTATTCATCACATTTTTTATTTTGCCGAGCTCATTCATCAGCCCTACTTTATTGTGCAATCGGCCTGCAGTATCAATAATCACCACGTCTTCACCATTTGCTACTGCCGATTGTAGTGTATCAAAAGCTACCGAAGCAGGATCAGAACCCATAGGCTGAGCAACAACTCTTACGCCAACACGCTCACCCCAAAGTTTAATCTGTTCAACTGCAGCTGCTCTGAAAGTGTCAGCAGCACCAAGAACTACCTTTAGGTTTTCGGATTTTAGCTTATTGGCAAGTTTGCCTATCGTTGTTGTTTTACCTACCCCATTCACGCCAACAACCATAATTACATAAGGCTTATGATCACTACCATATTCAAAACTACGGAAATCGTTACTATTATTTTCAGCCAGCAGAAGCTGGATTTCATCACGTAACAAACTATTAAGTTCGGAAGTTGAAAGGTATTTGTCTTTAACTACACGACCTTGAATACGGCTAATTATTTTTAAGGTTGTGCTTACACCTACGTCAGAAGTTACTAGAACTTCTTCTAGATTATCCAGAACATCATCATCAACGGTCGATTTTCCGGCGACAGCTTTGGTGATTTTGTTAAAAAAACCTGTTTTAGTTTTCTCTAATCCTTTGTCCAAGGCCTCCTGAGCTTCAGGAGCAGTTTCTTTCTTCTTGAAAAAATCGAATAAACCCATAAGAATGTATAGCAAAACAAAAAAAGCCCTCCCAGTTTAAAGGACGGCTTTAAAGTTATTAAATATTAATATTATTTCTTAGACGCGATAGCATCTGCAACGTGATCGTTATGAACAATAACTTCTTTAAAAGAATAGGCACCTGATTTAGGTGATTTGGTCATTGTAATAACTTTCGAATATTCTTTTCCTTTACCCGTTTTTAGGGTCGCAACTACTTTCTTTGCCATGATCTAAATAAATTGTATTTTAATTTAATACAAAAATGTATTACTTAATTTCTTTGTGTACCGTTACTTTTTTCATTACAGGGTTGAATTTTTTCAATTCTAAACGCTCAGTAGTGTTTTTGCGGTTTTTAGTAGTTATGTACCTAGACATACCAGGCATGCCACTGGTTTTATGTTCTGTACACTCTAGAATAACTTGTACTCTGTTACCTTTTTTTGCCATTTTCTTAATATTAAGGTTGATTCACATCAACCAATTTTTCTATAAATATCCTTTTTTCATGAAACGGTTAATCGCTTCAGATATACCAATTTTATTGATGGTTTTGATAGCTGAAGTAGACACTTTCAGTGTTATCCAACGATCTTCCTCAGGAATATAAAATTTCTGAAGTTGTAAGTTGGGATAAAACTTACGCTTAGTTTTAACGTTTGAGTGAGAAACATTAAAACCTGTCATCGCCATTTTTCCGGTTAAATCACAAACTCTAGACATGCTTTGTTATATATTGTTAATTGTTCTTCGCTTAATTTTTTAAGAGTGTGCAAATATCAATAAAATAATTGTAATCATCAAGAAGCCACCTAAAATAATTTCAATTAGATTAATGAAAGAAGCATTATATGTTTTTGATTGTCCAATTTTCTAATATAGATGGGATAGATCTATAGTGGGGTGGGATTTTAGTTCCTTAATCACAAAAGAGGTTTTTAAGGTTTTTGTAGGGCTAGTATTAATTAATTTACTATGTAGTTGATTATATGCATTCATATCTGAAACGGCAATATGAAGCAGATAGTCATATTCGCCGCTTACAACGTAACATTGGATGATTTCTGTGTAATCATTTATTTCATTCAGAAAGATTTCCCTATTCTTTTCAGATTTTTCATTTAATGTCACTTCAATTTTTGCGGATAGTCCCTTCTTTAATTTGGTTCTATCAAGTATTATTGAGTACCCTATCACAAAACCTTCTGACTCTAGAAAGCCTATTTTTTTTAAAATAGCAGCGGATGAGAGATTAATTTTCTTGCCAATAGCTACAGCACTCGACTTGGAATTTATCTGTAGGCATTCTAATATTTTTATGTTATTTGTTTCAATTTTTTGATCCATCAATAATTTTAATTGAGTTAATTTATATTCGTTGTAATTGAAGTGCAATTTTAATTATTTGCAGGAAATTATACAAATTTTGGGATCAAAATATTTGATTAATTTTTCTTAAATGTAAAATTATGGGAGGTCAATAAATTGCTATTTGGTGATAATGCTGACCATCAGAATCTGCAAAAAGCTGGGCTTTTATTTATTAAAAATATGCAATTGGCTTCAATGGTATTGATTTGTTATATTTAACGCTCTTAACAATGCCAAATATGCAGATCAAATCACTAGAAGAATATAAAAAAACCTACCGGTTAAGCGTTGAAAATCCTGAAGAATTCTGGGGCACTATAGCAGAAAATTTTTTTTGGAGAAAGAAATGGGATAAGGTACTTTCCTGGAATTTCAAAGAACCAAACATTAAATGGTTTGAAGGTGCAAAATTAAATATCACTGAAAATTGCCTGGACCGGCATCTAGAAAAAAATGGCGATAAACCTGCAATAATTTGGGAACCGAATGATCCTGATAGAAATAGCATTACTTTAAGTTATAAGATCCTTCATGAACAGGTTTGCCGTTTTGGAAACGTATTGAAAAAAAATGGCGTAAAGAAAGGTGATAGGGTTTGCATCTATATGCCCATGGTTCCGGAACTTGCAGTTGCAGTATTAGCCTGTGCACGTATCGGTGCAGTTCACTCTGTTGTTTTTGGCGGCTTCTCTGCCAAATCCATCGCCGATCGAATTAACGATGCAGCATGTAAAATCGTAATTACTGCTGATGGTGCTTTTAGAGGGAGTAAACAGATTCAGCTTAAAGAAGTAATTGATGATGCACTGATTGGGTGCCCGACAGTAGAGACAGTGGTCGTATTAACGCATACCAGAACCCCAGTTTCTATGCTAAAAGGCAGAGACATCTGGTGGGAAGATGAAATCAAGTTGGTGGATACGGATTGTCCCGCTGAGGAAATGGATGCGGAAGATCTATTGTTCATCTTATATACATCAGGATCTACTGGTAAGCCCAAAGGTGTTGTACATACAATCGGCGGATATATGGTTTATGCTGGTTATACTTTTTCAAACGTATTTAATTATCAACCTGATGAGGTATTCTTTTGTACTGCAGATATTGGTTGGATAACAGGTCATTCTTACATTGTTTATGGCCCGCTTTCTCAGGGTGCAACGACATTGATGTTCGAAGGGATTCCTACTTATCCTGATGCTTCCAGAATGTGGCAAATTGTAGAAAAGCATAAAGTTAATATTCTATATACAGCACCAACTGCAATCAGGTCTTTGATGAGCTTTGGTTTAGCGCCTTTAAATGGAATTGACATGAGTTCTATAAGGGTCTTGGGATCGGTAGGAGAACCGATTAATGAAGAGGCCTGGCATTGGTTTGATGAACATGTTGGCCAAAGTAAAGCACCTATTGTTGATACCTGGTGGCAAACAGAAACTGGTGGTATAATGATTTCTCCAATAGCTTATGTTACGCCAACTAAGCCTAGTTTTGCAACATTACCTTTACCCGGCATACAGCCTGTACTTGTTGATGAACAAGGCGTGGAACTCTTAGGTAATGATGTTAGCGGTAACCTCTGTATCAAATTCCCATGGCCGGGAATGCTGAGAACGCTTTATGGTGATCATGAGCGTTGCCGTCTCACTTATTTTTCTACTTATCAGCAACTGTATTTTACAGGTGACGGGTGTTTGCGTGATGAAGATGGTTATTATAGAATTACCGGCAGGGTTGATGATGTGATCAATGTTTCGGGACATAGAATTGGTACTGCAGAAGTGGAGAATGCCATTAATATGCATGCAGGTGTGGTAGAGAGTGCTGTAGTTGGTTTCCCACATGAGGTAAAAGGGCAGGGCATATTTGCCTTTGTGATTTTCCCTAATACACACAATGACGAAGAACTTACCAGGAAAGATATACTGCAAACCGTTACCCGAATGATCGGGGCAATAGCAAAACCTGATAAAATTTTGTTTGTATCAGGGTTGCCTAAAACCAGGTCAGGCAAAATAATGAGAAGGATATTAAGGAAAATCGCCGAAGGTGATACCACTAATTTGGGCGATATTACAACTTTATTGGATCCCGCAGTAGTTGAAGAGATCATTTCAAAAGCGAAGCAGTAAAAACATTAGTCATACTTGTCTGTTGTATTTAACACAACCAATTGTTAAACATTAAACAGAAACTATCATGGATAAGTTAGAATTAAAAGGAAAATGGAATGAAGTTAAAGGTAAAGTTAAACAGGCTTATGGCGATTTGACCGACGATGATTTGAAATATGAAGACGGGAAGGATGATGAGTTGTACGGAAAATTACAGCAAAAAACAGGTAAAACTAGGGATGAACTGGTAGACTGGATAAAGAGCCTATAATTGACTATAAAAAAAGCTCCTGACAAAATCAGGAGCTTTTTTTATAGATTGAAAATTATCTAGTAACCAAAGATCTGATCAAGACTCAGTTTGGTAACCGTTCCGAATTTTTGCATGTCTTGCAGGCTAACTTTTTTCTCGGAAGCTACAATACAATAGTTGTATGGTTTACCTGCAACGTTTGCTTTATGGAAAGATTTAATGTCTTCGAAAGTTAGCGGTTTTAAACCTGCAAACTCTTCAATTCTAGAATCATGATCTATACCCATTTTCTTGTCGGCCAGATAGCTCATGATGATGCCATCCTGCGTGATCCTGTCTGTAGCAATTGCGTTTAATGCATTGTGTTTAGAAGCATCGAAGGATTTGTCAGCCTGTGGCAATACATTCAATAACTCATTCATGCCATTTACTGCTTCGTTCATTTTGTCCGCCTGGCTGCCCACATAAGCAACCATAGTAGTTTGTTTGTCTCTTCTATCTGGAGTTTGATAAACCGCAAATGTTGAATATGCAAGTGCCTTGGATTCGCGAATGGTTTGGAAAACAATAGAACCCATTCCGCCGCCAAAATAGCTGTTAAACAGGCTGATCTTAGGTGCCATTGCCGGGTTGTAATTGCCGCCATTGCGTACCCATCTAATTTCAGACTGCACCATGTCGTAATCTGCAAAATAAACCTGATTAGCTATGTTGTTGGTATAAGTAAAAACTTTAGCAGGGGCAGCAGTGGTAAATTCAGTTGGCAACTTATGGATTTTGGCAATTGCTGCGGCAAATACTGCTGGGGTTTGCGGACCATAGTAGGTAATCGTATGTTTATAGTTATTGATATTGTGCAGGATATACAGCAATTGCTCTGAAGTCATTCCCTTTACTTCATCATTACTTAGTGTAAAATTGTATGGGTTACTCGGTCCGTATTGTGCGTAGCTCATCAAGCCGCTAAGGATTGCGCCTTTATTTAATTTGTTGTTTTCTCTTGATTTTAGAATCCTGCTTTTCAGGTCGCTCAAAGCCTGTTCGTTAGCTTTACAATTCGAAAAAATGTGTTCTACCAGACTAACCGCCTTGTCAAAATTTTCCTGCAAGCCACTAATGTTAATGGATGCTGTTTCGTTAGAAACGCTGAAATTATAATTGCAGGCAATGTTATAAAATTGCTTGCTAATCTCTTCAGCAGTGTATTTGTCTGTAGCCAGGAATGTAAGGTATTGTGCTGCGTACGGAGCAAGTTTATAGTTCCACGTACCCATGTCAAAACGATATGAAATACGAAAGATGCTATTTTCTTTATTTTGAACAGCGATTACATCTGCTATACCTACTTTACTAAAATTCAGGTCTTTTTTGTAATCTAAAAATTGTGGTGCAATTTCTCTAGAGGGATCCTCAAGCAACTTAGTCATAAAAGCAGAAGTAGCATCTGCATTTGGATTGATTGGGGTAATAATTGGTTTCTCTACTTTTACGGTAGTTTTGTCCTCGCCCTTGTGTTTGTAACCAACCTCATAATTGTTAAGGAAAAATTTATTGGCAAAGGCAACCACTTGTTGTTTCGTTATTTTAGCCATATCATCCGGTGTACTTAGAGATTTGTTCCAGTTTACACCTCTGTTCAGGATAAAATCATTGGATGCTGCTTCCACACGGTATGCGTTGTTGTCAAAGGCCTGCAATAGATTTAGCTTGGTATTGGCTACGGTTGCTTTAATCAAACTTTCATCAAACTCCCCGTTTTTAAGCAACTGGATTTGCGCAAGCAAAAGCTGTTGTGCCTCTTCCAGTGTCTGTCCTTGTTTTGGTTGCGCAGACAAGCTAAATACGCCGTAATCTTTCATTTGCTGGTATCCAGCATTTGCACGTAGTAATTTTTGTTGTTTGTTCAGGTTAATGTCAAAAAGTCCCGCCTTCCCGTTAGATAGAATGCTGGAAATTAGTTCAAGCATCAGACTCTGACTGGTGCTTTGCGCATACCCGCGATAATACATTTCTACACTTTCTGCACTTGGTCCATATACATTTATTTTTTGTATAGTTGTACGTGGTTTTTCAGGTGCCGGATTGTACAGTTGGAGTGGCTTAGGTAGCATAAATGAGAACGACTGATCTACCTTTTTGATCATCTCATCAGGATTGAAATCGCCAGCAAAGCCTATTGCCATGTTGTTTGGAACATAGTACTTGTTGTAATATTTCCTGATCTCTACCAGAGAAGGATTTTTTAAATGTTCAATTGTACCTATTGTAGTTTGCTGACCGTAGTTATGAGTGGGGAATAGTAATTCTGACATTTTCTCGTCTAATTTCCATCCGTCGTTATCTAGTCCACGATTCTTTTCTTCGTAAACGGCTTCCAATTCTGTATGGAAAATACGGAAAATTGGGTTACGAAAACGCTCTGCCTGCAATGCTAAAAATTTATCAGTAATATTTGAAGGAAAGTCTTCATTATAAATGGTCTCCTCATACCAGGTATGCGCATTGGAAGCTTGTCCGCCAAGTGCCTTTATCATTTTGTCATATTCGTTCGCGATGGAATAGTTTGATGCCAAACCTGATGTTTTATCGATCTCTGCATAAATCTCTTTTCTTTTGGCAGGATCTGTAGTTTTGTGATATGTTTCGTAAAGTGTATCAATCTTATCAAGAAGCGGCTTCTCTTTAGCAAAGTTCATTGTTCCAAATTTGTCGGTTCCTTTAAACAACAAATGTTCTAGGTAATGAGCCAAACCTGTTGCGTTACGCGGATCAGTATTACTACCTGCGCGAACTGCCATACGAAATTCTATTTTAGGTTCTTTGATGTTCTGCGATAGAATAACAGTTAAGCCGTTATTTAAGGTATAAAAGCGTGTCTTTGTAGGATCGCCAGTTACATATTTATAAGTGTAACCAGCAGATGTAGCTTTTTTCCATTGGTAAGCAGATTGAGCCGTAATATGCTGCCCTAAAAAGAGCAGGCAAGCAAATAGTAACAGTTTATTCTTCATGTATTATAAGTTATAGTCAAACATATATAAAACTGTGTTATGATTCGTTATAAGGGCATAAAAAATATTTAAATGTGTATTATTGATGTTGTACTTTTACTTCATTGATATAAAAAGTTTAATTAAAAATGAAAAAGCAGCAAAATAAGCCAAATATCCTTGTGGTAAACGACGATGGAATTACAGCGCCAGGTATCAAGAACCTGATTGAGGTAATGCAGGGTTTGGGAAATGTGGTAGTCGTAGCCCCCGATGGTCCACAATCTGGAATGGGCCATGCCATTACTATTGGTAAGCCACTTCGTTTTGATAAAGTTGATCTTTACCCGGGTGTGGAAATGTACAAATGTTCAGGAACTCCAGTAGATTGCGTGAAACTAGCTGTTAACAAGATTTTTAAAGGCAAAAAACCAGATTTATGTGTCTCTGGTGTAAACCACGGCCTGAACAATTCCATCAACGTGATTTATTCAGGCACCATGTCTGCCGCTGTAGAAGGAGCAATTGAAGGTATTCCATCTATTGGGTTCTCACTTGATGATTTTAGTCAGGAAGCAGATTTTAGTCACGTCAAGAAATTTATAAAAGCCATTTCTTTACAAGTGCTGGAACATGGCTTGCCGCAGGCAACATTGCTAAACGTAAATTTCCCCAAAGGGGAGAATTTAAAAGGTATAAAAATATGTCGCCAGGCGAATGCGAAATGGGCAGAAGAGTTTGATGAAAGAAAAGATCCTTACCAGCGCCCTTATTACTGGTTAACTGGTGTTTTTCAAAATAATGATAAAGGTGAGGATACAGATGTTTGGGCATTGGATAATGGATTTGTTTCTGTAGTGCCTGTTCAGTTCGATCTTACGGCTCACCATGCTATTCCAGTTTTAAATTCCTGGACATTTGAGGTTGAAGGTGCTTAATTAGAGTAAATAGGAGAATATGCAAGAAACTAAAGGCAAAATTTCAAATTCAGTTTGGGCAGGATTGGCTGTAGGACTGGTGCTACCGGCCCTACTGTTATCCCTTGCCTGGTATCTGATGCACCGGTTTGCTTTTTTAGCAAAAGCAGACTTGCTACTAATTGCCGCCATTGCAGTAAATGCGCTATTAATGCATTACTTTTTTAAACAGGATAAAGAGAAGACAGCAAGGGGTGTAGTCAGCGCGACCTTTCTATGGGCCTTTGCTTTCTTTTTCTACAAAATCAGTCAGTCATGAAATACTATCTAATAGCCGGGGAGGCATCAGGCGATCTGCATGGCTCCAATCTAATGAAGGCACTAAAAATGGAAGACCCAGAAGCAGAATTTCGCTTTTATGGCGGCGATAAAATGGAGGCCGTTGGTGGAAAGTTGGTCAAGCACTATGCTGATATGGCCTTTATGGGCTTTACAGAAGTATTGCTAAACATTAGAACCATCTTTAAAAATATGAAGGCCTGTAAGGCAGACCTACTTTCCTATCAGCCAGATACATTAGTGCTAATAGACTTTCCTGGCTTTAATCTGAACATTGCTGAGTTTGCAAAGAAGAAAGGACTAAAAGTTTGCTACTACATATCACCAAAGGTTTGGGCCTGGAACCAAAAAAGAGTACACAAAATAAAGCGCGTTGTAGATAAGCTGTTTTGCATCCTGCCATTTGAAGTAGAATTCTACAAAGGCTGGGGAATGGATGTTGATTATGTAGGCAATCCTTTGCTAGATGAAATTGCACAATTTACACCAAACGAACATTTTAAAGGGTTGCACCATATTACAGATAAACCCATTATTGCCCTCTTACCTGGAAGCAGAAAACAGGAGATAGAGCGCTTGCTGCCAGATATGCTGAGTATTATTTCGCGGTTTAAAGGGTACCACTTCGTTGTGGCTGCTGCACCGGGATTTACTGAAGAGTATTATCAGCAATTCAGCACTAGTGAGGATGTCACATTAGCTTTTAATGAGACTTACGATCTCCTTAATGTGGCGCACGTCGCTATAGTTGCTTCTGGTACAGCTACGCTGGAAGCCGCGCTCTTTCACGTGCCACAAGTAGTGGTATATCGTGGAGGAAGTATTTCTGTGGCAATTGCCAAAGCACTTGTAAAGATCAAGTTTATATCACTGGTAAACTTGATTATGAATAAAAGGGTGGTAACAGAGTTAATCCAAGAGCAATGCAATGAAAGTGCTATTGCCAATAGCTTAAAGATGATTACGAAAGGCATGATCAGAGAAATGATGCTCGAAGAATATAAGCAGCTTAGTGAGCTAATGGGTAAGCCTGGTGCCTCAGAGAGAACCGCTAAATTGATCGTAAAATTTCTTAAGTAATTTAAAATTCCTATTATTGGGATACTAAAACGTTTTAAACCAAATAAAAAGCCTTGTTAGTTAGGTAGCAAGGTCCTACGCAAATATGAAATCAAAACAACTCTTAATTGCAATGCTATTGTTAGCAAACGTTTCGTTTGCCCAACAGGCAGACCTCGTTAGCTACGTAAATACGCTTCAAGGTACCAACTCTAAACACGAACTTACAAGGGGTAATACGTACCCAACAACTGCATTGCCTTTTGGTATGCACACCTGGACGCCACAGACCGGCAAGAATGGCGACGGTTGGAAATACCAGTATTTTATTGATAAGATAAGGGGCTTTCAACAAGCGCATCAATGTAGCTCCTGGACCAGAGATTATGCTGTATTTTCTTTAATGCCCATGACTGAGTTAGTGGTGGATGAAAATAAACGTGAAGCTAAATTTAGCCATGCAAACGAAATAGCTAAACCCAACTATTACAAAGTTCAGTTTGACAATAAAATCACCACAGAGATCTCGCCATCAGAAAGAGGTGCCCATCTCCGTTTTAGCTATCCTAAAGGAGAGAAGAGTATCCTTGTTTTAGATGGCTATAACCGCACTAGTGGCGTAAAAATCTTTCCTAAGGAAAGAAGGATTACAGGATGGGTTAGTAACGGACAGGGATTCAGAAACAATTGGAAAAGTTATTTTGTGATTGAGTTTGATCAGCCTATTAAAGCGTATGGTACCTGGGAAAACAGAAACAATACAGTGATGGCAGATTCTCTATCGGCAGAAGGCCTGGGTAAGGGAGCTTACATAGAATTTACAGCGGGTGCAAAGGTTCAGGTTAAAACTGCTTCTTCTTATATTAGCCCAGAGCAGGCACAGCTTAACCTAAAAAGAGAGCTGGGAGCCGATAAAACTTTAGAGCAAACTAAAAAGAATGCTGCTGCAATTTGGAATAAATCTTTAGGTCGCGTGGCCGTTGAGGGTGGCTCAGAGGAAGATAAGGCAACTTTTTATTCTTGTTTTTTTAGGGCAAGCCTATTCTCCAGAAAATTCTATGAGATTGATGCTGCCGGAAAACCATATTACTTTAGTCCATATGATGGAAAGGTTCATCTAGGTTATATGTTTACAGATACTGGTTTTTGGGATACCTTCCGTGCCCAGTTTCCTTTAAATACTTTAATGCATCCAGAAATGCATGGCCATTACATGCAAGCCATGATTGATGCGTATAAGCAATGCGGTTGGCTGCCGTCCTGGTCATTTCCAAGCGAAGGCGGAAGCATGATTGGTAACCACGCTATTTCCTTGCTGGCAGATGCATGGGCAAAGGGAATACATACTTTTGATCCTAAAGAAGCGCTGGATGCTTATTATCATGAGGCCATGAACAAAGGCCCATGGGGGCCAGCTAATGGTCGCGATGGTGTTAAAGAATACAATGAGCTTGGCTATGTTCCATATCCTAAATATAGAGAGTCTACCGCTAAAACATTAGAATATGCTTATGACGATTACTGTGGATATGAGTTGGCAAGAATGACCGGTAATAAAAAATACATGGAGATCTTTGAGAAACCTATGTATAACTACAAAAATGTTTACGATCCATCTACTAGGTTTATGCGTGGGAAGGGAGCAGATGGCTCCTGGACTAAAAACTTTGATCCAATTGAGTGGGGTGGTCCATTTACTGAAGGAAATGCTTGGCATTACCACTGGTCGGTTTTTCAGGATACTAAAGGACTTATTAATTTGATGGGTGGCGATAGGAATTTTACCGCCAAACTGGATTCCGTGTTTACTGAGCCCAATAAAGTTAAAGTAGGTACCTATGGAGGGATGATCCACGAAATGACCGAAATGGTAATGGCCAATCTTGGTCAGTATGCCCATGGTAACCAACCCATCCAACACATGGTTTACCTATATAATTATGCCGGACAACCTTGGAAGGCACAGGCACACGCCAGAGAAGTGATGACTAAGTTGTACAACGCTACGGAGAATGGATACCCGGGTGATGAAGATCAGGGGCAGACCTCATCATGGTATGTATTGAGTGCATTAGGTTTTTACAGTGTTACACCGGGTACGGGAGAATATGTACTGGGAAGCCCAATGTTTAAGAAAATAACCCTTAATTTAGAGAACGGAAAAAAATTCATTATAGAAGCCCCGGCTAACGATAAAGACCATGTCTATATCCAGTCGGCCACATTGAATGGGAAGGCATATACTAAAAACTATATTACCCATGCCGATTTAACAAATGGTGGTGTGCTAAAATTAGAAATGAGTAAAAAACCAAATGAGAATAGAGGTTTACTACCAGAAGACAAGCCTTTTTCTCTAACCAAATAGAAATATGAAAAGAAGAATTTTTTTACAAAACACAGGATTATTGGCAGCCGGAGTAATGGCTAGCAAAGTGTCATTTGCGGCTGCACCAGATTTCCCAGTAGTGAGGGTTGCCGCTTCACAAAGGCACTTCCAAAGTAAAGCTGTCGACAGCGCCATTGCTGAGTTTCACAAAAATGTGAAGAACAAGGAATTGGGTTGGTTGTTTGAAAATTGCTTTCCAAACACACTGGATACCACGGTGACTTACACAGAAAAAGATGGCAAACATGATACCTATGTAATCACCGGAGATATTGATGCCATGTGGCTTCGCGATAGTACTGCACAAGTTACACCATACCTTCAACTGATAAAGGGTGATAAGCAATTGCAAAACCTTATTGCCGGTGTGGTAAACCACCAGGTAAAAAGTATTATAAAAGACCCATACGCAAATGCATTCTATGGAGATCCCAATAAGGTAGGAGAGTGGAAAACCGACCATACCGATATGAAGCCTGGCGTTCATGAACGTAAATGGGAAATTGATTCATTATGCTATCCAATTCGCCTAAGCTACCAGTACTGGAAACTTACAGGAGATACCACCCCATTTGATGCTACATGGAGAGAAGCAATTGCCGTAATTGTAAAAACCTTTAAAGTTCAGCAACGTAAAGACGGACAAGGCCCTTATCATTTCCAACGCGAAACGATGTTTGCTACAGACACTACGCCGCTAAGCGGTTATGGTTACCCTGTAAAACCAGTTGGTTTGATCTGTTCGGCCTTCAGGCCAAGTGATGATGCTACCATTTATAACTTCCTGGTGCCTTCCAACTTTTTTGCAGTAGTAAGTTTAAGACAAGCTGCAGAAATTTTAGCAGCCGTTCATAAAGACACCGCTTTAGTTGCAGAATGCAGAGCTTTAGCTACAGAGGTAGAAGCAGCATTGCAGAAACATGCTATAGTTAGTCACCCAACTTTTGGTAAAGTGTATGCCTTTGAAGTAAATGGTTATGGCAGTTTTAATATTATGGACGATGCGAATGTGCCAAGCCTACTTGCATTGCCTTATTTAGGTGCGGTAAAGCCAAACGATTCTGTTTATATCAATACTCGTAAGCTAATCCTTTCTGCTGAAAATCCTTTTTATTTCCAGGGAAAAGTGGCAAAAGGAATTGGAAGTCCGCATACCGGTATCAATAAAATCTGGCCTATAGCGGTAACTATGCAGGGATTAACTAGCAACAGCGAAGCAGAAATTAAATCTTGCCTGCAAATATTACAGAAATGCCATGCTGGTACGGGTTTTATGCATGAATCGTTTAATATGGATGATCCTTCCAAATTCAGCAGATCATGGTTTGCATGGGCAAATACAATCTTTGGAGAGTTCTTATGGAAAGTCTACAAAGAGAAGCCACATTTATTGGCTTAATATAAAGTAACCAAGGCTGCTCAAATTGGGCAGCCTTTATTGTTTCTTGAAATAAATATATTTTGGTAGATCTTTAAAAACAGTTTTAGTAACCCCACAAAGCCAGAGTTCGTGATTAAGCAGGTTGCTCTTGTAGCATTCTAAAATGTAAATACCACCGCCGCCAAATTGATCTAACTTGGGTCTGTCCAGTATTAAAACTTCAGCATCATCAAACTTCTCGTCAGACATTATTAGGTGGCATTCTTCGCTATATTTACTTACAATATCCAGCATTTTATCAGCACCTTCTACCATTTCCAAATCCTCAATATTGCCGCCCCAATCCGGTAGGTCCACAAACCATTTGTGTGCTGCGGTTTTATAAAATCTAAATGTTTGTTCCAATGTGCTATTCTATTGATTTAACCATTTCATTAAACAACTTGAAAACAACATCCTGTGCTTTGTCAGTAGCTGCATTTGCCATAATGATATAAGCAATGTTTTTATCTTTGTTAATAAGGGTATATACGTAAAAAGTACCTGCAGAACCCGCATGCTCAGAAGAATGTTTTTCTGGCTTGTTAACGTTTAACCAGCCAATAGCATATTCTGGCAGTCCGTAATGCAGGTAGTTATAAGTTTGAGCTTTTAAAAAATTGTCATTTCCCTGCAGTCCATCCAGATTCATTTGAATAAGTTTTGCATAATCAGCAATAGGCATACTAATATCACCTGCAGGCTCAATCAGATTCAAATTATAAGATGTGGCTGAGTCAAGCGGCGTTAGTACCTTGTCTTCCATCCAATGCCCAGAGGGTTGGTTTTTATCTGTTCTGTTTGGCCAACCGAATTTATAATTGAGGTGAAGCTTTTTATTCAATACCTCATCAACCAGATCTTCCCATGTCTTTCCACTGGCTTGTTCCAACATAAGCGCTGCAATGCTATAGCCCGCATTTGAGTAGGTATAGGTATCATTGTTCTTTTTTATAGGTTCGTTAGTAAGCAGATAGTAGGCAAATAGTTTTCGTTGCTCAGATTTGGTGCCTGTAAACTTAGGCAGACTTTGAAATTCCGCTCCGCTGGTATACGGCTTGATCCTTGCACGGTGAGATAGCAATTGCGCTAAAGTAACCTCGTAATACGCTGGGTTTGCAGCAGCCTTCCATCTTGGAAGTATAGCAAATAGTTGAGCTGTCCAGCTTATCTTTTTTTGCTCAACAAGGTAGGCTGCAATCATACCTGTTATTGCTTTTGTATTAGATCCCAAATGAAAATAATCATTCGGTAGGGCCTTTGTTTCATCATTTTTTAAGGTATTTCGATGAAATCCGAGTGTGTTGCTAATTAAAATAGAATCTGAAGTGAGGATGGCATAACCCATTTCTGGAATTTCACTGGTAACGCGCAGACTGTCTGCCGTTTTAAGTAGGGTTTGTGCATTTGCCGAAATTGAAAAAAAGATATATAGCACAGCCAATAATGCCTGTTTCATTAGATTTTCGTTACCCCTCCAGATCCAAGAACACGTTGCTCAATATTTGGATTGCCACTATAGTAAACACGACCGGATCCGCTAACCAATGCTTTAATATTGCCATCAACTTTTACATTGACAGATCCTGAGCCGCTAATGCGGGTATCAAGATCAGCAAGTTCCATTGTCTTCGCATTGAATTTACCAGATCCGCTTAAAGTCACACTTGCTTTATCTGCCTTGCCAGTAAGATCCACTATGCCAGAGCCGCTAATCACAATGGTCAATTTATCTGCATCTATTTTAGCAGTAATACTTCCCGATCCGCTTAAAGTAGTGGTAAGTGCCTCAGCCAATACAGTTCCATTTACTTTAATGTTGCCATTACCACTCATAGCTATGCTACTGATGTTTTTTGCAGATACGCGCGCTATAATTTTTTTGTTTTTATATTTATGAGCCCAACTGGTCCAGCTAGTTTTAGGCCTGATGATTAATACTTCGCCCTTAACTTCCGATAATAAAGTGGAGATGGCCTCTGCATCACCCTCAAACTTTAAGCTTTCAGTATTGCCAATTGTGATAATCACTTCTATAGGGCCACCAGCTGCAACACCGTTAAAATTTTTAACATCTCGTTGATCCTGAACAGGAATAGAGGTAATAATATGGGTAGGAGTTTCAGCTAAAGCAGATAATGTTGGACAAGCTAATGCAACTAAAAATAAGATAGAAAGTAATTTTCTCATAATAATGAACTTAGATTTTTAAAGATAAGAATTGAATATCATAACTCCTGATTTCTATAAGACGCTTAAAATAGTAATACGTTGCATCTATTTAAATATTTAATTTGCAAGCTTTCTAAATTTAATTACTTTTGCCCAAACGGGGGATTAGCTCATTTGGCTAGAGCGCTTCGCTGGCAGTGAAGAGGTGATCGGTTCGAATCCGATATTCTCCACCAAATATTTTAAGAAAATGCCCTTTGTTTATAGCTAGGGGCATTTTTATGTTATTTATTTTATAGAATAACAGATTAGAACTCCTATATCAGGAATAGATTTGAAAAGAATCAAACTGCAATCTCGTCTTTGAAAAATGCAAGTGTAAGGGTACATTTGTTATGTGGAGAAGAAGAAAAAACTTGCCCTTATATCGCCTCAATAAATAATCTTTTAAAGAGAAATCAATTATGAAATTATTTGCAATCTGCATCTGCTGTATTTTGTTTATCCCTTTTGCGAACGCGCAAAGCACAATTAGGCACAGGGTTTTGGGCCAAGATAAGGGCCGGATTGCCCTTGTCGATTTAAAAGGGAAAGTGGAGTGGGAAATACCTTGCGAAAATAGTATCCACGACCTCTCTATGCTGGCCAACGGCAATGTCCTTTATATTTCATCCAGCACTTCTGTAACAGAAATATCACCAGATAAAAAGACCATATGGCAATACACTTCTAAACCGAAGGTAGGTTATTCAGGCAAAATAGAAATACATGCGGTACAGCGACTTGAAAATGGGAATACCATGATTTCTGAAAATGGAAATAGCAGGATTATTGAAGTAAATCGTGACGGAAAAATCGTGAAAGAAATACCTTATTTTATTCATCAAAAGGATGTGCATATGGAAACCCGTCTGGCACGGAAACTTGATAATGGCCACTACCTTGCTTGCCATCAAGGTGATGCTACTGTGAGGGAATATGATAAAAATGGAAAGGTAACCTGGTCGTATACATTAGATTTGAATAACCAGGAAGCTACGCCAGGGCATTCAGGGCACGGAACCGATGTATATCTCGCCATCAGGCTTAAAAATAGGAATACCTTAATTTCTGCTGGGAATAACAACAGATTGATTGAAGTAAATAAAAGTGGTAAAGTGGTGTGGTCTGTAGAAAGAACTGAATTGCCTGGGATAAAATTATTTTGGCTCACATCATTAGAATCGCTGCCAAACGGAAACATCATTTTCGGCAATACGCATAGCGGAAATGAAAACCCGCAAATGATAGAAATTACCCATGATAAATATAAAAAAGTGGTATGGACTTTTAATAATCGTGATGTTTTTGGAGACGATATGGCAGCTGCAATGGTTTTGGATGTAAAAGGTAGGGTGATCAGGTAAACAATTTTCAGGTCATATTCTTGCGATCGCGCCCTAATGACATTATTTCTTATACCATTTCGAGTTCTCCAGAGTATATACAGTTTTGATAATTAACTTGTTATCAAAACATAAATAGATATGAAAAATTTATTGATTATTGCCGCAGTATCATTTGGGATGACTGCTAGCGTAATGGGACAAACAAAAGTTCCAGCCAATGTTAAGAATGCTTTTGCGAAGGAATATCCTGGTACGAAAGTTAAATGGGAAAAAGAGGGTGCAAATTATGAGGCTGGTTTTACAAAAAATGGCCATGAGATGAGCATTATCTATAATACATCTGCAATAGCTATGGAAAAAGAAATGGAAATAAAAGTTGCAGAATTACCCAAAACCGTTATAGCTTATGTTGCTAAGAATTATAATGGATCTAAAATTAAAGAGGCAGCAAAAATTACAAAATCAAATGGTGAAGTGCAATACGAGGCCGAGATAAATGGGAAAGATACGCTATTCACACCAGAGGGTAAATTAATAAAGTCTGAAAAAAAGGAGAACGACTAACTCAATCTGTATCCTAATTAAAAAAGGGATTCCACAAGGAATCCCTTTTTTAATTATTGTCTAATACTATTTTCAATTTCAAAAATAAAGATGAAAAATCTCCTAAATAAAGTTCCGGCAGTAACATTAGCCTTCTGGATTATAAAAATATTAGCCACTACCATTGGCGAAACTGCGGCTGATTTTCTAAATGTAAATCTAGCCCTAGGCTTGGTAACAACTTCTTATGTGATGGCATCTCTACTCATTATAGTGCTTATTATTCAATTTAGAACCAAAAGGTATGTTCCTTGGATTTACTGGCTAGTGGTCGTGTTTATCAGTATAATGGGTACTTTAATCTCTGATAACCTAGTTGATAATCTAGGGATTAGTTTAGTCACTACTACAGTATGCTTTGGTGTTGGCCTTATTTTAGTATTTGTTACATGGTATGCGAGAGAAAAAACATTATCTGTTCATCAGATAAATTCTACAAATCGTGAGTTTTTTTATTGGGCAGCCATTTTATTTACCTTTGCTTTAGGGACTTCTGGTGGCGATTTAATATCAGAACAATTTGGCTTAGGCTATCTATTCGCTGCTATTTTGTTCTCCAGCACCATTGCCATAATATTTTTATCATATAAATATTTAAAGTTAAATGCGGTTTTTGCCTTTTGGGCGGCCTATATATTCACAAGACCTCTAGGAGCATCTATGGGTGATCTTTTAACCCAGATGCCTAAAGAAGGAGGATTGGGCATATCAATTGTTACCGTAAATGTTGTATTTCTGGTTATAATTGTAAGTTTGATAATTTATCTTTCGGTTCTCGAATTTAAAAAGCTAAAAGGAGCATCGAAATAGCAATTTGCTTTCTGGTAAAGTGTTTATATGAGCAAAAGCTGAATAATTTTATTGTTTTCCCAAACACACAAACTTTTGCCATTTTCAAGGATATAGATGCGTGGTTGAGTACCCTTGCCAATAATGCTTGTTGTTTCTTTAGTTAGGTTGGCAAGTTTGATGTCATCTTTTTCCTGCCAGGCGACCAACATGTTATTTCCGTTCTGACCTATGCTCACTCCCCTGCCATTTCCAATAACGCGTTCAATTTTTTTCTCGTTCCAATAGAAGATCTGTCCATTTCTCTGCCATACAGTAGAAACCAGGCCCTTTGCATCAATAGAAACGCCCCCGCCGTCCATCGGGCATGCATTGATTTTCCATGTGCCCATACCAGCCTTAACTGATGGAGCAAATGTTTTTCCGTTATCTGTTGAACTCGTGTAATAAATATCACGGGATCCAGCAAGCCAGTTCCTAAAGGTGATGACTAATTTATCGTTCTTCACGCTAATGTTTGGCCTGCAGCACTCGCAAGTATGACCTTCGGGAGATTGGTAAACCAATTTATTCTTTGACCATTTTGTGCTTTTTGCCAATAGACTCGAAAAATAAATGTTGTTCATTTTATTGGTCCTCACATCCAGCCATACTGCATAAAAATTATTCCGATCTGCCGTTATTCCCATCAAACCTTCTGGTGCCGATTTGACTATGTCATTTATATCTGCGGTTCTCTTCCATGTGTTGGTGGTGTATTCCAATTTATAGGTATGGATATTGCCATCTTTATCCATTGCAGCGATTAAACTAGAACTTGCAGTAGATGCAATCTGTGGTCCCCTAGTATTTCCGAGGTGCATACCAGCAAGCGATGCTACCAATATGGGCTTGGAGAAATTTATCCCATTGTTTGTTGAAGTTATACAATAGATATTTTCACCATCCCCGTATGCCATTCTGATGGTTCCCTTGTTATCAATAGCCACATTGGGTTGCTGACCAGTTATTGCCAGTTTACTATTCTGGTACGCAAAAGTGGGCTGAATTAGGCTTAGGAAAAGCAGTATTGCAATAAGGATTTTCTTCATTTTAGTAGGCTCAATTTTATTTACCATTTAAGACATGAAAAGGGAAAGTGAAATTATACAACTTTTTCCCAAAATCCTGTAAAAATATAGCAGTATATTAAGGTTTTCTTTTAAAGATTATTTCCTTGGCCTGGTAAAAAATTAGAGGGGAACTTAAATAATGGATTCTACCGCGGGCTTAAAATCCAAACGGCCTTTCCTTTTCAGGAAAAGCCGTAGGACTAACGTACTTACTAACCTAAGTCTATATATTTTTATTTATGGGTTACATCAGTAAATTTTACTTGGATTACATAAGTGCCTTCCAGTTTCAACTGCCAAGACCATCTTGGGTTTACAGAAAATGTACCTTTAGCTGGAGTAAACTGTGCTCCATCAATAGTTACAAACTGACTTGGAATCCTGTAATACATTAAGAAGCCCCAGTTTGTGGTAGGTGTAACGTATTTAACCAACGGGAATGGTGCAATTTCGAAATCACAGATCATTGCAGTATCAGTTACTATAACCTTATTGAATTTCGCATAGTTTTCGAATGTTGGTCTGTCACCTCTTTTGATTACTTCACCAGCTTTGGGGTTGAAAACCCTACCATTTTTATCTACCATTTTCAGGATTGCCCTGGCTCCTGTAGTGGCGATTTTTGTACAGGTAATGATCGGATTCTTGTGAGCAGTTACCCCCCCTGTTTGATCACTAAACGCATTCGATACGTTATCTGTGATCACAAATAAATCATCAGGAAGCGGATCTTGTACAACCACTGTTGCAATTGACTTAAAGAGGTTTACACGTGTTGAATTGGTCATTTCCACATCAAATACATATTTTCCTAATGGGATGTTTGCAGAACCTTTATTGAATGATAATTGACCACTTTTTTCATTAAATGTCATTGGTAATGTTTTTACTTGCTGTCTCTTAGTATTCAATAGCGCTACGGTAGTATCCGTTTCTGCATTAAAGGACATTCCAGGCTTGAAGACAGTAATCTCATACTCTGTAGAAAACTCTTTTGGTGCAGCAGACCCATCCACTTTTCTTAAATTAAGTAATTTAAAAGAATATGGAGGAGTTGAACCATCCGCATTGAGTTGTTCGGACTGATAAAGTATTAATCCTCGTTTTGCAACCAGTTCACTGTTTTTATAGCGAACATTGGTACTTTGAAAGCCCTTGTCAATTTTTTTACAGGCAACAATGCTAGCTAGCACCATGAACCCAATTAAGTATTTGAATTTCATTTTTATAGATTTTAATTAGTCTAATGGCATTGCGTTAAAGAATAAACGGTGATTGCCGCTAAGCACATGAATAATACCAGTCCTTGTGACAATTCCAGAGGTTTGAACTTCTACCACTTTGTCTCTTTGATTATCAGGGATGGTGTTAGGGTTCAATTCATTTGCATCAACGGTTCCGATCACTTTTACGTAATTCACATAATCCACATAGTTAAGGTAATTAGAGTAATCGAACGAACGTCTCATTCTAATCATGTATTGGATATTCGGTGTTACGCCCAGTAAACTGTTATATAGTGTTCCTGAAACTGTAATTTGGTCTCTATTGATTTGTCCAGCAAACAAATATGTTTTTAAAGAGTCACTCAATTCTTTCACCGGTATGTCTTTGATACCAAAATTTATATTCTCGTTGCCAACCTGTTGAGCTCTTTCGTTTTTTTTCGCTTTAACATAATCAACGATACCATAATTAGTTGTAACAAAGAACGTTACACTTCCATTTACTGCATCTTTCAATCCCGCTCTGTCAATTACCTTAACAAGTGAGTCAAATTTTGGATTAGACTTCAAGTAATCATATGTGGTCATGTCCACATAAGCTTTACTTAGTCCTCCGTCATTTTTGTAATCATCTTTTTTGCATGAGGCTAGAATGACCATACAAAATACAATACAAATGCCTATATATTTTTTCATAATTTTTCTTTTTTTGGATACCATTAGCTTAATTAAACTTTCCCTAACCAGTAAGTAGTCTGTTTTAAGTTCGTGTTTTGTTTGAATAATGCCGGATCGATAGGGAAGTAAAAACCTTCTCTGTTAAACCTATCCGTAGTAAGCCAGTCAACCACCCTTCCATATTTTCTCGTTCTTAACAGGTCATAGAATAAATGTCCTTCCAGGTAAAGCTCTTTGCCACGTTCCTTGATGTATTCATTCATCACAAAATCAACACTTTGTCCGGCGGGAACTAAGATTGGGTTTGGACTATTCCTGGTTCTAAAACCATTGATAATGGTTATGGCGGTAGGGGCGTCACCTTTATATAAAGCGATCTCTGCTTTTAACAATTGCATATCGCTCAATCTGAAAACAATCATATTGTTGCTTAAATAGGCGTCTAATTTTTGGCCTGGATTGCGGTAAATTACATTTGCATATTTTACTGAAATTGGTTTAGCAGTACCTCTTAATGCAAAGCCTTCTTTGAAACGGATGTCTGTAGTATCTGTAACGAAGTAATCGGTAAAATACCTTGGCACCACAAAAAACCTTCCCTCACTTCCATACCCGTTGATGTACGTATTGTTTAAAAAACTGATTCCAATATTTGAATGAGAGCCTTCTAAAGTATTTTCGCTCATGTTGAATTCAAAGATTCCCTCGCTGGACCTGCCAATAAAGATGTCTTTGTATTTTCCCGCATCAGTAGGGGCCGTGATGGCGTTCCGGTACCCTCCTTTAGCAATTAGCGCATTGATTGTGGTGTCTGCGCTGTTTACGTCTGCCATAATAGGCGTGCTAGTTACAGTAGTCATGGTAGCTCTCCAAAGATAAAGGTGAGCTAGCAGTGCATAAACTGAACCGCGATTAGCGGTGACTTTTGCATCGCCCGAGTTACCGTATGACCAAGTCAACAACTCGTAAGCTTTATGGCAATCTTCCTCAATTTGTTTCATTACCTGCAATTTGGTGCTTTTTGGTAATTGTGGAGCAGTGATGGGATCATCATAAGCCTCGGTTACCAGCGGTGCATCCCCCCAGACCCTTACAATGGCAAAGTATGCTAATGCTCTTAGGAAGTAGGCTTGACCCAACATGTCCTTTTTAAACTGAGCAGGACTTTCTGCATCTTTTAATTGCTCCTCAGTCATTTTACTAATGTTCGCTAGCGCAATGTTAGACATTGCGATCGATTTATAGTAAAGGGTATAATTTGCAAGTGAATTTAGGTTATACTGGAATGTGAAATCACCGTTTTGTATACCTTCTAAACCGTCACCATTGTATTGGATGGTAAAGTAGTTTTTCGCGATAGCGTCTCCATACAGATAGTACCTGTTCTCTTTATCTGTAAATGCTTTTCTGAGTAATGCATAGTTGCCGGAAATGGCACTTTTGGCGTCAGAGGCAGTTTTCCAGAACACTTGCTGGTAAGTCGAGTTCTTAGGCTCTTGTGTAAGTAATTTTTTGCATGAACTAGCGCTTACCGCAACAATTGCCAGGCATACAATACTTAAGTTTTTAAATATGTTTTTCATCATTACTCTTATTAAAATTGAAGATTAAGACCTAGGGTGAATTTTTTTGGAATTGGATACCCGCTACCTTTGTATTCCCCGTAAGGGTTAACGGCTTCTGCATCTGGTAGTTTTTTAGATTGCTGGAACATGGCCAGATTATCTACTACGGCAAATGCCCTCACTTTTCCAAAGCCTAATTTTTTCAATATGTTTCCAGGAAGGTCATAGTTTAAACTAACGCTTTTGATTCGCAAATACCCGCCTTTTTCAAGGAAGAAAGTTTGTGCAGAAGTATAGTAGTACCTATAGGTGCCGATGTCGTATTTAGCGTAGTCTGCAACGTCACCCGGCTGTCTCCAAATATTGATTTTACTAAAATCAGGGGTAGAATAGCTCGCGAAGTTATAAATGGCATTTCCATCCTGAGAGTTTGCAAAACTATCCGACTCAAATAAATTTAGTATATCACGATCAAGTGTGAAAGTTGCAAAAACATTTAATGTCCAATTTTTATAGCTTATCGTATTCGTAAAGCCACCTGTCCATTTCGGATTCGGATCTCCAACAGGTATTTTGTCGGGATTAATACCATCGTTGAAAACATCGATCATATAATTGCCATCAAGATCTTCCAGGTAAAAATCTCCTGCGCCGTACTCACCCTGGCTGCTATATTTTGCGCCCGTTAGAGGATTTACAGGAACATCAGTCAGTCTTGAATATACACCTCTTGTCTTATACAGATAGAATGCATTGATCGGGCTTCCTACAGAAAGTATATGTGATTTATCAAATCTATCGCCATTGAAAACAAGGTCTCTGTTTCCGTTTGGCAAATTCATGATGGTATTTTTGTTGTAGGCAATGTTAAACGAAGTACTCCATCTTATCGCTTTTTCAATTGGAGTTGCCCTTAATGTAAGCTCATATCCCGCATTACGAATGCCCAGCGCATTTGTTGTAGCTAAGTCATATCCAGTTGTCACGGGAAGAAGTACATCAAATAGCTGATCGGATCCTTCTTTATTATAAGCTTCAAGCGATATTCCATATCTACCGTTTTTTAATTCTATATCTGCACCGATATTCCACTGTTTGTTTTTTGCCCAACTTAAACTGTTTTGAGCTGCCCCATTGACAAAGTTTGGTGTGATGGCTGTAACTCCATTATAAGAAGTTGCACCACCATTACCATTATAGCCTCCATTGTTTACATTGTAAAGGTTGTACTGTAAGTAATTTTGGTCTGCGTTAGGTAGGCTTCCTGAAAGTCCGATGCTGGCTCTCAATTTTAATAGCGAGATCGGACTGTTTTCTTTTTCTTTCATGAATTTTTCTTCAGAAAGTAACCAGCCTACTGATGCAGATGGGAAGTAACCCCATTTGTTGTTCTTTCCAAATTTAGATGAACCGTCTGTTCTTGCACTTACTGATAGTAAATATCTGCTGTCATAGTCATAGTTAGCTCTTGCATAGTAGGATACTAAGCCAAAAGCCTGATAACGGGAAAGAGCAAAGATTCTTGACTGTTGGTAGCCAGTAACAGTTTGAATGTTATCAGACGAGCCTCCATAACCTGCTGCTTCAGTGGTTTGAAATTGGGTATATTCTAAATCCTGACCTAGAACAAAACTTACGCTGTGTTTGCTAAATTGGTTGTTGTATGTCAAATAGTTGGATGTTCTTGGTGTTATAGATGCATCAGCATAACTAGAAGACGAATTACCAAAACCATTATTTAGCAGGCTTGTTGAGCTTCTGTCTCTTCTTGCAGTATTGTATTGTAAGGAAGATTGAGAATTGAAGATCAAGTTCTTTGTAAATTCATAAGTTAAATTCAGATTTATTGCAAGCTGATTACTGATGTTTTGGTCTAAGTTTCCACTTGTAGGATCAAGGTAAAAAGCTGCTTTTTCTGGAGACAAATTGATTAGGGAAGAAGGCATATTTCCTGCACCTAGTCTTATCGGATTATTAACATCATTAGGATCTCCATTTCCGCGATCTCTATTCGTTCTTGAGAAGTAGAACATTGGATTGATCATCAATTTCTGCTTCATTGCGCGAGTACTTAAGTTCAATCTTCCTGAGTATCTGCCAAATCCGGTTCCTTTAACAATACCTTCTTCATTATAGTATCCACCGCTGAAACGGTAAGTCATACCGTTCTCACTTCCGCCGCTTACACCCAAATCCACGTTGTTGATACGTCCTGATCTGTAGAAAATGTCCTGCCAGTCTGTATTTGCATTGTAGGCGGGGTTTAAACTATCAGTAAGGATTGCAGGCAGATTTTTCTGTTGGTCATAAGTCAGCTGTCTTTGCAAAATGTCTAGTTTTTGTCTTCTTTCTGCAGCACCAAGTGTAGCGTCCCTTAGGTTTGGGCGTTCAATTAATCCAGTGTAAGTATCTACAGTTATTCTTGGCTCACCACTTAAACCCTTTTTGGTGGTGATCATAATAACGCCATTTGCACCCCTTGATCCGTAGATTGCTGCTGCTGATGCGTCCTTGAGCACATCAATGGTTTCAATGTCAGCCGGATTTAAGCCAGCAAGATAGTTTGTTCCAGTGCCAGTTCCGGGACCTACAAATTCTTCTGAAGGTTGTGGAACACCATCAACCACGTATAAGGGAGAGTTGATAACATTGTATTCGTCGTATCCCCTGCTTATTTGAGAATTACCCCGAACTGATACAGTTGGCGCAGCACCTGGAGATCCGGTGAAATTCTGCACGTTTACCCCTGCAAGCCTACCTTGTAATAGCTGGTCGAAACTAGAGGTTGGCAAATTGGCCAATTCTTTAGCGGAAATACTAGAGATCGCTGCTGTTGATTTCTTTCTGCTGATGGTCTGATATCCAACCATCACCACTTCACTCAGCGTTTGATTGTCTTCCGCTAAATTGAAGAGTAGTGTAGTTTTTCCAACTGAAGGAAGCTCTTTGGTAACATAGCCAATCATTTTTGCTTCAACGATCGCATCCGACTTTGTAAGTTTTAACGCAAACTTTCCATCACTGTTTGTCATTGTTCCATTCTTGGTGCCCTTTTCCATAATTGTTACACCAGGAACAGGTTTTTTTGCCTCATCAAGTACGGTGCCTGTTAAGCTGCTCTGAGCATAGACTTGCCAAGGTATTAACAGGTAGAAAAAAATTCCAAATAAAGCTTTGGTCGTAATTTTAGTAAAATTTTGATTCATAAATTTAGTAGTTAGCTTAGTTAACAGAAGCCCAAAAGTATACTCAATATTTTACAAATAATAAGCGGATTTTAACACGTTATCTTAAATTTTACAGTATTTTTTGTTAAATTAAGGGTACTTAGTGTTATTTTTACACTTAGTTTAGATTTTAATCTCTGTATTGCGGTATTTAATAAAATTTAGTTAGTTATTTATTGCTAATTTATTTTTTAATTTAGTGTTTTTCAATTATTCTTATTTATATGTGTTAGTATTCATATATTTTACTGTATATTTTGTTTAATAGAATAAAATTATATTTCATTTATTGATTATAAATACATTTTAATTGAACAAATAGTGTATTATAACTTTTGTAGTTTGTATAAATAGCGGTTTTGTTTTATTTTATTGTTAAATTGATGTTAAAATAAACCATATTTACCCATATTTTAACATCAATTACTTTTTTTACCAGTTTTAATGTTAAAATTCGTGCATTTTTATACCAAACCTAATTGCATCATGAAAGTTTTACCATTTACACTATTAGTTCCAGATGAGAATAGCGTTGTTACTAAGCATATAAATCTGCCTGATTTTCTTCCTTATCTCCATAGGCACGATGAGTGTCAGATTACATTGGTTCAGGAATGTGAGGGGACGCTAATTGCCGGGAATAGTATGCATGATTTTCAAGCTGGGGATGTTTTTTTAATAGGCGCAAATGTCCCACATCTATTCAAAATTAATCCTAAATACTTTGTTTCAGACAATGGTGTACTTATAAGGGCAGTCTCCATCTTTTTCAATCCCGAAGGTTTGATTGGCTCTTTATTTAGCCTTCCTGAAATGAAGAACTCAAAATAATTTTTACAGCAAAATAAACATGGATTTAAAATAGCTGCAAAGGATACTAATCAACTCTCCGCCAAGCTACTTTCTCTCCACAATTCATCAGGAACTGACCTGATCTGCAAGTTTATAGACTTGCTAAACGATTTGAGGGAGATGAAGGATGTTGATCAGCTTTGTCCGGAGGTTTATTCATCTGATATTTCAGAAAGCGAAGGAGTTCGATTGGGTAAAATTCTTAGTTTTATTATGCAGAACTACAGTAATCAAATCACATTAGAAGAGGTTTCTGAAGTGGCCTACATGACGCCCCAAGCCTTTTGCAGGTACTTTAAGAAACATCAGGTCGGAACTTCATTTCATTTTTAAATGAAGTTAGGATCCATGAAGCTTGTAAAAGCCTGGTTGCAGGTAAGAAGGACGGTATTTCTGGAATAGCTTATAGTTCAGGTTTCAATAGCATCAATAATTTCAATCGTGTATTTAAGAGCCTGATGGGTAGTTCTCCAAAGGGTTACATCAACTCCTATAACAAGTTGAATAATGTGTCCTATATGAGGATGTAGTTAGAGTTGATAAATCATCGGGAAAAGTTTTTTATATTTACTTACTCTGAATTTATAAACGTAATCTTAGGTTAATACCAAGATGGGTTAGGGTTAATGTAGTAGTGATAATTAGCAGGGAGGTAATAGGGAGGTAACAGGGACCTAACAGGGAGGTAACAGGGACAAAATCCCTGCTAACTCCCTATTAACTCCTAATTAAATTCCAGTCAGCTATTTATTAGGTAAAAACTCTTATAAATCCTTACAGAACCCTTGCATATTGCACTTAGATTAGCAGAAAAGCCAAAGGATTTTCCAATTAACAAGCATTTATCATAATCTAGGCAATTACTGCGCCTGATGCCTACCAAGGCCAGGGCTGTTTAATTATTTCTAACATACAGGCAGTATATTCTATAATTATTGTTGTTAAGGATGTTCTTATAAAGATACGAACGATAGGGATGCTGACGTTATATTATAAACTTTTCTCAAAATTATATAAGATGTTTTTGGAAAGGAGTGCCGATCTTTACCACATCATAAAAACCAATCTACCATGAAAAAGCTAATTCTATTGGGTGCTTTTATTGCAACATTCTTTGTTCAAACTGTATTTGCACAACAGGACACTAATGCCAGAGCAAAAACAATATTGCCGTCTTATTACAGTCTTAAAGATGCCCTTGTAGCGGGTAATGCAGCGCTTGCATCAGCTAAAGCCGAAGAATTGACAAAGGCTTTGAACAGTGCCGACGATAAAATGATAACCAAGGTGAGCAAGGCCTCACTTCTTAAACAATCAGCAGGTATTGCTAAAAGTAAAGATCTTAAAGTGCAACGCGAGCAGTTTGCAGTTCTTTCAACAAATATGATAGCGCTTTTGCAAAAACAGCCAAACTTTCTGCAGAACCAGCTTATGTAATGTTTTGCCCAATGAAGAAAAGCAGCTGGTTGAGCAGCGAAAAAGCGGTTAAAAATCCGTATTTCGGAAGTGCCATGCTAGCTTGTGGTTCTGTTCAGGAAACGCTAAACAAGTAATTTATACGAAAGAGATTTGGCCTATTTTTTATTAAGGATAGGCCAACTTTCGTGTGTACAGGCTCATCATAAAATGACAATGGTTAGGCTGTGTATGGTTTTTTGCGTTTCATTACTAACCTTTAACCCTGTTCTTCTCTGCATCTGCACCGTTATTTTCATGTTTTGGCGGACTGGTAAAGGATTTGCCGAAGCGGTAACTAAAGGACAGAATTGCTGTTCTGGTATCTGATTTATTAACCCAGTTGGCTTCTGTTTGAGCCAGGTTTTTGATGATGCCAGTGCGTACATTGCTGTAGAAAAGATCATTCAAACTAAGTTTTATTGTAGACTTTGCAGATAGCTTTTTCTGTACGGCTGCATTGGCAGTCCAGATCTCTCCAAGAACAAACTGGGCAGTGATCATCCTGTTCCTGTAGTTGCCGCTCAATTCTCCATCCCATCCTTTGCCAAAAGTAATTCTTGCATTGGCGCTGGTATACGTGTAAGTACCACTTGTATTGAGTGTGCCGGTGTAAAATGCGCTTTTACTTGCAATATTGGTCAACTCGCTGTATACATTGATGTTTAGCCACTTAAAAGGATCCATATCCCCATTAAATGAAATGCTTTTTACAACTTGCCTGCCCAAGTTTGCGGGCCTGCTGTAATAGGTTCCATTGGTAATCTCTATGGTTTCATTAACGGCATCCTTATCTTTTGAATAGCTGGAGGTAAGGGTATATTTATTTTTAAAGGTGTAAGAAAGTTCTACTGATTGGATGTAGGATGGTTTTAAGAACGGATTACCCACGTAATAAGTAAATTTATCTAGTGGTGATAAGAAGGGGTTTAAGTCTTGATAATATGGCCGTTCTATTCTTCTTCCATAATTGAGGCCAATCTGATGTTTGCTTGCGGAATCTATCTTATAGAGCATATAAAATGTTGGGAAGATGCTGGTATAAGATTTCGAAAAGGTAGAATCGGGCTTCAGGATGTTACCCAATTGATGCCCATCAGATTGGGTATTCTCTGCCCTTAAGCCCAACTGCAATGAAAGCCGTTTCATTTCTTTGCTTAAATTAAGGTAGGCTGCACTGATCCGCTCCTGAAACAGGAAGTGATTGCTTTTATCGTAGTCTGGTTTGGTAACCTGGTTAACCGTGTTGGAATAGCCGGCCTTGTTATCTGTGGTGATATAACTTGTTTTAAGTCCTGATTCAAATTTCCAGGAATTGGCCAATGGTAAGGTATAGTCTGTTTTTATCGAGTATATATTGATCGTAGAGGGCAGATCGCCACTTAGGATATCTTCTGATTTTAGATCTCCGCCCGCAAAGTAGCTGTGGTTGTAATAGGTTTGATCGGTTTGGTTTTGATAGATCAGGTAATCTACATCGGCAGTAATGCCGTGCCCGGTGCTGTCAAATTGGTGCCTGTAGTTAAAGTTTATCCCCCCGTTGGTAAAGTTAATCTTGTCGACATTTTTTGCAGTGATAATAGAGTCCAGTTGTTTACTGGCGTTAAGCAGGTTGCTGGTATTGTTGTTGATCTGGGTAGATTTCCGCTTCATTCCGGTAAGAACTATGCCCCAGGTTGTCATTGGCGATTGGTAGTAATCTGCTCCGATCTTCCCGTTAAGGGTATTTCCATTGCGGTCGAAAAAGCTATTCTGGTTAAAGAAGGAGCGGGGACTACTATCCGCGTTTTTATAGGTCCTGTTGATGTCCAGATCAGTGAAGCTGTTGTTGTAATTATCACTCAGAATGCCATAATAGTTCATTTTTTTGTTGCGGATGTTGAAGTTTAGGCTATTTGGTAATCTTGTTCTTTTACCCTGATTGATGGCTAAGTTAAAGGCACCATTAAAGCCTTTAGCCGTTCCTTTCTTTGTGCGGATATTGATAACTCCTGCTCCGCCAGCGGCATCGTACCTTGCCGGTGGATTACTCATGATCTCAATTTGTTCTAAGGAAGAGGAGGGAAGTGATTTTAAATAGTTTTGGAGATCTTCAGTTGCTAGATACGTCGGCTTATCATCTATATAGATAAGTACGCCCTGTTTGCCTTTTAGGCTGATGCTACCATTTTGGTCTACCTGTACACCCGGTGATTTTTCAAGTACATCAAGTGCTGATGTACCAGCATTGGAAATAAGCGCATCTACATTAACCACCACACGGTCCATCTTTTTTATACTGAAAGCTTTTTTAGCAGTTACGCTTATCTCCTTGAGGCTTTTAGTGGTGTCTGCTTGTTTCTTTTTAATAGAATCTGCCTGCTGTGCGTAGGTTTTTGAAGGAAAAATAAGGGCACTGGCAAACAGCGCTGAAAAGATCAGGAGCGCAATAGATTTAAAATTCATGTTTGGGCTAATTACTGTGTTGAATCTGCGGGGATTTAGTCACTGCTTACCGATGTGGTAATGGTACCATTTCTGTTTTTTAAATATTTGTTTAAATATTTTTGATGAATATGCTCTGGTTGTTCAACCCCGTCTATGATCAGCGATTCGCCGTTCAACTTATATTTAAAGTTTTTCGTGTCTTTTAACAAGACTTCATTGCGTAGGTCTGTTGTCATGTCGGGTTTGGGAGTTGCAATGTCTACCTTCAAGTTGCTAAGGTTTATTGGTCCGACAGTTACTTTAGCTATTGGAGGTAAGGGTGGCACAGTTAGCGTCATCCGAGTTGGTGGAACCGGAGGCATATATGGGGTTCTTGGCGTTGCTGGTACAGAAGCAACTGAAGGTGCTGTTGGTTCCGCAGGAGCCGGATATTTGTCGGGATCTGCTGCATGCTTTGCTGCGGCTACAGCATATTTGTTTATATCGGCGGCATACCTTTTTGCATTTGTCTGGTATTTTGCCACATTTGCCTGATATTTTTTAACATCTGCCTCGTATTGTTTTATTTTAGCCTGGCTGGCTTGGGCGGCCGCCTCGTATTTCTTATTCTCTGCTTCATATTTTTTAGCGTCGGCATCGTAGTGTGCTGCTTTAGCTGCAGATCTGGCCGCATCAATTTCTGCTTTAACGGCATCAGAGTTTTTAGTGCCAATTACTTTTTGTGGGGTTTTAATATCACTATTGGCCATTTTGGCCTTTTGTTTAACTGATTTGTTTAACACAATCTTTTTAGCAATGGTCTTTTTGCTGGAGTCTTGTTTCGCTATTCTTTTACTTGTTTCGGGTATTTCAAGGTTTGGTTTTGCAATAAGATTTGCAGATGTTTTACCCTTGTTGATACTGCTGAAAGCTGCGGTTAATACTAAAGATGAAACCAAAACTACAGTAAGCAATACCTTTTCAACCCTGCTTAGAGAAGAATTACTATTGAATACCAATCTGCCAACGCGTTCTTTTAAAGAATTTTTTCTGCCGTTAATGGCCAGAGCATATGCTGGCTGATTAGCTTTAAATTCCTGGCAGGAAATAAGTGCCTTGATGTATTGTTGCTTATTCTCCGTACAAGAAAGGGCAAGGTCGTCACAGCAATTTTCACGTTCTTCTTTAATTAAGTTTGACAGCCACAATACGCCTGGGTTGAAGAAAAATATAATTTCTACCAGGCTTTGCAATAGATTTACCAGGTAGTCGTTGCGTTTTAGATGAGCCAACTCGTGACTTAAAATTGCTTCCACTTCTTTTAGTGATAAACCGTTTAACATGCCAAGCGGAACTAAGATTACCGGCTTAAAGTGACCCACTATCATAGGCACTTTGGCTAGTCCGGAATGAAGAATTTGGATATGTTTTGTAATACTAAGTTTAGTTGCCAGCTCTGTCACTTTATCTTCCCAAAAAGATCCTGCCCTGATTACGCTTGTTTTCTTTAAATAAGAAACAGTATGCAATCCTGCCAGGAGCTGAACACATTTGGCGCAAATGATTAGAAACCATATCAATACAATTTGATTCGAGTATTGGCTCCAAAAGCTGATCATACTTTTTAGTGTAACAAAGAAGGTGTTATCTGAAGATAGATCTGACGGTGAAATGCTAACCGCGTTATTTGCGGTAACCGTTGTAGTTTGATTCAGACCGGTGGTTGCTATAGATTCCTGACTGCTCAATTGTACGAAAAATACAGCAGCAATACTGATTACGAACAAGCATAGTGTAGCCGTGAGGAGGTTGTACCTTAAGGCTGCTGTGCTTTTCTTTGTTGCAACTATAATCAGTCCGGTTAGTAAAGTCACTACTAATCCCATCCATAAAGAATGCAGCAGTGTGGTGTAAATGGCGGTTTGAAATTCCATAATTGTGATCCGTTAATTATTTGAGTTTATTGATCCAGCTTTTTTAACAATTCTTTAATTGCATCCAGGTCTTCCTTAGAGGTTTCTGTATTGCCTAAAACCTGCATCACCAGGTTAGAGGCGGAGCCTTTATATAAGGTATTGACAAAGCGGTTTAGTAACTGGTCTTTAGTTTTTTGTTCTGCTTCAACTGGGATATAGATGTGTTTCATCTGACTTTCATCGCGTTTAAGGATGCCCTTATCTGCCATGATCTGCATCTGTTTTAATGTGGAAGTGTAGTTTACATCCCTTTGCTCATTAAGCTTATCGTTTACCAAACGAACAGTAGATGGGCCGAATTCCCATAATACTTGTAAAATTTCCAGCTCTGCGCGGGTAGGTTCAGGTATAGGATTAAAGGGCTGATTCTGTTTCATATAACAAAGGTAGGATAAATTTCGTACGAAACAAGTATTATTATTATTTTTTATAAATATTAGCACTAATATGCTCTACAAGACTTTTTGGAAGCAAGGTAGCGCATGCTGCGGAGAGCTTATTGATAAAGCCCGGTATAACTTCAGCCTTCTTATTGAACATTCCATTCAATCCGATTTTTGCAACTGTTGTAGCAGTCATGTTAAATTTATCGGCCAGTTGGGCTACCATTTCTAGTCCAGCGCGGTCGGCGAAGCCAGTATCGGTTGGCCCAGGGGAGAGACACGTTACAGCTATCTTGCTATCTTTTAACTCATATCTAAGCGCCCGGGTAAAGGAAAGAAGAAAAGATTTAGTGGCGGCATATATTGCCATGCCTGGCATAGCCTGGTAAGATGCGGTACTGCAAACGTTTAATATATAAGCTTGGTTTTGTTGCCGTAATTGTGGCAATAGGAGGTGGGTAAGCTCAACTACAGCATTTACATTCAGTCTGATCATCTCCAGCTGATCATCCATTTTTAAATTCTCAAATTGGCCAACGATGCCAAAGCCTGCATTGTTGATTAATATATAGAGGTTGGAGGTTCTTTCTATGCACCATTCTGCTATCCGATAGGATGATCCGGGTACAGAAAGGTCTGCCGACAGGTAATAGACTTTAACCCGATGTTGTGCTTGAATCAATTGTGCGAGGGCCGAAAGTTCGGCTTCTGAACGTGCCACTAATAGTAAATGGTATCCGCGTTCTGCTAGTTGAATAGCCAGTTCTCTTCCAATTCCTTTACTCGAGCCAGTAACTAAAGCGTATCTATCCATGTTCTGTCAAACAGATAATTGCGAAATATTATTTATGCTTTTAGCCAATGGTATAAAGATGAAAAAGCTGGACCCTGTTCCAGCCTTGCTCTCAAAATCTATTCGGCCTCCCTGGCGTTCTATAAATTCCTTGCAAAGTACTAGGCCCAATCCAACACCGCGCTCATTGTTTGTGCCAAATGTAGGTTCTGCTTTCATGGAAAAAATCTTTTCCTGGTCATTCAGACTAATGCCTTTGCCATTATCTCTAATGGTTATTTTACATTCCCCATCTAATGTTTCGGCATCAACATCAATCATACCTCCATGATCGGTAAATTTTATAGCATTGCTAATTAGGTTACGTATCACAAGTTGTAACATATCTGCATCTGCGATAACCCTAAAATAAGAAGGGATGTTGTAATAGAGATTGATATCTTTTCTTATAGCATGGTTTCTCTCCATTTCTAAGGTACTCGAGAGGACGGGCAATAAGTCAAGTTCTATTAGGGTTACGGAAGATCCCTCCATTTGCGATTTTGACCAATTTAATAGATTTGAGAGCATATCTGCAGCATTATTGGTAGATTTTAGCAGCTCGTTTTCCAACATTGGTCTTTCATCACTATCAACTTCTTGCTCATGAAGCAACTCCAGGTAATTTTGTATGTTCATTAAAGGTGTGCGCAAGTCGTGCGAGATGATGGACATTAATTTATTTTTTTCGATGTTGCTCTGCTCAAGCTGTGCCTTCTGTAATAAAATTTGCTGATTGCTGATTTCAACCGCAAGTGTCTTTTCTTCAGCGGCTTTTTTCTCTATGTCGTAACTGCGCCTGATGAATTTAATGATGATATAAATTGCAATTACAGGAATAGGGAATGCTGTAACGCGGTCTATAAACTGCCCCTGACCAGCAGTAAAAAGATGTTTTACCAGAAAGGGGAATTGATATTCAATAACATGTAGGGCTAGAAAACATATCATATAGACAAGCAACCACTTGAGGTGCTGATTATAGGGAGATATGGCGAAAACCAGTAAGAGGTAAGCTGGCCATATCAAGTCAGTTGAACCGCTAATGCCAGAATTGGTAAAATAATTAATGCTAAAAATAAATATACCTATCAAGCCAAATAGTGTACTGCTGTGTTGCCTTCTATGATATCTTGAATAATAATATTGATGGGTAAAAAACAAGGCAATTATCAATGCAGAGGCCGAGCCTACATATAGTCCTGCATAAAGGTTATATGGAACATAAAAGCAGTTCAGGACAATTAAACATAAACTTATAGAATGGAAAATGCGGCTTTCTAAAGCAAAGTTGGACGAGTCTCCAATTAGCTGGTTCCAGGACGTACTCTTACCTTTTAAAGAATGGAAGGTAATTGTGCTGAAGTAGAATTTTGGCATGAATAGATATATTCGCTCAGAATCTCAAATTTAGCAGAATAATTGAATTTATCAACTAAGAATTTGTTAATGAAATCTCTAGCATTCGTTGGTTTGTCTTATATTAGGACATGAAACAATCCTTAAAACTGCCGCTTTTGGCAATGATGGCGATTTTCAGCGCCTGCAACAATACTGAAAAGCAATCGGACGCTGTAACTGATACCCTTTCATCTGCCAACCCCTTTCTTAATGAAAGTAAATTGCCATACCAGGTGCCTGATTTTACTAAAATCAAGAATGATGATTTTAAACCGGCTTTTGAAGAGGGGATGAAAATCCACCTACAGGAGATTGAAAAAATTGCCGCAAACCCTGAAGTTGCTACTTTTGAAAATACATTAGTGGCAATGGAACGTTCCGGTGAATTGTTGACCAGGGTTAATAATGTATTTAACTTGTTAACCGGCGCAAATACCAACGATACACTACAAAAGCTCCAAGAGGATATAGCGCCCAAACTGGCCGCTCATCAGGATGCAATTTCGTTAAACGCCAATCTTTTTAAGCGCATTGAAAGCATCTATAATAGCAGAACAACATTAAAGCTTGATGCTGAGTCGGCAAGATTGGTTGAATACCAATACCAAACATTTGTGCTTGCAGGCGCAAAATTATCTGAAGATAATAAAAGCAGCCTTAAGAAGCTCAACGAGCAGGAAGCATCATTGAGTGCAAAATTCTCTAACCAATTGCTTGCCGCCGCCAAAGCAGGAGCAGTAGTAGTTAGCGATAAAGCGAAATTAGCGGGCTTATCTGATGGAGAGCTTAGTGCAGCTGCACAAAGAGCCAAAGAAAATAAAATGGATGGCAAATGGTTGCTGCCATTACAAAATACAACTACGCAGCCTGCATTGCAATCGCTATCAGACAGAAGTACCCGTAAGCAACTTTTCGATGCCTCATGGAACCGTACCGAGAAGAGTGATGCCAATGATACCCGTAAGATCATTGTAGAGATCGCAAGGATAAGGGCCCAAAAAGCAAAGCTAATGGGCTTTAGGGATTACGCAACTTGGAAACTGCAAGACCAGATGGCTAAAACGCCTGAAGCAGTGGAGACCTTTTTTGCAAAACTGGTGCCGTCTGCTACGGCTAAAGCCAGGGAGGAAGCTGCAGATATCCAAACGGTGATAGATCGTGAAAAAGGTGGCTTTAAGGTGGAAGCGTACGACTGGGATTATTATGCTGAAAAAGTGCGTAAGGAAAAGTACGATTTAGACGAGAGCCAGGTTAAGCCTTATTTTGAGCTCAATAATGTACTCGAAAACGGTGTATTCTATGCTGCTACACAACTTTATGGCATTACTTTTAAGCCACGTACTGATTTGCCTGTTTACCAAAAAGACGTTAAAGTATATGAACTTTTTGAAAAAGATGGCACCTCAATTGGCATTTTTTACTGCGATTACTTTAAGCGCGATAACAAAAGCGGTGGTGCCTGGATGAGCAATATTGTCGGACAATCTAAATTGTTAGGGACTAAACCAGTAATTTATAACGTCTGCAATTTTACCAAGCCAGCTGAAGGTCAGCCTGCGTTGATAAGCTTTGACGACGTTACCACTATGTTCCATGAATTTGGACATGCGCTGCATGGTTTTTTTGCCAGTCAGCAATATCCAAGCTTATCAGGCACTAACGTTGCCCGTGATTTTGTAGAGTTTCCATCACAATTCAATGAGCACTGGGCAGTAGATCCTTTGGTCTTTAAAAATTATGCAAAGCACTACAAGACAGGCGAATTGATGCCTCAGGCTTTGGTGGATAAGATTAAAAAAGCAGCAACATTTAACCAGGGTTATGCGCTTACAGAAGTACTGGCTGCTGCAGCATTAGATATGCAATGGCATAAACTAACGAGTATTGATCCTTTACAAGATGCAGATGCATTCGAAACTGCAGCATTAGAAAAGACTAAACTGAGTCTTTCCTATGTTCCTCCACGCTACCGCTCCAGCTATTTTCTGCACATCTGGGGAAATGGATATGCTGCTGGATATTATGCTTATTTGTGGACTGAAATGCTGGATAATGATGCTTTTTCCTGGTTTGAAGAAAATGGCGGGTTAAGTAGTGCTAACGGTCAGCGGTTCCGTGATATGATCCTTTCCAAAGGCAATACTGAGGATTATGGTAAAATGTTTAAAGCATTTAGAGGTCATGATCCAAACATTGCACCAATGCAAAGAAACAGGGGATTGCCTGTGAAATAATTAATGAGCAAAACAGAATTCGATGCCATAGTGGTAGGCTCCGGCCCGAACGGACTTGCTGCTGCAATAACTTTGCAGCAGCAAGGACTTTCTGTATTGCTAATAGAAGGTAAAGATGAAATTGGAGGAGGTTTACGGTCTGCAGAATTAACGTTGCCAGGCTTTTTGCACGATGTATGTTCTGCGATACATCCGCTGGCTATTGGGTCTCCATTTTTTGATACCCTTCCGCTGGCGCAACATGGACTAAATTATCTTTTTCCTGATATAGCTGCTGCACACCCCTTTGATGATGGTACTGCAGCACTATTAACGCATTCTATTAAGGAAACTGCTAGCCTGCTTGGTGAAGATGAAAAAACGTACCTAAGCATATTTGAGCAGCTGGCAAATGATTGGCCAAGCATAGCACCTGATGTGTTGGGTCCGCTTACTTTTCCTAAGTATCCTATCGCAATGGCGAGGTTTGGTCTCAAGGCATTAACTTCTGCCTCCTATTTTGCTAAGAGATTTAAAACCAAACACGCCAAAGGTTTATGGGCCGGCATGGCCGCGCATGCGATACAACCACTAAGCAACCTGAGTACCTCGGCAATCGGACTTGTGCTAATGAATGCAGCTCACCTAAAAGGTTGGCCTATTCCTCAGGGTGGCTCAAAGCAGATTGCCAATGCACTGGCATCATACTTCTTGTCTCTTGGAGGGAAAATTGAAACAGGACACTTTGTTAAGTCGCTGGATGAATTGCCTTCGGCAAAAACAGTTTTGTTTGATGTTACGCCAAAGCAACTGCTACAAATAGCGGGACATAAGTTCTCTTCCATATACAAATGGCAGTTGGAGAAATACCGGTATGGCATGGGCGTTTTTAAGGTAGACTGGGCGCTTAGTGCACAGATCCCTTTTACGGCTCAGGCCGCACAGCGTGCCGGAACTGTACATATTGGAAACACATTGGAGGAGATTGCTGATTCAGAACAGCTGATATGGAACAAACAGCACTCAGAAAAACCTTTTGTATTGCTGGCCCAGCAGAGCATTTTTGACAACAGCAGGGCACCAGAAGGCAAGCATACCGCATGGGCTTATTGTCATGTGCCTAGTGGTTCTGTAAAAGACATGACCAACATAATAGAGCGTCAGGTAGAGCGGTTCGCGCCAGGTTTCAGAGATCTGATACTGGCAAAGCATACCATGAATACGGCTCAGGTAGAGGATTACAATCCCAATTATATTGGCGGCGACATCAATGGTGGGGTAATTGACCTTGGTCAACTTTTTACAAGACCCGCATTGCGAAGCTCGCCATATCGAACTTCTGCAAAAGGATTATACATCTGCTCTTCATCAACACCTCCTGGCGGAGGGGTACATGGTATGTGTGGTTACCATGCGGCCAAAAGAGCACTTAAAGATATCTTTTCTATAAATAGCTAAACAAGGATATTAAAAGGCCTGGATATGCTACAATGTATATATCCAGGCTTTATTAATTTTTACTGTCGAATGCAATTACGCTTGATATGCCTGAGCAAATTCTTTAGCGAAATCTTGTAGTTTAATATGCCCAAGTGTTGTAGGCTTATTGTCAAAATAATGGGTATATAATTTCTGGCTCCTTACTGCATCTCCCATCTCTACATAACTTTTAGCCATAGGTTCAGGCAGGCCGGCTTGTGTCATTCCCAGCAATGCATCTGCATAACTAAACTCTACCCATGGTAGCTCAGGTTTGCCAATAGCTGCACCCAGTACCTTTGCTACTTCTCCGGCAGTTGTCTCATCACTGGCAACGTAACGTAAGCTATGTCCGCTAAAGCCATTTTTCAATTCTTCTGCTGCCGCAGCGGCGATGTCAATCGGATGAACAAGTACAAAAGGGGTCTCTGCACCATAATTAGATCCAATAATGTTAGCATGTTTTATCATGTCTATATTACCCAAAAAGTTAACATAAAAATATCCTGGGCGTAAATTCTTAATAGCTACACCATCCAATTTGCTATAGGTTTGCTCCACATCATACAGACCAGAAATAGGCCCGGTACCACCATCTAAATGTGCGCCTATGCTACTCAGGTTAACTACCTGCTTAACGCCCGAAGCTTTGATTGCGGCTGCATACTTTTTGCCTACACCAGAGATAAATGCCCTTACATCTGTAGCACCATAATTTGGAGGAACCATAGTATAAACAGCATCTTTACCTGAAAATGCTGCGGTTAAAAAATCCAAGTCTTCTACAGAGCCTATCGCTGCTGTTGCTCCCAACTCTTCAATGGCTGCTTTTTTACCTTCATCGCTGCTAATTATTGTTATTTCATGTCCAGCTTTAATTAAAGTTTCTGCTAAAGGTTTGCTGATATTTCCTAGTGATCCTGTGATGGTAACTTTCATAATTTTTATTTTTAATTGATGATAGACAAAGGTATATTTGTACTTACTTTTATACAAGTACTTACCCCAAAGTATGTAACATGACAGCGATTAAACAGAGCTCTACACGTAATTTTAATAAAGAAGGTGTAATAAATGCCTGCCCGGTAACTTATGTAATGAATAAGATTGGTTCGCATTGGAAACCTATTATTATTTTTCAGTTGCTGAGTGGGCCGAAGCGCTACAGTGAATTAAGGAGGGCAATTCCTGAAATTACAGAAAAAATGTTAATCCAGCATTTAAAACAACTACAAGAAGATAACATTGTTAACAGAATGTCTAATACGGTAGTCATTGGGCCAGTCATTACGGCGATACCGGGCCAACTAAAACGGGAATCACTGGGCCAAGAAGATTAGCCGATAATACGG
>NZ_JBSRZD010000013.1:0-64420 GCF_054057295.1 Pedobacter sp. UYP24
CTTATAATTGTACATGAAAAGTGGCCCGTTGATTACCGTAATGACTGGCCCGCTATCATCCGTTTTCGCTGGCCCAGTATCACCGTTATAGACAACAGAAAGGCGGAACCTGTGGTTCCGCCTATTGTGACGTACAGTTTAACTAGGTCTGGAGAGTTGCTAACGCCAATTTTGGATGCAATGGTTTTATGGGCAAGGGTAGAAAGTAGTCAGTTCTAGAGTTGTTTTGTTGTTATTACAACAAGTCCTGTCTTCCTGGCACTTTCATTATAGTTTTCTACTGCTTTATTACCCTTGTATACTTTTATGTCTGCCTGCTGCGGATATATGGTCTCCGAAAGTTTGAAACCTTTCTTTGTTGTTTTATAAATGGCTACTTTTCCATCAACTAGGATCACTGGTTTTTTCAGATAGGGGATAAGTATGTAATTATATATTTTCATTACATCGCCTTCTTTTTCTTCCGTACTCGTATAAGTTATAGTTCCGTTTTCGGAGCTACCAAAAGCGAATTTAAATCCTTTTGGCGATGTTATTTTTTTCTCTTCTCTATCAACAGGCCCATACCCTGTTTTTTTATAGAAATAATAGCTTCCCGGAGCTAAGCCCACTGTATCGGTAAACAAGTTGAAGTGTGCTACTAATTCATTTCCCCAGCTGGTCTTATCGGAATCTATAATCCGATAATTTCCAGGTTTTTTGTCGACAGATACATCAAATGCAATTTTTACGATTCTTTCTTTTAAATCCGTTTTGCCATAAGGTGTTTTAGGGAATGTTGATTTGGCTTGAAATTTCCCTAAATGTTCAAGCATTTTGTCTGTAGGGCTATTTTTGACGTAAGTTCTTACATTAATAAGTGGCCGTACTCCATCTGTTTTAGTCCCTGCTGACATTTCAGTAACGATTTCTGCAAGGGGGGGAGAAGTAGATTTACGTATATATCCTATTATAGTAATATCACTTAGCTTTTGATAGCCCATATATTTTGCGAAGTCAATGGTGTCTTTTGCATAATCAAAAGGCATATATGCATCTTTATCTCCAATGTTCAGAGAAAACTTAATAGGAAGTAGATATTTGCCCGATACACCAGTGCCAAATGGTTGAGCGTTTTCCATTACCCTCATCAGTTCATCCGCTATAATGCTGTTCATTGCCTTAATAATAACCGGGTTTTTAAGAAAACCATTCCCGTCGAGATTAAAAGAGATATATGTATTCCCTACAATTTTACTTTCCTGAACTACAACAGGAAACTTCGTTGACCTTTTAAAATAATCTACTACTTTTCCCAATTCAGCGTCATTTGAATCCTCAATTACGTTCGTTTCAGGCTTCTTGGTCGACATTTTCTGATCGGGAGCAGCCAATAGCTTTTTGGCAGGAGCCAGACGATTAGCAGCAGGATCCTCTGTAACAGCATCATCTGTAATGGCATGAACTAAGGTCGGCATATTTTCTACTATTTTGCCTGCAATCATTTCTGCAGTTGCCGACTTTTCAATCGAGGCCGATGAAAAAATAACCATAAGGGCAAATAGGGGTACAGAGAGTCCATACTTCAGCATGGCGGTCTTTCTGGATTTATTTTTATTTAACATGATAATCCTTCGTTTTAATAGTGAGTCGTTATAGAAACTGTTTGTTAATTTTTGTGGTTGTGTACCAAAGGCGTTGGATACCAACAGCATTGCGTATTCCGTTTTGTCATTTAAGGTTGACGCTGCGGTTTCGTCAGCAATAAATTCATGTATGTTCTTAATCGCTTTTTTATAAGCGTAGGAGATTGGATTCAACCAATTAAAAACTGCAAATAGCTCAAAAAAGATTACGTCTAATGAGTGCCATTGCTTAACGTGCACCATCTCGTGGTCAATTATTGTTTCTTTCCCTTTCAGCTGTTCATCAACAACCACCTTATTAAAAAAAGAAAAAGCCTGATTCTGCATGTCGCCTTTTAAGGCACGGTTTACCAGATATAATTTTCTTAAAAAATTAAGAAAAAGCACAATGGTGATGCTCAGGTAAATGATCCAAAATACTTGATGCGTAGTTAATGCTGGGGTTGTATCTTTTATGTTTTCAATGGAAGAGCTGGAATAAATCGAGTTGTTTATCAGAACCGGATTTTCAATTACAACATTGTTTAAATTATCGCTCAGTGTTTGTGTAGCTTGATAAATCTTCTCCGTTATAAAAAGATCTTTAATCCACTCCATCCTCAATAATGGAATACCCAGTGATAATAGTACTGAATCTACCAAATAAAACCTGTTCATTTTAAAGAACGTCTCATTGCGGAGAATCAAATGGTATATTCCGTAGAACAAGACCAGGTAAAGGTTTACCTGAATGAGATAAGTTAAGGCGTTCATATTTGGTGGGTTAAGAGTTATATATTTGGTTAGTCTTTTTGGGGAGTTGATGGATATGTAGTAATTACGATTAATCCCTTTCTCGCACTCTCGTTATAGTTAGCCACAGCTTTGTCACCTCTATAAACCTTTGTATCGAAATGTTTAGGATATATCGTTTCGTCTAGTCTAAATCCCTTATCTGTTATCTTATATTTTGCAATTTTTCCATCAACCAGAATTATAGGATTTTTAATATAATCTACTTTAATATAATTAACTATTTTTCCAGCCTCTTCTTTCGTTTCGTCAGCTGTAGAAATGGTTATGCTGGAAGTTATAGTACTACCGAATAAGAATTTTAATGCGGGCTGTCCTGGTTTTGGAATAAAAATGGTACCAGTAGCTCTTACTGGGTCATTTAAATCAAAGAAGGCGATACCCTGGAAAAAGTTATAACTACCTTCAGCCAGACTTACTGTGTCTTTAAATGTTCTAAGATAAGATAATAAATTTTTTTCCCAATCCGAATCAATTGACCGAATGATTTGAATGTTGCTGATTTTTTTGCCTTTTGATACATCAAAACTATAATAAACTGTCCCTTCTTTTAAATCTAGGGAACTACCTTTAAAGAATAGGCTTATATACTTAACGAGGTTTTTGGGGCGTGTGCCATCAATCGAATCCAGCATTTTTGTAATGTTAGTTTGATGGCCGACTTTAACAATTGGGGATTCAATTTTAATTGAGTCTTTAATTGGCTCATTTGTAAGCCTAATTTTAGGTACGTTAACTTTAAGATCCATTTGCTCCGTTTCTATTAGGGGTTCTAGCTCTGTGTTGGATTGACTTTCTAATGCGGGCGCGGTAGTTTCTTCAATAGCATTAATTACCCTTTTTCCGGCAGCAGTTGCAGATGAAAAAATGATCATTACAGCAAATAGCGGTACAGTAAGGCCATACTTCAGAATGGCCACCTTTTTTGATTTGTTTTTGTTTAACATGATGAGTCTGCGTTTTAGTAAAGATTTATTATAAAAATTATTAGTTAAGTGTTCAGGTTGTGTGTTGAACGAGTTTGAAACTAACAGCATCGCGTACGCCGCTTTGTCTTTAAGTGATGAGGCCGCTGTTTCATCAGCTATAAATTCATGAATGTTACTTATAGATTTTTTGTAGGCATAACTGATTGGGTTAAACCAATTAATAGCGGTTAGAATTTCAAAGAAAAGCACATCAGCAGAATGCCATTGCCTTACGTGGACGAGCTCATGCTCCAGAATGGTGTCTTTTCCTTCCATCTTTTCATCAATTGCTATTTTGTTGAAGAAAGAGAATGCTTTTCCATTGCTTCCAGATTTTAACAACAGGTTTACTGCATACAGCTTTCTTAAGAAGTTAAGTAAAAGCAACAGTGTTACCGTGCTGTAGATAATTGCAACCCAGGTTGCTAATCCAAATTCAAGCTGGTTGGCAGTAGTTGTTATTTCATAAGTACCTGTAGTAACTAGTGTACTGCTATTTACAATGGTGTTAAAGGTTTGTGTTAAATGATGAACTTGGTCGGTTACAAAAAAAGCCTGAACCCAAGCTGAATTAAATAAAGGAATTGCTAGAGATAACATGGCTGATCCAACCAAATAAAAGCGGTTCATTTTAAAAAAAGTCTCCTTACGGAGCAATGCGATGTATAGCCCATAAAAAAGTATCAAGTATAAGTTTACCTGGATCATATAAGCGATTCCGTTCATTTTTGGGTCTTTTTAAGGTTTTCAATCAATTTTAATATTTCATCAGCCTCTTTAAGGTCTACCTTTTCTTGTTTTATAAAAAACGAAAACATCTTCTCAACAGAATTGCCGAAATAGGAGTTGAGCAATTTTCCGGCAGCGAATTCTTTATACGTCTCAATACCTACAATAGGAAAGTACTGATGGGTAGTTCCAAAAGCTTCGTGATCAATAAAACCTTTGCCCTCCAAAATCCTGATGATGGTGGATACCGTAGTAGTGGCGGGCTTAGGTTCAGGAAGATGCGCCAGCACATCTTTAACAAATCCTTTTTTTATTTCCCACAGCACTTGCATAATCTGTTCCTCTGCCTTTGTTAGTTCTTTCATTGTTGTCTTTTGGTTTACTGTAGGGCTAAGATAAAACTAATATTTTAGTTCCGCAACTAACTTGTTAGTTTAATGTTAATATATTTTTTTACCATCCATTGCCAGTTAGAAAAGCAAAGAAAGTAACGGTTAGGGATTCAGTTACCACTGAAAGCACACATCCTGCTAGTGAAAACTTATAAAAAACTAATAAACAACTGATAAATAACTTAATTAAAATATCCTTTAGTTATCCTTTCGTTATGGTTCAGTTATCCTAGGAATATTGCAAGGATATCTCAATGATATTTCAACGATATTGCAAGGATATTCCAACCACGTTTTTTATTACTTGTTTATTAGTTTTTTATAAGTCGTTTCTAGGAATTTGGTAATAGGATGACTGGATTGTGAGTATAGGCTGATTGAACCAATTATTTAGTAGGAGTAAAACTGTGGCCTATGTTTTGCAACCTTATGTTTAGCGCACAGTTAAGGGAGTTTAGTCCTAATTGTTTAACTATTTTATCTATTTGTTTAACAAATTAGGATGATGGGATAAAAAAAAGACAATTTAAGCGCATTAATTATTTTGTTTTAATGATAAAAAACTATATTCGAATTACTTATAAAAAATTAACATGGAAAAATTCACAAAACTAAAAGAACTGGTAGCATCAATCGAAGCAGATGCAACTAAATTTTACAATTCAGGAAACGGTGCAGCGGGTACCAGAGTAAGAAAAGGTATGCAAGATTTAAAAAATCTAGCTCAAGAAATTCGTACAGAAGTTACAGAGACAAAAAATAGTAAATAAGTACTTTTACTTTTAATAAAGCGGGATTATTCGAAAGGGTAATCCCGCTTTGTTATTGCTGATTTTTAACCGCTTCGCGGATAATTTCTACAATACCCTCGTTTTTTACAATGTACATGCCTATTCTCTCTTTTGAAATTCCGTTAACGAGTTTATAAGTGAACACAGGGCGTTCCTCTCTAAAGAACGTATCCATGTATTTAAAGCTTACATTTTGGTATTTGGTTAATTCTTCTGCCAGTTCAACAATGTGTGTGGAGATAAAGAATGCAGAATTCCTTATGCTGGTGAGTTCTGAAATAATTAGTAATGAGGCATCAAAAGCGTCTTTAACATTAGTTCCCCTAAACAATTCATCGAAAATGACAAAAATCTTTTTGTCTTCAATGAGCTTTGTTGCCGTTTCTTTTACCCTTTTAACTTCACTATAATAATGGCTAAGTCCGTTTGTAAGGTTATCTGGCAAATTTATAGTGGTAATCATTCCGTTGAAGACAGTGGTTGTCATTTGATTTGCAAAAATAGGGAAGCCAATATGAGCAAGGTAAACAGACAGGCCTACCGCTTTTAGAAAGGACGACTTGCCTGCCATATTTGATCCGGTGAGAAAGGTCATGTTGTTGTGCTGATCAATTTCTATATCGTTTACTACCGCATTTTTAATTTCTGGATGGTAAACGCCTTTAATGGAAACAGATAATGTTTCGCTTGCAGAATAGGTGGGTAAGCACATACCCTTTGTTTCCATAATATATGCCAGGGCCTCATAAACATCAAGCTCATAGACTAACCTTAACAAAACTCTTAAATCTTTTTGGAGTTTTTTTCTGACCAGCCCATCAATCTTATTGATGTGATAAAACCTGAGTTTAGAGAATGGTATGGTGGTCGTTTTTCTAACGAGGGGTAATTCCAGTATTTTTTCTATATTTTCTGCATGCAATTTTATTCCTTTTGGGGCATCGCTCTCTTTTATGGTTTGGATGTATTGGCGTAGCGTTTCGGTTAGTTTGATGATGTATTTTATGCCGGTTGTAATGGTATAATAACTTACCCCCAAATGGATTTTGTTCTTAATGAAATCTAGAGAGGAGTCGATGATGTTGTTTCTTAAAAAGTTTTTATCGTATTTTAGGTAATGCTCAATAAGGTCAAGTTGGTCAGAGCTGATGGCTAAACTTAGTTTTTGGTCTTTAATATATTGAATTGTTGCAATCCGGTTTTCAAGGAAATTTATATCGGCCGATGGGGAGTTCATCATTTCATGGAGCATCTCCCTGCCACCTAACGTTTTGGTTAATCTAAATAATTTAATAATGGGCATAGCATCTGCAGTGGAAGTGAAAATATTGAGATCCCTTAGAGATTGCTGGTCGATGCTAAATTTCATGCTTTTGCTAGGGGTTTTGTAGTCGAGATCTGTTATTGCTGCGGGAATATACTTATTAAATTTTGTTAGCTTTGATAATCTAATTTTTAATAAAAAACCACCGTATAAAGTTCATGAAAAAGATTTTTGTCTTATTTATAACATTGTTGTGCACAACATCTGCATTTTCTCAGGGAATGCTAAACCTTTTTGCCAAGGCCGATGATTTTTTTGTCCTGATGGGGTCTGAAAAATACGAAGAAGCGTATGCTTTTTTTGATCCGTCTTTCCAGACACAGGCACCTATAGATAAGTTTCAGGGAATGTGGGGTACAATTACAGGAAAACTGGGCAAACTGCAATCTATAAACGTATTGAGCAGTAAGGCGGTTGAGGGGGATGTATATGTACTGGTAGTAGAAGGGAAATTTGCCAATGATATTCAGAACTTTATTCTGGCTTTTAATAAAGCTGAAAAAATTATTGGCATGAGGGTACAGCCAAGATCTGCTTCGGCAACATACATTAATCCTGCTTATGCAGATACAACCTTATATAGTGAAAAGGAGATCTACGTAAAAGCTGATAAGCATAGTTTGGTGGGAATATTGACTACACCCAAAAAGGCGGTAAACTATCCGCTTGTAGTATTGGTACATGGTTCTGGTCCGAGTGATATGGATGGTACAGTTGGAACAAACAGACCGCTAAGAGATCTGGCAACCGGACTTGCTTCCAAAGGGATTGCCAGCATCAGGTATGTTAAACGTACCATTATTTATCAGAAGGAATTTGTTGGTGCATTTACGGTTAAAGAAGAAGTTTTAGATGACGCGATGGCCGCCGTTGCGCTCGCCAGAACAGTGCCTGGTGCAGATAAAAAAAGGCTTTTTGTATTGGGCCATAGTTTGGGTGGTATGCTTGCACCACGTATAGCCAGTATGGCGCCTGATTTGAGTGGGATTATATTGCTTGCAGCACCAGCAAGAAAATTGACAGACATTATAATAGAACAAAATAATTACATGTTTGCTCTTGCAAAAGACACGACTGCAGAAGGAAAGAAGATGATGGAAGAGGCGACTGTAGAATTTGCGAAATCAAGAATATTAAGTTTAGGTACAACCATTAAAGCAGATTCAATTTTGCTTGGTTTACCGGCATCATACTGGATAGATCTTAATAAGTACAATCAGGTAGAGACCGCTAAAAAATTAACGAAGCAACGCATCTTTGTTGCACAGGGCGGTATGGATTTCCAAGTGTCTATGGCCGATTTCAACCTGTGGAGTACTGCATTAGGTAAAAGGAAAAACGTAGCATTAAAATCTTATCCGGATTTAAATCATTTGTTGAGTTCTCAGACTGAAAAGGGCACGATGGAACAATATCAGAAACCTGCGAATGTTTCGGCTTTGCTGATCGATGATCTGGCAACATGGATTAAAATGAAATAGTGGCAAAGTTGTTGCTAGTAATTAGAACAAATCCACATAAAAACAAGATCAATTATGATTAAAAGAATACATGTACTTGAAGATGACGAAGATATAAGATACATTATTGGGGTGTTGCTTAAAGATGAAGGTTATGAATTACAACTTTCGTCAACGTTTGCTGAACTAAAAAGCAAACTTAAGGACTCTGTCCCTGATCTATTTATATTAGACGTGATGCTTCCTGACGGGGACGGAGCAAGTATTTGTAAAGATTTAAAAGGAGATGTTTTTACCAAACATATTCCAATTATTGTAATGTCTGCCAACGATCAGAATAAGCAAATTAGTTTAGATGCTGGTGCAAATGATTACATCAGTAAACCTTTTGATATTGATTATATAGTAAAACGTATAAATGCACAATTGTCTAAATAGCAGACTTTAATGTGTAATAAAAAGTCCTGATTGCATGATCAGGACTTTTTTATTGGCCAGAAGTGAAGTTGTACATTAAGTTTTTATTTGGTAAATTACTGAAAGGCGATTAACTTTTATCCATATAGGAGTCAGGTAAACTAAATTCAATGCTTTGGAAGATTCAATAATAGGTTCTGTACCCCATACTTTAGGATTCATTATTAATGAGCTATCGAAGAATGGCTTTTTGCTGGCATTTGAGAAAGACCTTTCAGATCTGAAAGGATTGGTTGAGGCAGATACTATTGATCCGGATGATTTCGAACTTTTGGAAAGTGTGGATGATCCAATTATACAGTTGATTCTTGTATCTGCAGAACGTGTGATCAGGTGTATGAAAACCTATTACCTGATCAACAACCTTGATGAGCTGGAGGTAATGGAAAATGATGATTTCAATCAGCTGGCTTCTGATAATTACTATGTTTATATCATCAACTGGGAAAACAATTCTTATGAAGATTTGGTGGAAAACCTAAATACGGTTTATTTTTGCATTGCACAGCTGCTGTACCATGTAACTTGCCAGCTGGATTTAAAAGTAATAGATGTTCCAGTTGAGATTTATGACGAGTTTCTGGAGCGTTACTCCGATTTTTGTATGGAAGAAGTGCCATCAGATGATAAAAACATTTCTCTGTTATACGATCTGATCCACTATTTAAATCAGGATTTACTAGATATTGACAAACTTTCAAGGAACGTTTGATGTTTGTATAATTAGGTACTTGTTTTTATCAATCAGTTATAATTTTTTTTAGTGTTGGTAACGGAAACTATGTCAGTTTTGCCTAAGTTTGGGAATTAAATAATATTGTTATAAAATGTCAGATCAGAAAAAAGAAATATTTGAAGGCGTAGCACAACGCCTTAAGATTGAAGGTTTTAATGTTGTAAACCGTGATGAAACTCGTCCGTGGGGTGGTTTTTTTGTTATAGATGAAGACCAGGCCCAACAATTTGCCAATGTGTATTTTGAAGGTTTAAATGTAGAAGAATTAAGGATATCAGGTAAACTGAGCCCTAAGATTTTAATAGTTGCTCCTAATACCAGGCTTTCGTGGCAGTATCATCATCGCCGTGCCGAAATATGGCAAGTGGTAAATGGTACAGTAGGTGTTATTACTAGTGATACGGATGTAGAAGGTGAATTGAAAAAGCTTGCTCCTGGTCAATCTATCAAATTAAAGCAAGGTGAAAGGCACCGTTTAGTGGGTCTGGACGACTGGGGTATTGTCTCCGAAATTTGGCAACATACTGATCCTGATAATCCATCTGATGAGAGTGATATCGTAAGGGTTCAGGATGATTTTGGAAGATAAACACATCTAATCACTTATATTCTTCGTTAATATCATATATGATCATTTTATTATTTTTTCTATTACATTGGTTTCTTTCTCTTTTCTCACAGACATTTTTTCTACATCGCTATGCATCGCATAAGATGTTTAAAATGAATGGCTTCTGGGAGAAGTTCTTTTATACCATTACATTTTTGTCACAAGGTTCATCATTTCTGAACCCGCGTGCTTATGCCATTTTGCACCGGATGCACCATGCGTTCAGTGATACAGAAAGGGATCCACACTCGCCTCATTTTGTGAAGGACGTTTGGGGAATGATGATTCAAACCAAGAACATTTATCTTAACTATTCCAAGTATAATCATGAACCTGAAGAACAGTTTAGAGACAACTATCCTTCATGGCCTATTATTGATAAAATTGGAGATTCATGGGTTACAAGACTCCTTTTTATCAGTTTTTACATCTGGTTCTATGTAACCTTTGCAACTGCCTGGTGGATGTTTCTTTTGTTACCTATCCACTTTTTAATGGGTCCTTTACATGGTGCTATTGTAAATTGGTGTGGTCATAAATACGGTTATTCCAACCATGATAATAATGACCATAGTAAAAACTCTTTGCCATTAGATTTTCTAATGATGGGAGAGCTGTTTCAAAATAACCACCACAAGAAGCCTAATAGTCCGAATTTTGCTTCTAAATGGTACGAGTTTGATCCTACCTACCCAATCATGAAAGTTATGCATTGGATGCACATCATCAGGATAAGAAAAACATAGTTATGAACATCATTACCTTTTTAAAGGTTGTATTTTCCGTTATCCTGGTATGGGTTACCTATCAGGTGGTTACAACGAGTATGGAAAGTAATCTTTTTAAAGACTGGGATTTTCTAGGTAGTATCCCCTGGATGCGCGCAACGCTTTGGGACTTTTACGCCAATCTGTTCGTAATTTACCTATGGGTAATTTATAAGGAAAGTAACATCGCTATTAAAATTCTTTGGCTAGTCTTGTTATTTTGCCTGGGAAGCATTGGTACCTGTGTGTACATGCTTATCCAATTGTTCAAACTTAAACCCGGTGAAGGCGTTAAGGAATTGATCAATAACAAGAATTAATGATGAGCCTCCTTGTTACCATATTGATATGTTTGGCTGCCTGTTGCTTAATAATGGCTGCAGTGTGGGTATGGGCAAAGCGGATAACCAACGCAGGTGTTGTTGATGTATTTTGGTCATTCAATTTTCCTGTCGTTGCTGTACTATTATATTTTCTTGCTGATGGATTCGAGCTGCGTAAACTGCTCATTTGCGGCATGGTGTTCATCGCAGGTTCAAGGCTCGGTATTCACCTCTGGAGAAGAGTTATAGGCCACCTCGATAAAGAGGAAGGCAGGTACGAGCAGCTTAGAAAGGAATGGGCTCCTAAAGAAGACTTTAAATTTTTCATGTTCTTCCAGTTTCAGGGGATTTCTAATGTATTACTTTCCGCACCTTTTTTCTTAATTGCTTTTAATAAGGAGCCACAAATTAATGTGTTGGAATATATTGCAATAGGGATATGGTTGGTTGCCGTTGTTGGAGAAGCAATATCAGACTGGCAACTTGACCAGTTTAAAAAGGACCCAAAGAATAAAGGAGAGGTTTGTGATATTGGCTTATGGAATTATTCAAGGCATCCCAATTACTTTTTCCAATCTTTAATGTGGATGGCTTATTTTCTATTTGCATTAACTGCACCACTTGGTTGGATTGCAGTGCTTAGTCCGGCTATAATCCTTTATTTGCTGTTCAAAGTTACCGGTATACCTGCTACAGAAGAACAATCATTGAGATCTAAAGGCGATAAATACCGTAAGTATCAGAAAACCACCAGTGTTTTTGTTCCTTGGTTTAAAAAGAGCTGAAAGTAAATCTTTATATTTAGGAAAAACGTATAGTTTATTATGCGTACATTATTTTTTGATCGCATACAAAATAATAACCTAGACTTACGATTTAAAACTTCCAGCTAAATGTGGTATGATTCTTTAATTGAACAAAACAAACTTCCTGATTTTATATTAAGACAAGGCATTAGAAAACTTTTAAAGCAGCGTTTAGCAGACGAAACTTTATCTGATGTTGAATTGCAGCAAAATGCTTTTAACGATTTACTGGATGAGCTCAAGAATTCTCCAATTGCCATCAATACCGCTGATGCAAATCAGCAGCATTACGAAGTTCCAACTATATTTTATCAGTATTGCTTAGGTAAACATCTAAAATATTCTAGTGGTTATTGGCGCGAAGGTGTTTCTGATATTGATGCCTCAGAAGCTGATATGCTGGAGCTTACCTGTAACCGCGCGGAGTTGCAAGACGGACAAGACGTTTTAGAGTTGGGCTGCGGATGGGGGTCGCTATCTCTTTTTATGTCGGCCAAATACCCCGGCAGTCGCTTTACGGTAGTTTCTAATTCTACCACGCAAAAAGCTTATATAGATAATGCAGCAAGAGAAAGAGGGATTAGTAACCTGACTGTGATCACTGCAGATATGAATACCTTTCAGATCCTTCAGCAGTTTGACCGTGTGGTATCGGTAGAAATGTTTGAACACATGCGCAATTACAAGTTATTGCTAAGCAAAGTGGCTTCCTTTTTAAAGGAAGATGGTAAGCTGTTCGTTCACATTTTTACACACAAAACCCTGGCCTACAAATTTGAGGTTAAGGATGAAACAGACTGGATGAGTAAATATTTTTTTACAGGAGGGATTATGCCTTCAAACCACTTGCTGTTTTATTTTAATGATGACCTCAGGGTTGATCAGATGTGGGTAGTAAATGGAATGCATTATTCCAAAACCTCAGAAGCCTGGTTAAGTAATATGGATGCGCATAAAAAAGAGATTATGCGTGTTTTTGAGCAAACTTACGGCAAAGATGATGCGGTTAAGTGGTGGGTTTACTGGCGTTTATTTTACCTTTCATGTGCAGAGCTATTTGGTTATGATGAAGGGAACGAGTGGATGGTTTGTCATTACCTGTTTAAAAAGAACCAACCATAATGGAGAAGGTAGCTGTTATAGGAACAGGTGTGGCAGGTATGGGTTGTGGCCATTTCCTGCATCAGAAATACGACCTTACATTTTATGAGGAACTGGACTACGTAGGTGGGCATACCAATACCGTTACGGTAGACGAAGATGGCCAGCCTGTTTATATCGATACTGGGTTTATGGTGTTTAATTACCAGACTTATCCTAACTTGACTAAGCTATTTGATGAGATAAAAGCCCCTGTAAAAAAAACAGATATGTCGTTCAGCGTCCAGTATCTTCCTGATAATTTGGAGTATAGCGGATCAAGTATGAACCATCTTTTTGCGCAGCGTCGCAATATCTTCAATCCTTCTTTTATTAAGATGCTGATGCAAATCAACCGTTTCAATAAGGAGAGTGTAGATATTTTAGACAAGCCTGAGTATGCAGATTATTCAATAGGCAGGTATATAAAGGATTTTGGCTATAGTCAGGATATGCTTTGGAAATACCTGATCCCGATGAGTTCGGCAGTATGGTCTACTCCAATGGAACAAATACTTGATTTTCCTGCGGTATCGCTAATCAGGTTTTTTAAAAATCACGGTTTCCTTGGTTTAGATAGCCAGCATCAATGGTTTACGTTAGATAAGGGTAGTCAGGCTTATAGAGAACTGCTGATAAAGCCCTTTAAGGACAGGATACAGATTAATAAAAAAGCAATTGAAGTAAGCAGGATGGCTGATGGCAAAGTTGCCGTTAAGCTAGCAGACGGTACAGAACATGTTTACGAAAAGGTAATAATGGCTTGCCATGCTGATCAATCCTATCAAATTGTGAACAGTAAGACTCCCAATGAAGAACGGTTGCTATCCAAGTTCAAATACCAGCCAAATAAAGCAGTTTTACATACTGACGAGGCGCTTATGCCTAAAAAGAAACTGGCCTGGAGCAGTTGGAATTACAGGGTAGAAAAGAAAGGAACTGAATTAGTGCCCAGCACTATTTATTGGATGAACCAACTTCAGCAAGTTTCTAAAAAGAAGAACTACTTTGTATCCATTAATCCTTCAGAACAATTAGATGCCAGTAAAATTATTAAAACTATAGATTACGAGCATCCTTTGTTTGATGTACCCGCCATGCAGGCACAGAATGAACTTCATCTGTTAAATCAGGGTGGGCCTATCTATTATTGCGGTAGCTATTTTAAATATGGCTTTCATGAAGATGCCTATGCAAGTGCGGTAGAATTATGTAAACTTTTGTAGTATAACATGAACTCCTCGCTCTACATCTGCAAAGTAATGCACAACAGATTGTCGCCAAAGAAACATAGTTTTTGGTACAACGTATACATGTTTTATCTTGACTTGGATGAGATAGAGCAGTTGTCTGGCAAGCTAAAATGGTTCAGCTTCAATAAATTCAATTTATTTAATTTCAGGAATAAAGACCATCTGCAGCTTCCAAAGGATAACCCTGATACGACAAAAAGTGTACGGGAGCAACTTACGGAATATTTAGTGGGCCATAATATTGTATTGGGTTTGGGAAGGGTAATGCTATTGACAAACCTTTCTGTTTTGGGCTATAATTTTAACCCCGTATCCTTCTATTTTTGCTTTGATGAGGCCGAACAGCCTTTGTGTGCCGTAGTAGAGATCAGCAATACTTTCCATGAAATGAAAATGTTTTTTATCGGCAAAGATGACTTGGATAAAGACGCTTTTAGACAACGTGCCGACAAGTACTTTTATGTATCTCCGTTTATAGATTTGGATACTTCTTTTGATTTTAACCTCCATATTCCTGCCGAAAAACTGGATATCAGGATAGATGATTATGATAAAGAAGGTAATAGGTTCTTTTTGAGTACACTAATAGGAGAAAGTAAAACGCTAAATGATTGGAATTTATTACGATATTTCTTCTTAATACCGCTTATACCATTGAGAGTGATGTGGTTGATACACTGGCAGGCTTTTTTGTTATGGCGTAAAAAATTCTCTTTTCACAAGAAAACTGCAAACCAGATACTTCAAAAGGACGTATATAAACCATATAAACCGCAAACTAAGTAATATGCAAGCGTTAACTATAGCCAAAAAGAGGTCTGGCTTTTATGAAAATACCGTGCTCCGCACCCTTAGTAAAATGACTAAAGGCTGCCTGGAGGTAACGCTTCCCGGTGGGGAGTTTATTCAGATTGGTGATGAGCACGCTAAACTAAAAGCAGAAATCCATATCAAGTACGATGAATTTTTTAAGGCTTTGGTGCTTTATGGTGATATAGGTTTTGGTGAGGCCTATGTGGATGGTTTGTGGTATACGAATGATATTACTAAATTAATAAAATGGGTGCTTTTGAATGTAGACAATGCGCCTTCTGTATCGGGTAGCAAAGGGAAAGCACTTTCATTAAATTTGTTTAAATGGTTAAATAGGATCTACCATAATGGCAGGTCCAACAGCATATCTGGGTCGCAGAAGAATATTTCTGAGCATTACGATTTGAGCAATGAGTTTTTTGCAACTTTCCTTGATTCTACGATGACTTACTCCAGCGGTTATTTTTTTAAGGAGGGGGTGTCTTTATTGGAATCACAGTATGCGAAATATCAACGTCTTTGTGATCAGCTTCATCTGCAAGAAACGGATCATGTATTGGAAATTGGTAGTGGGTGGGGCGCGAATGCGATCTACATGGCCAAGAATTATGGTTGTAAGGTTACCTCTGTAACCATATCAATAGAGCAGCAGAAAATGGCTGCTGAGCGTGTGGCAGCTGAAGGTTTAACTGACAAAGTACAGGTGATTATAATGGATTACCGCGATCTTACCGGTGAGTTTGATAAGATTGTATCTATTGAAATGCTGGAAGCTGTGGGGCACAATTATTATGAGGAATATTTTTCTAAAGTAAATAGCCTGCTTAAGCCTGATGGTATTTTTGCTTTCCAGGTGATAACTAGTCCGGATTCTCGTTATGACAGCCTTCGCAAAGGTGTAGATTGGATTCAGAAGCATATCTTTCCTGGATCGTTACTTCCATCTGTAGCAAAGATTAATCAATCCATCAATAAGACCAGTGAACTTACCATGGTAGATTTGAAAGATCTTGGATTAGATTATGCAAAAACTTTGCGGTTGTGGTATGAGCAGTTCAATCAGAATGTTGCTGAGATTAAGGAACTGGGTTATGATGATAGGTTTATTAGAAAATGGCGTTATTACTTTAATTATTGCGAAGCGGCATTTGAAATGAGGAATATCAATGTAATGCAAATGGTGTATGCCAGGCCTAATAACACTGCAAGATAATTGAAGATTGTTTACTAGGAAAAATTAAGTATTACTCTTCGAAGTCTGCATAATTGCGCTGAAAAAGCGCAATGACGCTAGGCCTTCTCTGAGCAATAGTAATTTTATCTTTAGCAAGGCAAATGGGGGAAGTTTGATATCACTTTAAACTGCAAAGCGAAGAAGGGAAGTTTTTAGTTACTTAACCTGCCAAGCGAGAAGCATCATATCACTCTTTTTTATCGTCGCCTAGGTTCAAAGTATAAGATGGCTCTGATGCTTCTGAAGCTTGTTCCAAACGTTCAATATCACCTGAACTATCATCTTCTTCGGATGCAACAGAAGTTTCCTCAAATCCATTAGAATGGATGTCTTTTTGGCTTTGTTGATCTTCGCTTTCTGATGTGTTAGAATCGTCTAACGGGATTTGGTTTTCTGGAGTAATCATAGTTTTATTTATTGATAGAACACGAGATTGAGATACTTGTTTTAAACTAACGTCTATTAAAAAAAAAAAAGGAAGCAATTTATTGCTTCCTTTTTCAGATTACTTATTTCGGAGCTGATCGGTAATAAAATATACCTTCTGTGAGAAGACCTAGCGTCTTTGCGCTTTTTCAGCGCAATTATGCAGACTTAGAACAGAACGGTCTATTTTTTACAATTAGCTAGACGTTTTTTTGCTACTCCAGCGTCTGCTTCCGCTATTAGGATTTCTTTTGGCACCACTAAGATTAGGTTGTCTTTCAGTCCTTTCTGGTCTTGCTCCATTTGGCTTAGTAGCACCCCCTCCGGCTGCCGGCCTTGCATTACGCTCAGATCTTCCTCCTCCTCCTCTGTTAGGTTTGGCTTTGCCTTGAGCCTTAGCTGCTGCAGCTCCGCTAAGTAAGCTTTGCCAGCTCATTGCATAAGGATGATCTTCAGTAACAGGTATTTTTAGGCCAATTAGCTTTTCAATATCATCAAGAAATTCTTTTTCTTCAGGATCGCAGAAAGAGAAGGCAGTTCCGCTTAATCCTGCACGACCAGTACGGCCAATTCTATGCACATAAGTTTCGGGAACATTAGGTAATTCGTAATTGATTACATGTGCCAGCTCATCAACATCAATACCGCGGGCAGCGATGTCTGTTGCTACCAGGATACGTGTTATTTTAGCTTTGAAATTAGACAATGCCCTTTGTCGCGCATTTTGTGATTTATTGCCGTGTATTGCTTCTGCTTTTATACCAACTTTAATAAGATCCTTAACAATACGGTCAGAACCATGTTTAGTTCGTGCAAAAACAAGTGCGGTTTCAATAGTCTTATCTTTTAAAAGGTGCAGTAATAGGTCTTTCTTGTCATTTTTCTCCACAAAAAAGATCTGCTGCTGTATTTTTTCAGCTGTTGAAGATACTGGTGTAACTTCAACTTTTACCGGGTTTCTTAAAATGGTATCAGCAAGTGACTGGATTTCTTTTGGCATAGTAGCCGAGAAAAACAAGGTTTGTCTGATAGTAGGAAGTTTCAAGATTACTTTCTTAACATCATGAATAAAACCCATATCCAGCATCCTGTCTGCCTCGTCAAGTACAAATATCTCCACATCCTTTAGGTTAATAAAACCTTGGTTCATCAAGTCTAAAAGGCGACCAGGAGTAGCTACCAGAATATCTACGCCCCTTTGTAATGCATCAGTTTGTGCTTTCTGTCCAACTCCGCCAAAGATCACTAAATGACGGATTGGCAGATTTTTACCATAAGCTTTGAAGCTTTCTTCAATTTGTATGGCCAGTTCCCGTGTTGGGGTTAATACCAGCGCCTTAATGGATTTATGTACCTTGGTGTTGGTATGGGGCTTGGATAGCAACTGCAGCATTGGAATTGCAAAGGCAGCAGTTTTACCGGTACCAGTTTGGGCACAGCCTAAAAGATCTTTCTTTTGTAATATGCTCGGGATAGATTGTTCTTGTATTGGGGTTGGTTGTGTGTAACCTTCTGTTTGCAGCGCTTTTAAAATAGGCTCAATCAGGTTTAATTCTTCGAATAACAATTGTACGTGTATTTAATGTATAATAAGAGCCTTAGTTTTCGCTCTGGGCACAAAGGTACGCAATACTTTCGGTTTTTGCTTTTCTGGTTTATTTATAGTTATGTGCTTATATGACAGGTAGTTTTGGTTCTTTAAACCGGCTAAAGAATAGTAATGCCAGCACACAAAGTACAAAGCCTACTACGCCATTTAAACGTAGGCCATAATCGTCTCCGGGATCTTTACCATAAACCGTTAACATAGCAAATATGGCAATACCCATTGTTTGTCCTAGTTTAACAAAAAGATACTTTACTGCAAAGAACATTCCCTCATGATTTTCCCCTGTCTCTAAAGTATCTTGTTGCGCTATATCAGCAAGTATTGCATTTGGCAAAATACCTAATGCCGCCAATGGAAAGGAGGCCATCATAACCAGGATCAGCATCTGCATTGCAGGTGGGAATGGAAGTTTGCCAAGAAAATAGATGGTTACAAATATCAAACACAGCACTACAAAGGCCCATAATACTAAGCTCTTTTTACCAAATTTTTTGGCGCCATAATTAATAAATGGGTAGAACAGTAGCGATAGCAGAACCATAACACCCATAAACTTGCCGCCGTCAGAATCCGGCAGTTTCAGTAGTACAGTAACAAAGAACAGTAATCCGCTGGAAATAATACTTAGTGCGATGTAGTATGCAAAATCTGAAATCAGGTAATACTTGAAGTTCTTATTTCGAAATGTATTTTTTATAGCCGGGAGCAGCGCAATATGGGTGGGTTTAGCTTCTGTGTAGTCTTTTTCTTTTATAAAGATTACCGGAAGGATCATTACCAGGCCAGCAAAAATACTCAAGATCCAAATGGTGTATTGCAGGGCCAGCGATCTATCTGCAACGCCAAAATAAGTCTGGATCAGGTCTGCATAATTGTTTACCAGCGCAGCCACAATCATACCCATTACAAATCCAACCTGCTGATAGGTTGAGAGCTTAACTTTTTGCTCTGGTGTATGCGTAAGCTCGGCCAACAAGGCATTGTAAGGGATGATATAAGTGGTTACAGAAATAAAGAAACCTGCCAGGACAAACGCTAGCCACCATCCGTTTATCAAACTTTCTCCTTTTACGATGGGGTAGAAGACTAAGGAACAAAAGATGACTGCCGGTAAGATGGCATATTTCATAATGGGAATTCTGCGCCCCTTAGGGTTTTTACTCCCATCGCTAACAGATGCAATATATGGGTCGTAAATGGCATCAAATAACCTGCCCGAAGCCGCTATAAGCGATAAGATATTAAAAGCGCCGAAAACCAGCAATTGCGGAACAAGTGGTGTTAATCCGGAATTGTTTGGCGGCAAATAAAAGTAGGGCAACATCACAATGATGATATTACTCATCATACTCCAGCCCATCATACCTGATGCATAGGCAATTTGTTTTCTTAATGGGAGCTGCTTTATTGGCATCGGTTAAATAGAGGTAGGTGCAACTAAGGTAATCAAATTGAATGCTTTGCTTTAGATTTATTAAAAAAACGATTGATAAAATATATAATAATAAAGACAACAAAAATAAGCAAGCCATTTATGGCCGCTTCGGGGTCATCACTATAAATACTTACCGCCACAAACAAGTAAGCTGCAATAAAAATAAGAGGCAGTAAAGGATATAATTTCATCGTAAAAATGGTCGTTTTATCCAGATGAGCAGTACGTTTCCTTAACATAAAAATAGTGGCAACAGAGGTGGCCATACCAATACAATCTAAAAAGATGGTATAATTCAAAATCTTATCAAATGTTTGCGCATAAAATAGCGTAAGAATGGCAATGATTGCAAATACAGTGAGGCTAACATACATCACATCTGTTTTCTTGCTTTTTTTAATGAATATAGCGGGGAGTGCTTTTTCCTCGCCCATGGCATACATAGCCCTTGGGTTGCTGAGTAGATTTACATTTACATAGCCCAATACAGAAAGATAGATCAATCCAGATAATAAAGTAAAACCTACTGGTCCGAATATTTTGCCCGCAAGTATTGCTGCGATGCTTTCTGATGATTTAAGCTGTTGAAAACCAATTACGTTTACATACGCATAATTGATAGCAAGATATAAGGTAATGATAATTGCCAGTCCGATAATGATGCCGCGTGGCAAGATCCTTTTCGCATTTTTAATCTCGCCCCCAAAATTAATGGTTTGCTGATATCCTCCATAAGTAAAGGAGATGGCAATGAGGCATACGCCTAATGCCTTTCCATAGTCGAACCAATTGGGAGCAAGTCCGGTTGCCGTTTTAAAAACCGGCGCAGCAGTTTCAGGTCCTGCTCCAACAAATATGGCGCCGACTAGCGTGATCACCATAACCATTTTAATAATGGAAAGTACATTCTGTGTTTTAGAGCTTACCCTCAATCCAAAGAGGTTTAGGAAGTAAAACAAAAGGATAGTTATTGCAGCAATAATGATCCGCCAGGTTTCCGTCTGCATTTCTAATGGTAAAATCACTTTGCTAAAATACTCGGCGCCAATAAGCGCCACCCCAGCTACCGACCCTGCGTTAGAAACTACAATGATACAGTTGATGGCGAAAGCAATTGAGGGGTGGTAAAATTCTGAGAAGATCTTGTAATAACCCCCCGTTACGGGAAACCTGGAACCAATCTCCGCATACGATAAAGCACCGCATAGGGCGATGAAACCGCCAACAATCCAAGCCAGGAAAAACAGCTCCGGAATCTGTGCAGCCTTGGCAACGTTAACGGGAGTTCTGAAAATTCCCATGCCTATAACCAGGCTAACAACTATCATGGACAAGTCGAAAAGAGAAAGCTGTTTTTTTGATTCCATGGATTGTTGATTGGCGAACTAATTTAGAAAATATCCAGATGAAATGTGTTATTTTTGTAAAAGACTCATCATCATCATGGCAGAACCTATTTATAACGACGATAGTATCAGATCTCTCGACTGGAAAGAACATATCAGGCTGCGTCCGGGTATGTATATCGGTAAGCTGGGCGATGGTTCTGCACAGGATGATGGAATCTATGTATTGCTTAAAGAAATTGTTGATAATTCTATTGATGAGTTTGTTATGGGCTCTGGCAGAACGATAGACGTTACCGTGTCAGATTCTAAAGTTAATGTAAGGGATTTTGGCAGGGGTATACCTTTAGGTAAGGTTATAGATTGTGTATCCAAGATCAATACGGGTGGTAAATACGACAGCAAAGCTTTCCAGAAATCGGTAGGTTTAAACGGTGTAGGTACTAAGGCCGTTAATGCACTTTCTGCAAATTTTGTGGTACAGTCTTATCGTGATGGTAAAACTAAAAAAGTTGAATTTTCTAAGGGTGAGATCATCCTTGAGCATGATATCATAGATACTACCCAGCGTAATGGCACTGCAATAACCTTTTATCCCGATGAAAGTATTTTTAGGAACTACCATTACATTTCTGATTTTGTAGAAAGCATGATCTGGAATTATGTTTTCCTGAATACGGGCTTAACTGTTAACTTCAATAACCAAAAATATTTCTCTGAAAGGGGCTTGTATGATCTTCTTTCAAAATTCAATAAGCCTGAAGAGCTTCGCTACCCAATTATACACCTAATTGGTAATGATATTGAGGTAGCGATGACGCATGGTCAGCAATATGGTGAGGATTACCACTCTTTTGTAAACGGTCAGCACACCACTCAGGGCGGAACACACCAGGCCGCTTTCCGCGAAGCGGTAGTCAAAACCATTCGTGAGTTTTATAAAAAGGAATTTGATGCATCTGATGTTAGGGCCTCTATTATAGCTGCAGTATCGGTACGTGTACAGGAACCAGTATTTGAATCGCAAACCAAAACCAAACTGGGCTCTCAGAACATGGGCCCGGAAGGTCCTTCCGTACGCACGTTCATCAACGATTTTGTTAAGAAAGAACTGGATGATTACCTTCATAAGCATTCTGACGTAGCTGACGCCCTGTTAAAACGTATCATGCAATCAGAAAGAGAGCGCAAAGATATTGCAGGTATCAAGAAACTGGCTAATGATAGGGCCAAGAAAGCGTCCTTGCACAATAAAAAGCTGAGGGACTGTAAAGTACATTTCAACAGTACCCACGATAAACGTTACGAGACTACGCTATTCATTACCGAAGGGGATTCTGCTTCAGGATCTATCACCAAATCAAGAGATGTGGATTGTCAGGCTGTATTCAGCTTAAAGGGCAAGCCATTAAATTGTTATGAGCTTACAAAAAAGGTGGTTTATGAGAATGAGGAATTCAATCTATTACAGCATGCGCTGAATATTGAGGACGGACTGGAAGGCTTGCATTACAATAATATTGTAATTGCTACAGATGCCGACGTGGATGGGATGCACATCAGACTATTAATGATGACTTTTTTTCTGCAATTTTTCCCTGACCTGGTTCGTGCCGGCCATGTTTACATTTTGCAAACACCGTTGTTTCGTGTACGTAATAAGAAAGAAACTATTTATTGCTACAGTGATGACGAGCGAAAGAAAGCAATAGTAAAACTAGGCAACAAGCCTGAAATCACCCGGTTTAAAGGATTGGGAGAAATTTCGCCAGATGAGTTTGGGCTGTTTATAGGTAAAGACATCCGGCTTGATCCCGTGATCTTAAAGGATCAAACGATTAAGAATCTGCTGGAATACTATATGGGTAAAAACACGCCCGACAGGCAGCAACATATTATCCGTAACTTAAGGGTAGAAAAAGATACAGTTGAAGAGCTTGTTGAATCTGCCTAACTTTCTTCTTTAATTTTTGTCTCTTCAGGATGCTGGGGTGGCAGTACATCTACTTTCTTTTCAACGATAATAATTTTAGTGTGCACTGCATATTTACTTGGTGAAATTCCTTCATCGAACTTTTCTGCATATGCTTGTGTAAACTCTGCTCCAAAATAAAGTATAATAGATGTATAGTAAATCCAAACCAATATCACAATAATGGAGCTTGCAGCACCAAATGTGGAGCCTGGATTACCCTTCTCAATATAGACCCCTATTAAATATTTACCCAGGCTAAAAAGCACAGCGGTAAACAAAGCCCCAACAATCGCCGGTTTCCATTTCAAATTAACATCTGGCAGTACTTTAAAGATGATAGCGAATATAGAAGTAACTACTGCCAGGGTAAGTGTATTGGTAACGATTAGCATAAAAAGCGCTGATACTCTTTCTATCCCTACTTTAGTAGCATAACCGGCCAGTTTATCGCCAATACCTACTACAATACTGTTAAGCACAAGGGATACCAGCAATAAAAACCCTAATGAGGCAATTAAGGAAAAAGAGAGCAACCTGTTGGTAATCAATTTTTTCCATCCACGTTTTGGCACCGCTTTAACTTTCCAGATTTGGTTAATGCTATCCTGTATTTCAATAAATATCGCTGTGGCACCTATCACAAGTGTAATTACCCCGATAACCAAGCCTAAAGTGCTTTTGTCACTTAAATTAGACTGATCTACGAACGACTTCAATTGAGCTGCCGCATCAGATCCAACCATTTGGCTTATTTCAGAGAACAACTCAGACCCAGGATCCATGCGGTCGCCCAAAAACAAGGTAACTGCTGATATTAAAATAATAATTAATGGTGTGAGGGAAAATATGGTATAATAAGCTAAAGCTGCGCTCAACTTCATTACCTTATCTTCTATAAAACCTTTACCTGCGGCTACAAATAGGTGATAAGTAGCCATAAAAAAACACTTTATTTTAGTCAAAATCTTCATTTTTAGAAAGGATAACCAATGCCAATATTATAGATCAAATTCTCTCTTCTCCAACTCTTGCTCCCAAAAGAGACCTGGTCAAGAACCCAGCGCTGTCCTTCAGGAAGGTAAGGTTTCCTAACTGGAAATGCCACATCCAGCCTAATCACAAAGATGGTAGCGTCTAACCGGAGTCCGGCACCTGTACCAACAGCTAGTTCATTCAAGACATTTTTAAACTTAAATTCTGAACCTGGTCTTCCTGCAATTTCCGGACTTGATGACGTAGCCGGAATGCCCCTGTCTTCTTTTCTTAACCAGATGTTACCGGCATCTGCAAATATGGCGCCATACAACACGCTAACTATTTTAAATCGGAGTTCGCTATTTAGCATTAATTTAATGTCGCCTCCCTGATCTGCAAAGCGGATGGTGTCTGATACTTTATAAGTCCCTGGGCCTAATGAGCGGGCTTTAAAAGCTCGAATGTCATTACTTCCACCTGCAAAAAACTGTCTAACAAATGGGAGAGAGGTACTGCTGCCATAAGCATAACCATATCCAAAATTTAGCCGGTTTGCCCAAGTAACCCCGCGGTTTACCTTGTAGTAGTCTCTAAAGTCTGTTTCTAGTCTTACAAATTGGTTTAACGGAACATCAAATATCGATTTTTGTCCCTTTGAATTTTTGGGTGTGAACAGACCCCAAACATTTCCGCCGGTTTCTATAGTACCATTAAAATACATGTTGTTGCGGCGAGATTGTTCCATTTGGTTGGTATAGGTAAAATTGTAATTGCTACCTATAATCAATTGTTTTTGAAGCGTATACCTTAAGCCGGGAATCGAATCATAAAGTCGTAAAGTGTCCACATTTTTGCCAATTATTGGTTGAACGTAGTTCACGGATATCGGGTTAAAAATATGCTCTTTATATTGATTTTCTTTAAAACTGTAACCAAATTCGCCTTTAAAACTGTTTAAGGTGTATAAAGATCCTCTGTTTAACAGTTGATAAGACACAGAAGTGATGGTTTTAGGAATAAACGTATTGGTACTACCGGGCTTATAAAACGGTACAATAAATCTTGGAAATGTTAATTTTGCCTCTCCTGTTAGGGAATATGAGTTTAAGTTTTGTGCAGATTTACCACTAACCTGAGTTTCAAAGCCCCCACTTGCACTAATCTCAAGAATTTCTGCCCCCCTAAAAATGTTTCTTTTAGTTTGCGTAAGTTTTACTTCAGAGCCAACAAAGTTATTGGATTTACTGGTGCCAGTTATGCCAAATGAAAGAGAGTTTTTCTTTAATGGTGTAAGGTAAATATTGAGGTCCAATTGGTTGTTTTTAAAACTGTCGATAGGCAAAAACTCAGCCTTAACATTTTGAAAAGCACCAATGTTAACCATTCTGTTGAGCGATTGGTTATGGTCTTTTCTGTTATAAAGTTCATCCTTTTTAAAGAAAACCAGTCTATCAAACACTCCTGGTTTAAACGTATTTCTATTGTCGTAAATATTGAAGTCCTTATATTTCAATGGCTCCAGTTTTCTCAATTCGTTATCTTTACGTAATGTATAACTTGGATAGATGTTGATGTTTTTAATGGTATAAGGTTTTAAGGCTGCATCTGGTGCAATGTCTTTTACCCGCAGCCTAATGTCTACCAGGTTTTTGCCGATGGTACTGTCTACCTGAAGGATCAGGTAATCCGGACTAAAATAAAAATACCCGGTTTCTTTAAGGTCGTTGTCAATCCTGATCCTTTCATTTTTGTAAACATCAAGGTCGTAAAAGTTGCCCACCTTTAGTAGGGTTTCGCCTTTGTGCTGATTAATAATGTGGGTCAGAGTACCACTGTCTTTAGGAAAGCTGATGCTATTTATCTTATATCGTTGCCCAGTAAGTGCGGTGTAGATAGCCCTACCTTTTTTACCTTTAACTATAGTGTCTCCCGTAACTACAGATTGTAAGTAACCCTGACTGATCAGATAACTTGTTAGTACGTCGTTGTTGTATTTTATCTTAACTTCACTTAATAAAACGGGAGGTTCGCCAAATTTAGTTCTCAACCAATGTTTAAATCCTTTGGGTTTCGTAGGTTCACCCGCCAAATTGTAAAAGAATAGTTTGTATTTAAAGCCTAAAAAAGATTTGTTTGGCTTTGGTCTGGTTTTGCCCTCAAGTGTGGTTCTCACATATTTTTGATCATTAATTCTTTTAGAAGTATCCGGATTAATCTTTACTTGGGCTCCAGTATAAAGCACTTGCCCGGGCTTTAATCCACGAGTGCTACTACATGACGTAATAACCGTAAATACAAAAAGGAATGATAAAAGTCTATATAGGTTTTTCATTTTTTAATTTCTGTTCTTCTGCTTCCTTATTTCTGTTCTCTAGTTCCCGCTCCTTGTTATTCTGTTTTCTTGCCTTTCTTTGTTCTCGCGTCTCTTTCTTTTGAAAAATTTCTTTGAACTTATTGTAGTCAACCACCAATGCAAAACCAAGTCCTGTTTCAACAATCTGACCTTCAACTACGCCCTCATTCTGGTTACGCCTGTAAGCCCTTAGTCTATATCTTCCGTCGGCAGACAGTGCATATTCTACGTTTACATTTCCCGCAATGTTGGTCGATTTCTGATTCTGGGTTGGAGGACCCTCCAATCCGAAAGAGCTACCAACAGTAACGGTTAGCCTGTCATTTAATAGTTTCTTAGACAAGCCAACTTCCAGATCTGTTTTTTGTTCCAACGACCCGGTTGAGTAATCTTCTGATGAATTTACGCCAAAGTTAATGTCAACACCCTGAATTAAATCAGAAGCCAGGTTATTCAACTGCTCAGTAAGCAGTTTGCTCACACTGGAACGTGCAAGTGTGGATACACCACCACCGCCGCCGGCTAAACTTTGGAATGGATTCTCGGCAATGAACCTATTTAGCGCTAGCAATGCAAATACTTGTTTGTTCAATTCATTTTCATCCTGGTTTACACGTTGTATGCGGGTATAAACTATACCACCTAAAGCTCCCCGCTCATTCTCAGGTAAATCCAAACGGAAGGATATAGATGGTTTCAATAACTCATCTTTCATCATCAGGTAAACCTGAAACGGCAGCTTGGTTTTTGCAGGGGTATTTGTAGGGTCATTCAATAAATCTATTGGCGCAGCATTTACCTCATATAATGCGGTAAGGTTTACATTGGCCGACATTGGATCTCCCGTCCATACAATTGCGCTGCCCTTTACCAATTTAAAAGCTTTCTTGCCCAGTGGGCCAACTGACAAGTTATACGACCCATCCGTAATTTCATACCTTCCTGTTAAGCTGGTCTTGCCACTTGGGTCCATGGTAGCTACCAGATTGGCATCACCTCTAACTTTCAAGGCGTCACCATTTGAAGGATCTACTATCACGTTTAATTCTGCTTCTGGGTCTACCGTTAGGTTAGCGCTTAAATTAATTCCTTTGATTGGCGATTTGCTGATACTATCTCCATTCAATGCTTTTTGCCCGTTAAATGGAGCAGCGTCTGCGTCTATGAATTGTACAATTCCTTCCTGATCAATTATTGAAGGATCATTAACCGGCATAGCAAAATAAAACTTAGTGCCTTTCTCCACTTTTACAGCCATGTCTACATTGGGCTGGTTTAAATCACCCCGCACTTTAACATTGCTGGTCAGGTAAACAGTCCCATAGATCATGTCATTATCAGCAGCAGTAGAATTCATCACCCTGAAATTATCTGAAGCAATATCCATGTTAAACCTAAAATTGGTATAATCAGAAGTCAGGATACCACCATTAACCGTGAATTTTTTACCCAATGAATCCAAAACAGTAAAGTCGTTAAAGTTCAGGCCTGTATTGGTAAAACTGAGGGTTTCATTAGGCATTCTAAAATAGGAGTTTACATAGTTCGCAGTAAATGCAGCCTGGTTAAATTTAATATCTCCCAGTACTTTTGGTGCTAGTACAGCACCCTTAACACTAAGCTGTCCAGTAATGGTGCCTGATCCATTTTTGATCTGACCCATAGAGAGGCTTTGCAGCGACTTTAAATCTATCTTGTCAATATTCAACGTCAAATCCAGCGCATTTTCTGTATTGGTGTAATAGAATCCATTAACTCTAATCTCGTGAACTCCCGTTAAAGCAATATTTGTCTCGAATGCATTTGCAGTATTGTTATTCACTGCAATGCGTAATGTTCCAAGCTGGTCTTTTTGATAGCGCAACTGATCTACCGTTAGGTTTGCTTCAAACTTAGGATTGCTAATTAAGTCTTTTACGTTTACTATACCGTTAATTGATCCTCCTGCAAGTGCAGTATCCTGCTTAGCAAATTTAGTTAAAGTCTCAATTCTGAAATCTTTGAATTCAACAGTAAGCGGCGAGTTTGGCGTATTGTCGGTGCTGTTAATTCGAAGTATCTGACCACCCTGACTTAGGTTGAAGTTGTGGGCCAGAATACCCGACTGCCCAAATTGCAGGTAATTGTCTGCCGATACCGCCCATTTTTGGTAATCCAATAATAACTTGTTTGGGTCAAAGCTAAACTGGTAATTTTTATTCAAAGATTTGAAGTTACCAGCCAGAACATATTTGTTTTTCATTTTACTGTCGCGCAAGAACAGATTAAGTCCCAGTAAATTATTTGCTGCGCTACCGCTAATTTCAGAGTTGTATAAAGCGATAGACGGACTTTGAACACTTTTAATCGTTAGTTTATAGTTTAGTTGCTGATTGTTATTGTCGATATTCAGTCTGGAGCTGTCTACTTTGTAGCCACTATATACCAACTGAGGAAAAAAAGCATGAATTAATAAACTGTCCTTCTTTGTGTCAATTAATCCACTCATGCTAGATGGAGAGAACGTGGTTAATGCCGGGATTAGGTTGCTTAAAAATTTGGGGTTGTAAAAGTTCACGCTAAATCTAAAGCGCTGATCGGGAATTTTAGCGACCTCACCAAACTGATAGTACTTATTAATTTGGTTAATAAATGCACTTCCCAAATTGGTAAGCTGATACTTGCCATCTACACGAGCACTCAGTACTTCAGATTTTAAAGTAAATAAGTTGTGTTCTGCTGAAGCCTCTGAGTGTACATCAATGGTGTCAAGATTAAACTTCTTACCTTCTTTTACCAGCTGCAAACTTCTAATACTAATATCCCCATTTAAATAATCAGGATCAGCAGTCTTAATATCAGCAGTAACCAATCCTGCAAGTTTAAATTGAGTGGTGCTAAAATTCAGTTTCTGCAGGTCTAGTTGTTTTAGATTTAGGTCGGCTTTAACTGACGGATACTTACCCGCCAAATTTACTGCAGCAATTAAGCTGAAATTAGCATTGGTATCGGCCATGCTGCTTTTCAGGTTTAGCTTTTGACCGGCGTAATTACCGCTCAGCAACAAATTTCTGAAAGTGTATTTATTATAATAAGCACTTACTACCTGTGCATTCACCTTTGCCGAAGCTTTTTTCATATCCAGTCCGGTTCCGCTAACGGTAGCCTTTGCTGTGATTCTTCCTAGTTTAGGCTGCATTTTTAACAACCTGCCAACATTGAAATTTTTAAGGTTAATATTGGCTGCATACTGTTCCCTGCCTTTAGGACCTTTCATTTTGGCCACAAGTTTTGCCGATCCCATATCAGTACTGATATTGAGGGCTGTATTAAAGTTAGTCATAGACCCTTTAAATTTTCCATTTGCTGCAATCACATTCGGCAATTCGATGGAAGCCGGTAAAGATTTTTTAGGAATCACAATTAACAGGTCTCGTTTTGTTATTGAGAACTTTTTAATGTTCAGGTCCAGATAAGTTTTATTCACATCAGGCAAACCTTTAACCGTTCCACTTACATCAATGTAAGTGCTTTTTAAGCCCGTAACCTGCAGTTTAGGGATACTAAGGTTGCTCATGTAACCATTAACTACTGCATTAACCCTAATTTTTTCATTGCGGTAATTGGCAGGCACAGCTGTGCTGAAATAGGTAGCGTCTTTAAGTCCTATTACCGTATTGCTTAAATTCATGGCAATTTTGACGCGCTCAGGATGTTTGGTCAGGTCTTCCAATGAAGTGAATGCTAACTTCGTGTTGTTTTCTATAGTCGTGTTAGGGGTCTTAGCCAGTAAATTTTCAATAAGGATCTGTTTGTCGGAATAAACCACATTCCCTTGTAATTTATTTAATTGAAATCCGCTCTTTTCATGAAATGAGCCCGACTTAACTCTTACCCTTATTCCACTTGTACTGTAACCCAAGGCTTCGGCAACAAGTTCAAAATTACTGATCTTTAAATGTTTAAAGTCCATGCCCTTAACAGGTTTCGCAGAGGTATTGTCGAACTGTATGTTGTTTTCGGCAAGACTCAATTTATTTACAGTTAAAGAAATCGGGGTGCTTTTTGTGGTAGTAGCTGCATTTGATGATGACGTAGCAAGTTTAACCGCACTCATAGCAAATAGGACGGTCGACTTATTCAATGCTGTTTCATTCAAGCTATATTTTCCGTTTTTTACATCAGCAACCATATCGCCCAGCGAAAACTCATTTAGGTTTACGGTGGCTTTGCTACCCGGCATCTTAAAATCAACAAGTGTGTTGTTGATTTTTCCGGTAGCAAGCTTATAGTTGTTGTTGGTCAAATCCATAACTAGTTTTTCCAGTTCCAGACTATTTAGGTCAACCAGGGTGTTCATACCAGAGGTTTGGTCGTCAAAATCAACTTTAATTTTCTTAAATGAAAAGTCCTGTACTTCTATAAGGGGCAGCTTGCCTGAATCAGTTTTTGCGGTATCAATACTATTTATAATGTGAGCAGCCAGTTCTGTAAGCGGTTTTTGCTGTAGGTATTTAACAAATGTGTTTTTCAGAGATAAGGTTTTGATGACATAATGTTGATTAGCCAGATCAAAATCCTTCAATTTTGCATTGAATTCTCCCAGGTTTAGTTTAAGGTCGTTGCCGGCAACATCATCATGATAATTGATACCGATGTCTTCGAAACTAACTTTATCAATAGAAAATTTCAACGTGGAAGTGCTGTCTTTGCTGACCTGTTTTTCAGGTTTTGTTTGCTCAGACATAAATGCGTCCACTAAAAAGGAAAAATTAAAGGCAGTATCAGGGTTTATACGTGTTACATTAGCCCTAATCTTTTGAAGCGAAATGTTGTTGATTTCCACTTTGTTACTCAAAAGTTTCAGCAGGCTTATATCTACCGTAAGCTTTTGGGCATAAAGGAGCGTATCGCCCTTTTTATCTTCAATGTAGAATTTGTTTAGAACAACATCCTTAGGAAGCGCTATATGGATGCTTTCAAGCCTAACTTCTGTTTTTGTTTTGTTTTTTAGATAACTAATCGCTTTATCTTTCACAAAGTTTTGAACGGCGGGGATGTTTAAAGAAAGAGCAAGTAACACAACCAGTATAATAATACTGGCAATCACCCATAAGATAACTTTTAAACTTTTGCGTATATATTTATTCAACCTAAGAAATTTGAAGATTAGCTAGTTATATAATAACCAAAACCATGCCATTGGGTTATATAACACGCAATTTTTACGTATGTTTAGATATGGATCAAAAAACTTTTATTATCAGTTACCAAACTTTCCATAACCTGGATGCCCTGAATCAGGAAGATCAATTGTTATGTAACCTAGCGAAAAAGGCGCTGGATTCTTCCTATTCTCCATACTCTAAATTCAGGGTTGGTACTGCAATTCAGTTGGCCAATGGTGTAGTAATTACTGGTAGTAATCAGGAAAACGTAGCTTATCCTTCAGGACTCTGCGCAGAGCGGGTGGCGCTGTTTACTGCCGGCGCAACACATCCAAATGTGGTTATCGAGAAAATGGCAATTACCGCGCGTAGCGAAGATTTCGAGATTGCCAGGCCCATAGCTTCTTGTGGGGCCTGCCTACAGGTAATGGCGGAATTTGAGCAGCGGCAAAAAAAGGAAATAGAAGTACTTTTTTACTGCTTAAATGGGCAGATCATTAAAGCAAAGGGAATTAAAAACCTGCTGCCTTTTGCTTTTGTAGAGGATCGATTGGTTAAATAAATAATCCACAGCATACTGTTGGAAACTTCTGTTCTTAAAATCTATATCCAACCCTTATATTTACGGAATCCAATCCTTTTTTGATGAGTGACGAAATAGAAAACAACGTAAACGAAGAAAGTACGCATACCGTAATTCCTATTAACGGGCTTTACGAAAACTGGTTCCTCGATTACGCATCTTATGTAATTCTTGATCGCGCGGTACCACACATCAATGATGGATTAAAGCCGGTGCAACGTCGCATCATGCATTCTCTTAAGGAAATGGATGATGGCCGCTTCAATAAAGCGGCCAATGTGATTGGTAATACCATGAAATATCACCCTCACGGTGATGCTTCTATCGGTGATGCCATGGTGCAAATTGGTCAGAAAGACTTGTTAATCGATTGTCAGGGAAACTGGGGCGACCCGATAACTGGTGACAGTGCTGCGGCACCCAGGTATATAGAAGCCAGGCTTTCTAAATTTGCGAATGATGTAGTTTTTAATCCGGATACTACCGTTTGGCAGTTAAGTTATGATGGAAGAAATAACGAGCCCATTACACTTCCCGTTAAGTTTCCGCTATTGCTGGCACAGGGAGCAGAAGGTATTGCAGTAGGATTGGCTACTAAGGTAATGCCGCATAACTTTATCGAGCTGCTTGATGCCTCTATTGAGGCATTGAAAGGCACTAGGCCTAATATTTTACCAGATTTCTTTACCGGGGGTATGGCAGATTTTTCTGCTTATAATGAGGGAATGAGGGGTGGCAGGATCAGGGTACGTGCCAAAATTACAGAAAAGGACAAGCGTACGCTTGTCATCACTGAAGTTCCTTACAGCACCACAACCGGCTCCGTAATAGACAGCGTACTTTCTGCCAACGATAAGGGAAAGATTAAGATTAAGAAGATAGAGGACAATACCGCAAGGCATGTGGAGATCGTTATTCATTTAGCACCCGGCATCTCACCCGATGTAACAATTGATGCATTGTATGCATTCACTTCCTGCGAGGTTTCGCTATCACCGAACACTTGTGTGATCCAGAGCGATAAGCCTAATTTTTTAAGTGTTAATGATATTCTGGTTCAGAATACACAACACACAAAAGGGTTGTTGAAATTGGAACTGGAAATTAAGCTGCATGAGCTTCAGGAAAAGATATTTTTCAGTTCCTTATTAAAGATCTTTATACAAGAGGGGATGTATAAGCATCCAGAATACGAAAACGCAGTCAATTTTGAGATGGTTGTGGAAGTTTTAAATAGGTTATTTGCACCTTTCAAAGACCAGCTTTACCGCGAAATACAAGCCGAAGATCTAAAGAAACTGATCGATAAACCGATGAGTAGCATTACCCGCTTTGATGTGAAGAAAGCAGACGATCAAATGAAAGCGCTTGCTGATGAGATCAAAGTAGTGAAAAATCATTTGAAACACCTAACTGATTATGCCATTGCCTGGTTCCAAAAATTAAAGGATAAATACGGAAAGGGTAGGGAGCGTAAAACGGAAATTAGGTTGTTTGATAGGGTAGAGGCTTCTAAAGTGGCTTTGGCCAACGTAAAACTGTACATGAACAGGGAAGATGGCTTTATTGGAACAGGGTTGCGTAAGGACGAGTTCATTGCGGACTGCTCAGATATAGATGAGATTATTGTATTTAGGGAAGATGGTAAATGCGTCATTACCAAAGTAGCAGATAAAACGTTTGCTGGTAAAGGTATTCTCCATGCGCAGGTATTCAAAAAGAACGACGAGCGCACGGTCTACAACCTCATTTATAAAGATGGCGGAACAGGTATTTCCTATGTTAAACGGTTTGCTGTAGTAGGCGTAACCCGCGATAAGGAGTACGACCTGACTAAAGGCAGCAAAGGCTCTAAAGTGTTGTATTTTAGTGCTAATCCTAACGGGGAGGCTGAAGTAGTTACCGTCCAGCTTAAGCCGCATACCAAGTTAAAGAAACTGCAGTTCGATCTTGATTATGCAGAAATTGCGATTAAAGGTCGCGGATCACAGGGAAATATCCTTTCTAAGTATCCTGTTAAAAAGATTTTGTTCAAGAGTAAAGGTGTATCTACTTTGTCTGGCTTAAAGATTTGGTATGATTCCTTGTTAAGGAGGTTAAATGTAGATGGAAGGGGTAAGTATCTCGGCGAATTTGATGGCGACGATAAAATCCTTCAGGTGCATAAAGATGGATGGTATGAACTGAGTACTTTTGAATTGAGCAATCACTTTGACGCTGATTTAATCCTGATCCAGAAATTTGAACCGGAAAAACCTTTTGCCCTTGTACAATATGAGGGTAAAGCCAAAAACTACTTCGTAAAACGTTTCTTGTTTGAACCTATAGCCGTTGGCCGTAAAGGTGGAATGATCAGTGAAGAAGCCGGATCTAAGTTTATGTATTTGACCAGCAATCCCGCTGCGATGCTGACTGTAGAGGTATTAAAAGGTAAAACACAAACTCCCGAAACTTTGGAAGTGGTGCTGGCAGATTTTATTGATGTAAAGGGCATAAAAGCTAATGGAAACCGCCTTTCTCAACATGATGTTAAGCACATCAGCATCGCTAACCATGAAGAAATTGAATTGGAATTAGAACAGAAGCCCGTTGCTGCTCCAGTTTTAAATGCTGAAGAAATAGCTGCTGAAACTGAGTCCGAGGATGATGAGGTGCAGGAAGCTGATTCTCTTGAGGAAAATGTTTCTGACGAAAGTACTTCAGATGATCACCTTACCATTGAAGAAGTAAAAGAAGTTCCTCCTGCAAAATCTGTCGACTTTGAGATCACAAATCCTGACGATATTGATATTGACGATAAAGGGCAGACTAAATTATTTTAGTTCTGCTTCCTCGATTCTTGCATTGGATTTCCGCCACTGGATGCACCTCTTGGAACTGTCTGTTGTTTGAACAGATCAAATCTGGAAGGTTTTAGTGTTCTGGGCCAGCTGTTGTTGTTTTCGTCAATATCAGCTGTTTCACGGTAAGGATCAAGCTGAACAGAAACCACTTCTTTGTCTTTTGCAAAAACCTTAGTCACTTTATTCTCATTCATCCTCCAGATATAGGCCGGAATCCTGTCTACTTCCTTGGTGCCGTCTTTATAGGTCCACTCTACAATAATTGGCATCACCAAACCGCCAACATTGCTAAAGCTCAACTCATAAAAATTCTTTTTGCTTTCATAAAGGCTTTTTTCTTTATCGTTAAGCGTATTGTAATAGGTTTGGAATTCCTGATCAGCAGTTTTCCCAACCTCAAACCTGTTAAATTTATTGTAAAAGTCTAGTAAGCTGGTATCTTGCTCTACAGCAAACTTAACCCCGGCAACCTTATTGCGTTCCCTTCCAATATATTTATTGTCGCGTTCATAAACAGTTTTTTTGTCCACATTCTCAGTAGCTTGTTTCATGCTGTTCATCCGGTAAAAGCGAACGCTATCCAAAGAAATGTCTACAGGATCAGTACCATAAAACCAACCTCTCCAAAACCAATCTAAGTCTACAGCAGAAGCATCTTCCATAGTTCTGAACAGATCTGCAGGTGTAGGGTGTTTAAATGCCCAACGTTTTGCATATTCTTTAAATGCGTAGTCGAACAGTTCCCTGCCCATAACTGTTTCACGTAAAATGTTAAGTGCAGTTGCTGGTTTAGCATAAGCATTTGGTCCGAAATTGACAATTTGCTCAGAGTTGGTCATGATCGGCTCTAATTGATTTTTAGGCATTTTCATATAGTCGACTATCTTATGTGCCGGCCCTCTGCCAGAAGGATAATTGTTATCCCATTCCTGCTCCGCCAAAAACTGGCAAAAGGTATTCAATCCCTCATCCATCCAGGTCCATTGCCTTTCATCAGAGTTCACAATCATCGGAAAGAAATTGTGACCAACCTCATGGATAATTACACCAATCATCCCCAATTTAACAGCTTCCGTATAAGTCCCGTCTTTTTCAGCGCGGCCGTAATTAAAGCAGATCATGGGATATTCCATTCCATTCGATGCCTCAACAGAAATGGCCACCGGGTATGGATATGGAATGGTGTGTTTAGAATATACTTTTAGTGTATGGGCAACTACCTTAGTAGAATATTTGTTGTACAGTGGATAAGCTTCCGGACCATAGTAAGACATGGCCATAATCTTTTTGCCTTCTATATAAGTTGCCATCGCATCCCAAACAATACGTCTGGAAGATACCCAAGCAAAATCACGAACGTTCTCTGCAGCGTAGCTCCACGTTTTCTTGGCAGTGGAATGCTTGCCCATTGCCGATTTTACTTCTGCCAGATTTACAATTTCCACTGGAGTTTTAGCAGTTTGTGCTTCATTCCATCTTTTCAAGCTGGAGGAACTAAGCACCTGTGCATAATTTTGGCATTGTCCTGTAGCACCAACAACATGATCTGCCGGAACGGTCATGTTCACTTTGTAATTTCCGAAAGCAAGGGCGAACTCGCCCCTTCCTTCAAATTGTTTGTTTTGCCATCCTTGAAAATCTGAATAAACTGCCATACGGGGAAACCACTGGGTCATGGTAAAAAGATAGTTGTCATCTTCCGCAAAATACTCATAACCGCCTCTTCCACCTATAGTAGTTCGGTCTGATATCTTGTAGTTCCATGAAATCTTCAATATGTATTTTTGTCCGGGTTTAAGCACAAAGGGTAAATCTATCCGCATCATCGTGTTGTTGATCACGTAAGGGATTGCTTTGCCAGCCTCATCCGTTAGTTTAACAATCTTTACCCCAAAATCATTTTCTGCCCTAACAATATTGGAAAGCGTAGCATAGGTCATCTTATCCGTCATCTTACTTTGCTCGGTAAGCTTATTGTCGCTGGTTGCTTTGTGCTGGTTCTCGTCCAGTTGCACCCAAAGATAGCTTAGGGGATCAGGGGAATTATTGGAGTAGGTTATCGTTTCAGAACCGGTTAGCAATAACTTTTTTTCATCCAGTTCTGCATTAATTACATAATCCGCGCGTTGCTGCCAATAAGCAGAACCCGGAGCACCAGATGCCGTTCTGTAAGAGTTTGGTGTAGATAATGAAGTGCCCAGCTGTTCAAATTTATTGCCATGGTTGGAGCCAGGATTATTGAGCATTTGTGCAAAAGAGCAGGTGCCCATTACAATTGCAGAAAGGAAAAGTATAAGTTTCTTCATAAGTGTCATAAAATTACAGAAAGCCGCTCTGCCGCCATAATAAAGGAGATCCCAAATATAGCTGAAGAAAGGAAAAATGTCCAGTTCCATAGCTTAATTTTTACAAGCGCGACTAAAATAAAGCCAAAAATCAATGTTAATGTTACAATTACAACTTGCCCCACCTCCAAGCCTATATTAAATGCCAATAATTCTGCTACAATACTGGTGCTTTTACCTAAAAGACTTTTTAAATAGTTAGAAAATCCCATTCCATGGATCAAACCAAATGCTAAAGCCAGAAAATATTTGAGTCTGATGCTTTTAGGTTTAGTTTTTTTACTTAAGATATTGGTCAGCGCAGTAATCAAAATGGTAACCGGGATTAAAAATTCTATAACTGCTGTATTAATGTGAACCAGATTGAATACGCTTAGGGCCAGCGTTAAACTATGACCAATAGTAAAAGCAGTAACCAAGATTAATACTTTTTTCCATTCCCTTAGGGTATAGACGCCGCATAATGCCATCACAAATAGGATGTGGTCGTAACCATTCCAATCTAAAATATGTTGCCATCCTAAGTCAAAATAAAGGGAAAAATCCTGCATTGCGCTTTAATTTGTAAATTTGACTAAAGATTGAAAGCAATCCTGATATTTCCAATAAGATTCAATTATGTTACAACAACTTTTATTAGTTTGGTTTGCCTTACTTCACCCGTTCTATGTGAGTGTTACTGAGATTGAGCAGAATCAGAAAACCAAAATAGTACAGGTAAGCACGCGTATTTTCTTTGACGACCTTGAAAAAGCCATAGATAAGAAATACAACACCAGCATTAATATCTTAAAACCTAGAAACAAGCAGCAGGTAGATCAGCTGATAAGTGCCTATGTAAAGGGTCATTTAAAGATCAAAGCCAATGGTGTTGAGCTTAACCTGAAGTATATAGGCTATGAAATAGAGGAAGAAGCGGCCTGGTGTTATTTTGAGACTTCAGCTGCTCCACCAGTTAAGAAGTTCAGTATCCAGAATAATATCCTGTTTGAACAGCATGATGCTCAAATCAATATGATCCATGCCATTGTAAATGGTAAGCGTCAAAGCACAAAACTCGACAATCCTGATGGGATGGCCGAGTTTTCATTTTAAGTATCATTGCTGTTTGTCATTGCGCGCTATTTGTCATTGCGAGGAACGAAGCAATACACTGCACGATGAGATTGCTTCGTTCCTCGCAATGACAAGGTGCTCGCAATGACAAGCGGTTGGCAATGACAAGCGGTTGGCAATGACAAGGGGCTCGCAATGACAAACAGTAATGACAAACAGCAATAACAAGGGGCTCGCAATAACCTGGTGCCACCAAAAGCCCTATGTATTACTGGTATTGGATATAAATAGGAGCCGGTTTCAATTTCAATAATTCTTCCGGTGTCATTAAGCGATTAGGTGTTTTTTTCAAATCATTTTTATAGAACAATTTGAATCCGGTAAACTGAACCGGCTCAGAGAAAATGAAGTATCTGTAAGTGCCAATCTTAAGATCAGGCTCGCCCCAACCATCCATGTGCATTACAATTTGTACTTCAGGACGAAGTTTAATGTTTTTATAATTGGTTACCATCTTTTTAGTGAATCGGTGAACAGTAAACACTTTTGGAGGCAAGTTGTATTTTTTAACCAGGTTAGCCAGGTATTCAGAACAATAGTTGATATCTGCAGCATCATAAGTTCCTATTTTTTTACCCGGTAGGGTACCATCTTTCATAGAGAATTCAGGGTCAATACCTAAATGCACCTGAGGCATTTTTAGGTATTTTTCAATCCTTGGCAACTCAGCCCTTATAGTACTTAACGCTACCTGTAAATCAAGAAATACGATCGCATTTTGCATCTTTGCTATTTTTAAAACAGAATCAATCTGTTTATCACCCATGCGGTTAATGTATTTTCCATCTTTTCCTGGTGTACCACTTGCAACAGCTGCAATGTAATGTACACCTGGTTGAACAGGAGTTGAGGGATCTGCTTTTTCCCAATGTTTAATCTCTTTATTTAAGCGACTCCACATCTCTTTCGGTGCATATTCGCCAAGGGCACCCATTTTTTTAGAATGAAGATTACCGTAATAGACAACGATACGCTTAAACGGCAATATTGCACCAGCAAGTGGGTAAGGCTGGTTTTTTACCGGCCATCTCCCTGTAGTATCGCCATTGGCTAATTTTTTGATCTTTGCATTATATTTTGCAGTATCAACTGGCTCGCGCACGGTTCCAACTTCAGCTTCTACAGTAGAATCTCCAGATGTTGCAGTAGATTCTTTGCTGCCGGCTTTTTTTGTTTCAGAAGTACAACTGGTAGATAAGCCGATTGAGAACAATCCGACCATGAGCATCCCTGCTAACTGGGGTAATTTCATTTTTTATGTTTTTATTAAGGTAAGATTATGCGTTCCCATTAGGCTGAGGGCATTTAATAATTTCCTACAAGTATAACACTACTTACAATAATATAAAAGCCACCCTGCTGATATATCTAAAATTAGTTTATAAATGATCAGATCCTTACTACACCGGCCGTTTTCACTGTGGGAGTCTGTGCCTTTGCACCATTGTTATTGCATTTACCAAGCAAGGTCCATATTAAAACGAAAATAATAATTGTTGAAAGGCAGCCTCCGCCAAGCTTCTTAGCACCCCAGGCTGCAATTAATCCCCTAAAAAAGTTGTTCATATTTGCTATTTAGGAAGTTAAACAACGACAAAGCTTATAAGTTTTGAAGATTTCATTTGCATCGATATCTATTTCGCCAATTGTGAACATTAGGTAACCCATCTTGAAAATTAAAACTTGGTTCTTTACTCCATCAGGATAGTACAGGTTGTTTATTCTAAAATTTAATCAGATATTTAGTAATTGACCCCGCATCACGGAAGCTCAGTATTATTAACCAGATATCAACTACGTATGTTACAAGACCAGCCATTTTGGCCTTGGAATTTTTTAGGGCACCTTCATCCTCTTGTTGTGCATTTTCCAGTCGCCTTACTGGTGTTTGCGGCATTTTTAGAGCTTTTTACCTTAAAAAAGTATCAGTCTAAATTCCGCGCAGGCATAGATATATTAATTATTATTGGGGCAATATCCGCGGTATTTGCGGTGTTGTTCGGACTCCTGCTCTATAAATATGGCGATTACTCAGGTAATATTCTTAACATACATTTATATACTGGTAGTGCTACGGCAGTACTCAGTTTAATTACCGTAGCCCTATTGCGCATGGTAAGTAAAAAGCAGACAGCATCCACTGTTAAATTATATAGAACCTTGTTGTTTTTTACCGCTATTGGCGTTTCCGTAGCCGGACATTTTGGTGCCAGTTTAACACATGGTGATGATTTCATCTCCTCTACCTTACCATGGAATGGAGATTACCAATCAGGGAGCAGTGGTAATTTTAGTCTGGCCAGTTTTCAAAATGATACCGCCAAGCTTAGCAAACAACAAGAAGCGGAACTGAATACTGAGGTCAGGGCTATTTTGGCACACAATTGCTACAAATGCCATGGTGAAGAGAAGGTAAAAGGCGATCTTCGTTTGGACAGTAAACACCTGGTGTTCAAAGGGGGAGAGGATGGACCGGTTATCGTACCCGGAAATGCTTCAGAAAGTGAATTGTTCAGAATCAACCTTCCTATAGATCATAAGGATGTTATGCCGTCTAAAGGCAAAAAACTTCAGGATAAGGATATTGCTACCATTAAGTTTTGGATCGACAAGGGAGCGCCCTGGCCAGATGATGGAAGCAAGCAAGTTATTTATCGGGTAGCCAAATTGGAACCTCGTAATCCTGTGCTTCCGGCAGTAAGCAATGGACTTTCTAATCCTATAGATCTTTGGACTAACGTATACTTTAAAAAGAACAACATTAAATGGGATAAACCTGTTGAGGATCAGATTTATCTAAAGCGGATCTATTTGGACATTATAGGTCTATTGCCAAGTCCTCAGGATTTGGATGCCTTTGTTAAAGATACGAGACCCGATAAAAGGGCGATATGGGTGAGAAGACTATTGGATCAGGAAGATGACTATGCTTTGCATTGGCTTAGTTTCTGGAATGATGTGTTGAGGAATGATTATACAGGTACCGGATATATTACCGGTGGAAGATTTGATATTACCGACTGGCTTTATAAATCACTCAAAGAGAATAAGCCTTATGATGTTTTTGTAAAAGAACTCATCAGCCCTACCGATGCATCAAAGGGTTTTGTAGAAGGTATTAAATGGCGTGGCGTAATCAATTCCAGTCAGCGTACAGAAATGCAGGCTGCTCAAAATGTATCACAGGTATTTTTGGGCCTCAACTTAAAGTGTGCCTCTTGCCACAACAGCTTTATCAGCGATTTAAAACTAGAGGATGCCTATGCATTTGCCAATATCTTTGCCGATACCACATTGGAAATAAACAGGTGTGATAAGCCCACCGGTAAATTTGTGGATGCCAGGATGCTTTGGAAAGAATTGGGTGCCATTGATGCGAAAGCAACTGTAGCGCAGAAGCGGATGCAGCTTGCAGAGAATTTGATCAAACCAGCAGATGGCAGGCTTTACCGAACCATAGTGAACCGGGTATGGGCGCAATTAATGGGTCGCGGATTGGTGGAGCCGGTAGATGTGATGGACAATGAGCCCTGGAACCAGGATTTGCTGGATTGGATGGCCTTTAATTTTGTAGCCAAAAAAGCAGATGTCAAAGAACTGGTCTATTTGATCGCTACTTCTAACACTTATCAAATGCCTTCCGTAGGCTTTAAAGAAGCAAGCCAGGTTAGTAATCCAAAATATCAATTTAAAGGAATGGCACGTAAGCGGATGTCTGCCGAGCAGTTTACAGATGCGGTAAGCAACATCATATCTCCGGTTTTTGCCGACTCAAATTTGCGGTACAATCCATTTATGAATGCCGCTTATAACAAGATGCCGGTAAAACCCGCATTTGTACGGGCATCATTGGTGGCAAATAATTCTTTCTTAACTGCTTTGGGCCGGCCAAACCGGGAAACAGTAGCGACAAGCAGAGATTCTCAGGCCAACCTATTGCAAGCTTTGGAGCTAACGAACGGTGGGCGTTTCAATTCCGTATTGCTTCAGGGTGCGCAAAACTGGAAAGCAAAATTCAAGAATACGGATCAGTTGATTGATGAAATCTATCAAAAAACACTGGGGCGGAAACCTGCAGCTCAAGAGTTTAAGCTGGCCAGACAAACCTTGGGGACTGCTCCAAAAGCAGAAGCCATACAAGACTTTTTCTGGGCAATGGTATTGCTGCCAGAGTTTCAAATTATCTACTAAAGCATGAGGCGTAAATCAAATCCAATCTTCTAAATATGAGCTGGAACAGACGGGAATTTCTAAAGAACACAAGTGCAGCTACACTGGCAGCTATGGCAGCCGGTATACCATTAACCAATTTACTGTCGTCCTGTAACGGAACAAGTAAAAATGCCACTGCAGATACCGTTATCCTGCTTTGGATGGCTGGAGGAATGGCACACACAGATACTTTCGATCCAAAAAAATATACTCCTTTTACCAAGGGGATGGAGGCCAATAGTGTATTGAGTACCTTCAAACCTGTTCCTACAATGCTGGATGGTGTTCATTTTTCTGAAGGATTAGAGTCGATAGGGAAAATAATGGACAAAGGAACACTGATCCGTTCTTATGTTGCCGCCGATATGGGACACATCCTGCATTCCAGACACCAATACCATTGGCATACCTGTTACAAGCCACCTCAATCGGTAGCAGCCCCTCATATTGGTTCCTGGATTTCAAAAGAAATGGGACCTTTAAATTCGGTAATTCCGGCATTTATAGATATTGGTCAGCGGTTTACATTGGGAGAAGGCGAGGAGTTGAAAGCATTCCATACTGCCGGGTTTTTGGGCAATGAATACGGGCCTTTTCTTATTCCAGATCCATCTGCCGGTTTAGAAAGTGTGAGGCCGCCTGTCGGCATGTCTGCCAAGAGATTTGAAAAGCGAAACCAGCTTTACCATAATTTGATTAGTCGGGGCCCAATGGGCGAATACGGGAGCGACTACCAGAAGGAATCCCTAAAAAGATCCATGGAGCAGGCTTACATCCTGCTTAATTCGCCAGAGGCGAAAGCCTTTGATTTAAGTTTGGAGCCTAAAGAGAGCTATGATATTTACAACACAGGGAAATTTGGGCTGGGCTGCCTGATGGCTAGAAGGCTAACGGACCAAGGCGCAAGGTTTATCAGCGTAACTACAGAATATGAGCCTTTTAAAGGATGGGATACCCATGATAACGGTTACACCAGGCTGGTTGATATGAAAAAGCAGATTGACGGACCAGTAGCACAGCTGATTAAAGATTTGGAAAAAAGCGGGAGACTGGACCGTACGTTAGTCATTTTGGCCAGCGAATTTAGCAGGGACATGATGGTAGAGGGTAGGCCAGGACTAAAAGTACAGGAACAAGTTGAGCAACCAAACATCATTACAGACATAAAAAACTACGGTATGCACCGCCACTTTACAGATGGCTGCTCCATGTTGATGTTTGGAGGTGGCATAAAAAAGGGGAGCGTATATGGCAAAACTGCTGATGAGCGGCCATGCAAAACAATCGAAAACCCGATCGTGATTGACCAGGTTCACCAAAGTATTTACCACGCCCTGGGTATTGCACCAGAAACCAATTATGTGATAGAAAAGCGGCCATTTTATACCACTCCAGATGGACTGGGTAAACATGTTCCAGCGTTGTTTGCATAATAAAGTTAATAATTTACTTTAGAACAATAGAAATTGACTGCTGATTACAAACCAGCAGTGGTGAAGAGATCTCCCAGGTAAACACTTTGGGAGATCTCTTTTTTATCATCAGATTGGAAGGCGATGTACACGATCATTCTTTGGTTCAAGAAATCAGGCGGCAAAGTTTGCGTTACGCGGCCATCCGCTCTTTCTGGCCCGGTTAAAGCGATAAAGGCCCTTCCCAAGTCGGGGAAATAGAAAGCGAGCATCGAACGATCCAGGTTTCTGTTTACATCATTATTGATTTTTGTCCAGGTTATTTCTACCGTATTGTGCTGAAAAGACAATTGCAGGTTTTCTGGATTTTTCAAATACCCCTGACTTAAAATTACTTTCGTGTAATTGATGCTGATGTCTGGATACTGCCCTTCAAGTGCTAGGCTGGCATACGCTACTGCCTGATTGTATGCATTCTTTGGCGTGTCTTTCACCATCAGATTAAGCCCGGTATTAAAAAAACCTTTGAGCGGGCTAAGAAACGCGTTAATTACCGTTAATTTATGTCTTTGTGCAATTTGCAATTTGCTGGGTGGTTTTACAGGATAACCAACCTGCCTAATCACGTTTTGTCCTTTAAGGTAATAAGCCACTATGCCACCTACTTTTCCACTAAATCCCATAAAATTTTTTCCGTCAAATTTTCCCATGTTTTTTCTGTTTTTGTTTATGATTTGTTCTTGTTTCCTGCAAAATTAAGGCAGAATATCAGGGAATCCAAGCCTGGAGCAGAACTGTCAACCGTTGTCCAGGTACTGTCCACAAGAGCAACAAGTAGGCAGTCATTAAGCTACAGGCAGTATACCAGGTGCTGTTGGGTCCGTATTTTTGGTATTCATTAAGGAGCCTTTTGAGCTTATTTAATTGTTATTTAGATATACCAATGATGCAGAACCGATACCCGACGGATACCGAATGGATAACCGACGTACGAACCCGTGCCGAAGCCAGGACGAAGCCAGGCCGAAGGCAGACGCTATACCGGGATGCTGCGGAGAAATTGACGGTGCTTGCGGGTAACGGCTTCGCTTAGCACGATGTAGTTGTTTGCTGGTATGCGTGTTGACACGGTATACTTTCTGTTTTTATAGGTGGCCGTAGCGATGTTATCTTTCCTGCAGATGATATCACGGGAGAGTATGAAATAATCCCCATCTGGCAATGCGGTTAATGATTTTTCAATGGTGTGTTCCCATTCTTTCATGATGCCATCGGGCATGCGAGCCCAGCGTTTTTCCTTTTCACTAATGATAATTAGCGGAAGCTCTTCTGGCAGTATAATGATGGGAGGTGTGCTGATTTCATCAACCACAATTTCCTTCTGATTGGCTATTCTTTTTCGGGCTAGTATTGCCCAACGCTCGAAGTAATACAGGTTTACAAAGACAAAGCAAAGAAAAATGATGACAGTATGGATGATTTTTGTGTTGGACTGGAGGAGGTCATAACCAAAAGCACGATAATAGAAGTAGGAGACCAGCGTAGCAATGCTGGTTGGCAGTAAAACACATAAGAGTATTTGATAGAGCCACCTTAAACTTGGGAAGTTCCATGGATAATTACGGTCTAACATTTTAATGAATAAGTAGGTCATTTTAAACAGCATGTAGCTGATCGTTACAGCCGATATCAGCAATAAAAAGAGCGTATCTCCGCTATCAATGGAGAACATGTTTTTACGAGGTAATCTGAAATATAATATGATCACCAGTAGATTGGCCGCAATGAGGCAGACATACCGTTTATTATATTTTATGGGTTCAATTTCTGCGTTAATCCTGTCTAGCGTGTTCAAAATGGGGAGCGTTAGTTAAAATGTAATGAATTGGGAGCGAAATTATAATAATTCCGGATTATTGGGCCAATAAATGGCAAATAAAATTTGTGTAGTTCGCCTGGTGCCAGGTGCAGTTCGCAGGTTTAGCAGGTGCAGTTCGTCGGTTTAATGTGTGTAGTTCACCTGTTTATTGTGTGTATTTCGCCTGTTTGGTAACTAGTGTTGGTAGGTGAAAGGGTTGCATTTGATCTGGTAAACAGTCTATTTGGTCGTTTTAAGCACGTTTTTGACTTTTTAAAGCGGTTTCTGACCAGTAATTTTGCTGGTGTTAAAACAAGAACATTATTAAACCCTTTTTTAAAATTTAAGAACATGGAAGTATCATTAAAAAGTATCGCAGACCTATTGAAAGAATTGATTGAATTACACAAAAATGCCCAGGAAAGGTGGCTAAGTACACGTACCGCATGCCACATGCTGCAGCGCTGTCCGCGTACGCTAAAAAGGTACACGCAGAAGGGTTTGATAGAAGCAAAGAAAATGGGTATTAACTATTTTTACCTGGAATCTAGCGTGATGCAATATTTAAGAACACCGGTAGATTGAGGGGGTGTTGGGGTTGTGCGGGAAAATATAATACGCAGAGAATTTTAATTTGAAGTTCCATTCGTTATATTAGGGGACAAGTTGGCTTAAGACAACTTGTCTACAACCATCAAAGACCAATTAAAGTATGACTATTAAGTTTTTGGGTGCTACAACTATCAGAATTACCGTATTATGTGTGGTGATTTCTTGCAACTGTGCTTTTGGACAGATGTCAGATTTTAATCGTAACCTAAAAATATTCAATGTCGAATTTAAAATGCCAACGGGTTTTGTCACTATAGATAGTTCTGTTCAGATAGTAGATGGCATTAGTGGTCATGTAACGGCAGTTTCACGCATTTTGCTTAAAAGTTTGGATGGTCACATGGCGGTAGCAATTTGTTTTAATGGGCCAATTGATACTGTTAAAAAGCTTAGTATTGTCAAGTCTGATGGCGAACTGTATGATCCGAACAAAAATTATATCCCGTTTAATCAGAAATTTGTATTGTTTGATAAAGCATTTTCAAGAAAAACTTATAATGCAGATGTTGCCGGAACATGGAATTTAGTACCTTTTAGACAGATACCCGTACTTAGTCCCGATGAAAATTGTAGAGTAATTTTTTTGCACAAAGAAAATAAAGTTGATATTGAAATATACCACTATTACAGCGGTATATCCCAACAAGAATTAGCAAATCGATTAAAGAGACTGGAGAAAATGTTGAAATTTAAGAAGGAACCGAAAAGGGAGGTTAAGGAAAGATAGAAAGGTTTCACTGCTGCAGAAATAGGAAAATGGAAAGAAATGTAGGCCTGGATAGTCCTCAGTTGAAGACGTCAATGTAAAAGCTTACAACGAATATGTTCTTTCTAACAAAAAATCATATCTTAAAGTATTAAAATGGTAATAAGTGATGGACGCTCATTAAATAGTTCACTCGTAAAATCAGCATGGAGGTATAAGAAAGAAAAATCCTTAGACAATTTTAATTCCAAATTTATGGTTAGATTTTTTTGTATTTTGATTTTGAACTTGGTGTTTTTTCTGAACTCCAACGCACAAAGAAGTCTTTTAACCGAGAATCAGTTTGAGAAAGCCTTTCAAGATTTGTTGGTAGATGCGCATCTTAAATTTAAGTTGCCAAACAATTTCAGTATTGCTCCAATGAAAGACGTAGAACTTGGCGACTGGCAATGTGCCCCTCATCACAGTCAAACATTATTCGATCGAGTTCTAAAAAATAGCGATAGCACTGTTTATATAGGCATTCGGATTCTTATTAATCGCAGGGAAGATATTGAGAGAAAAACGATGCCTTTATCGCCGACAAATTTTAAAAATAATGCAATTAGCAAATTTACACATTATGGAAATAAAATAGCTCCTTATAAATATTATGATGAAAAATATTTAGACACAATATGGGGGGCAAAGTTCGGTATTGAATATGAAAGAGCTTGTACATTCGTTTTTAAGTCTAAATATGCATATAACCGGATAGTTGCGCTCACTTCCGAGAACTGGGAACTCGAAATTTTTTACATCTTTTTAGATGGCGTAGATATTAACCATGTAATCAAAACTACAAGGGGATTTATTGTTCCATTGTAGTAAATTTCCGTCCTATGCAATAGAATATTACAAGTCTGCATATTTTATCCGCCCGACGCAACAGCAAAATATCATATCCATAAATCACAAAAACATCAAGAATCTATATCCTCAGAACTATAAACAAATTATTGAGCAATCAAACTTGTAGTTTATAGTACGGATACGTTACATCGCAATAACGAAAAGAAAAAATAAATGATACCAAAGCAAATACATGGCATTTAGATTGAGATTGGCTTGAAATAAAAAACTCGAGGCTTGCTCGGGTTTTGAATGTTCTTTTTTTAAAGTGCAGGACTAATGCTTTGTATGGCCCGGCACTGTAAGTACAAAGATAATGTTAATGTTGATAAATATGCAAAATATTAGCACTGGTCGCCATTCATCAGGCTTAATATCTTTGTAAAGATTAACCTCCAACTATGGCTGAACAAGCCCTTCGAAGAGTTGCTTGATATACCCCCGGAATGCATACAGGGGGTTCTGTTTTGAAAACAGTCTTTAATAGCGATTTAATCCAATGAAATCACCAATTTCTTTATTGAGATAAAACGTTTAGGACGGAAATGATTTAAGATAAAAATAGGATCCCCAAAAATCAAAAATAAAAGTTTGAAAATCACCATATTTGAAGAGTATAAATACCCTTCAAAACGAATGTTCGAACAAACTTTTAAAAATATAGATGATATCCTGCATAAAGATGCTGGTTGTGGAAGTGAATTGGATTATGTAGAGCAAACCTCATGGGTACTGTTTTTAAAATACCTAGATGACTTAGAGCACGACAAAAGGACTGCTGCCGAATTAACAGGCAAATCTTACATTGATATTATTGCACCAGAATATCAATGGAGCATTTGGGCAGCACCGAAATTAGAGAACGGAAAGATAGATCACAATGCTTTAACAGGAGATGACTTAAACGATTTCGTTAACATACAATTATTTCCTTACCTGAAGAAATTTAAAGGAGATGCGGAAAGTGCTGATACCATTGAATATAAAATTGGCGAGATCTTTAGTGAGCTAAAAAATCGAATACAAAGTGGTTACAACCTACGTGAAGTAATTAATCGCATTGATGAACTTCGCTTCAGAACCAGTGCCGAAAAGCACGAAATGAGCCATTTGTACGAAGCCAAGATACAAAACATGGGTAATGCAGGCCGTAATGGCGGTGAATATTACACTCCTCGTCCTTTGATTAAAACGATTATTAGAGTAGTTGCTCCAAAAATTGGCGATACTATTTATGATGGTGCAGTAGGTAGTGCTGGCTTCTTATGCGAAGCATTTGACTACCTTAAAAATAGCAAAGTTTTAACCACAAAAGATACCGAAACCTTACAGAAGAAAACCTTTTACGGTAAGGAGAAAAAATCCTTAGCCTACATTATTGGCATTATGAATATGATCTTGCATGGTGTAGAAGCCCCAAATATTGTTCATACCAATACGCTTGCAGAAAACTTGGCCGATATACAGGAAAAGGATCGTTATGATGTCATCTTAGCTAATCCTCCCTTTGGTGGTAAGGAGCGTGCAGAAGTACAACAAAATTTCCCGATTAAAACCGGCGAAACGGCTTCTTTGTTTTTACAGCATTTTGTTAAGATTTTAAAAGCAGGTGGACAAGCGGGTGTGGTAATTAAAAACACCTTTTTAAGCAATACCGATAATGCCAGTGTAAGCTTGCGCAAATTGCTTTTAGAGAACTGTAATTTGCATACTGTTTTAGATCTGCCTGGTGGAACTTTTACAGGTGCCGGTGTAAAAACGGTAGTGTTATTTTTTGAAAAAGGAAGTTCAACTCAAAAAGTTTGGTTTTACCAACTAAATTTAGCCAGAAATCTAGGCAAAACTAACGCCCTAAACGAAAAGGATTTAGCCGATTTTGTAACCTTACAAAAAACAAAAGTTGATAGCGAAAACTCTTGGAGCATTAATGTAAAAGACATTGACCAGATTACTTTTGACCTATCTGCCAAAAATCCAAACAAAAAGGAAGAAGCTGCCTTACGCCAACCGCAAGAAATTTTAGCCGATATTAAAGTTTTAGATGAAGAAAGCGCTGACATTTTAACCTCAATTTTAGAACTAATATGAGAGACAATTGGGAAACAAAAAAATTTGGGGAAGTAATTGAAATTAGAAATGGCAAAAACCAGCAAGCAGTACTATCTAATACTGGAAAGTATAAAATTATGGGTAGTGCTGGTAATGCAATGGGTTATGCAACGGATTTCATTTGTGAAGCTGGTACAACAATAATTGGACGAAAAGGTAACATTAGTAAACCAATCTACATTGATGAAAGAATTTGGAATGTAGATACAGCCTTTGGTTTTTTTCCTAAAAATGAAGATCAAATAGATAAGAGATTAATATACTATTTATGCTTAGGAATTGATTTTAAAAGTATGAATAGAGGAACCACTATACCAAGTCTAGTTAAATCTGAACTTCAAACGATTCAAATAAACTATCCAAAATCCCTCATCGAGCAACAACGCATCATTGCGATTTTAGATAATACTTTTGCCACTATAGCCCGAGCAATAGCCAATGCTGAGCAAAACTTAAAAAACGCTAAAAAACTTTTTGAAAATTATTTGCAAGGGGTGTTTGAGAATAAAGGTGACCATTGGGAGGAGAAAACCTTAGTCGAAATTGCATTAGATTTTGGTAGAGGAAAATCCAAACATCGTCCAAGAAACTGGAAGGGTCTTTACGAAGGGGATTTCCCTTTTATTCAAACCGGTGATGTTAGAAATGCTAATAAGTTTGTAACAGAATATTCTCAAACCTATAACGAGGTAGGTCTAGCTCAAAGTAAACTTTGGAAAAAGGGAACAATCTGCATAACTATAGCAGCTAATATCGCTGAAACAGCTATTTTAGATTTTGATTCTTGTTTTCCAGATAGCATAATTGGTCTAGAAGTTGACCCTTCGAAGGCTGATTTAGACTTTGTTTACTATACTTTACAGTATTTAAAATCGGAGCTAAAGAAATTAGGAAAAGGGAGCGCCCAGGACAATATAAATTTAGGAACTTTCGAAAACTATAAGTTACCTTTTCCTATCTCCATTGATGAACAACAAGCCATTGTTCAAAAACTAGATGCTCTATCAACCGAAACTAAAAAGTTAAAGTCAACATATCAGCAAAAACTAGATCGTTTTGAAGAACTTAAAAAATCTATTTTACACAAGGCGTTTAGTGGGACGTTGAAAGCCAAAAAAATGGAAATTTATGAGTAAAGATTTAACGAATTCCAGTCTCGACAGGAAAAATATACTAAACAATAATTATGCAATTCAGGAAGTTTATCAGCAGGTAGGTTTCTATGGAATTAAATTCGATTGTAAATATAGATTCACGCGACAACAACTGGCAAATTACTTTGAAGTAGATATCAGAACTATTGAACGGATAGTAGAAGTACATAGAGAAGAATTGATACTAAGCGGTTATGAAGTTTTTTCAGGGAGTAAGCTCAAGCTTTTCAAAGAGGAAATTTCAGCTTTTTTAAAAAAAGCCAAGACTCAGTCGGATGTCTCCGACATCGATGTCGGAGACATCGTCCAATTATATGAAAGTGAATCAGATAGCTTACTGAAAGCACCTCAATTATCTGTGTTTACCTACAAGTCCTTTTTAAACGTAGGTATGTTGCTTACTAGCTCTGAAAAAGCTCAAAAACTTCGCTCTTCTATTTTAGACATCGTAATCGATGTTTTAAATAAAAAACTGGGAGGTAAAACAAAATTTATCAATCAGCGGGAAGAAGATTTTTTACCAAGTGCAATTAGGGAGTATAACTATAGAAAAGAATTCACTAACGCACTTGATTATTATATAACAGAAAATAAATTTAAGTATAGCCAGCTCACGGATAAAATATACAAGAGCATTTTTAAAGAAAATGCTAAGGAATACCGCCATATATTAAAATTGAATACTAATGAAAGTGTACGTAGTACAATGTACTCTGAAATTTTGGATTTGGTCTCTGGGTATGAAAATGGTTTTGCTAATTTTCTGAAAAATGAGTTTGAAAGATTAAGTAGGAAACTAAGTTTATCTGAGGCCCACCTGCTGTTTTCCTCCTATGAGAAAATTACAGAATTTACTTTAATGCCATTAAGGGAAAAAGCCAGAAGTCTAATGGCCAGCCGTGATTTGGCTTTTAGAGAGGCGCTTCATGAAAAGCTCAAGGATTATATTAATGAAGTAAGTTCTGAGGATTATGAGACTTTTCTGGGAGAACGCAGTATGGATCTGGAAAAAAGACTAGAAGATAATAAGGAAATTTTTAAGAGATTAAAAGATCGATAATATGGCTCTCAACTATTTTAAAACAGCATATGCCATACAAATTCACGATAAAATTATTGAAATCTCAGGTGGCATCGAAGGTGTTAAAGTTTATGGAAATTTGGATAGCCCATTGGAACACATTCAAAACGATGACTATTATCCTAGTTTTGAAGAAAAGCTCAGCCATCTTGTTTTTTCTTTCAATAAATTCCATGCATTTAATGATGGTAATAAACGGACATCAATTGCAATGGGGGCCTTTTTTCTTTCTATAAATGGCCTAGATGTCTTTGTAGACAAGTTTATTATAGAAATGGAGAATATTGCTGTGACAGTGGCAGATAATATAATTGATAAAGATTTATTACTCGAGATAATTATTTCTATTGTAAATGAGGAAGATTATAGTGAAGCCCTGAAATTAAAAATCATCCATGCACTAAGCCAAGTCAGTTCGGAAAGTGAAAATATAAATATTGGGGTCGAATTCTATAAGGATTTATTTTAACCCCAAATATGCTTACCTATTTAGAGGCAAATAAGAAATTTAAATGGAGGCATGAAATATTCTATTGAGCAAATCTGCAAGAAAACCAGTAAAAACTCAATAGAAACTCAATAGAAAAATTAACACCCCTCTAAAATGAACGAAGCAGAAACACGAGCAGAACTAATTGACCCAAAGCTAAAAGCTTGTGGATGGGGTGTTATAGAGGGTTCAAAAGTTCTTCGAGAACGTAATGCCAAAATAACCGATGGTAAAATTAATGTAGGCGGTACACGTAGTAAACCTATGATAGCGGATTATATTTTAGTTTATAAAGGTATTAAGTTAGCTGTAGTTGAAGCTAAAAGTGATGAATTGGAAGTCGGTGAAGGCGTTGCGCAAGCTAAATTATATGGCAATAAGCTTAAATTAGAAACGACTTATTCTACTAACGGCAGAGAGATTTATTTTATTTGTCTTAAAACAGGTGAAGAGAAGTTGGTTGACAGCTACTTAACACCTGATGAACTTTGGGATAAAACATTTACTATACAAAATGAATGGAGAGAGAAGTTTGCCTCTGTTCCATTCGAAGACAAAAGTGGAAGTTGGCAATTACGTTATTATCAAGAAATTGCCGTTAAAAACACATTAGAAGACGTTGCAAAGAATAAAGAACGCATTCTTTTAACCTTAGCTACAGGCACCGGCAAAACCGCCATAGCCTTTCAAATTGCCTGGAAACTGTTCCAAACCCGTTGGAACTTAAGCCGAGATGGTAGTAGAAGACCTCGGATCTTATTTCTAGCCGATAGAAATATATTGGCTGATCAAGCTTTTAACTCATTTTCCGCATTTCCAGAAGATGCTTTGGTAAGAATTAGTCCAAAAGAAATTAGTAAAAAAGGAAGTGTTCCGACTAACGGGAGTATTTTCTTCACGATATTTCAAACATTTATGTCAGGTACAGATGCCGAGGGTAAATCTGCGCCTTACTTTGGTGCTTATCCTGCGGACTATTTCGATTTCATTATTATTGATGAATGTCACCGTGGTGGAGCCAATGACGAAAGTAACTGGAGAGGAATTCTAGAATATTTTAGCCCTGCTGTTCAGCTCGGTTTAACGGCAACACCAAAAAGGAATGATAATGTAGACACCTATAAATATTTTGGCGAACCTGTGTATATCTATTCACTTAAAGAGGGTATTAATGATGGCTTCTTAACGCCTTTTAAGGTAAAACGCTTCAAGACTACCCTAGATGATTATATTTACACTAGCGATGACCAAATCATCGAAGGAGAAATTGAGGAAGGGAAGTTATATAAAGAGGCTGATTTCAATAAGATCATTGAAATAAAGGCACGAGAGGATAAGCGTGTTAAAATTTACATGAATGAGGCTAACCAAAAAGAAAAAGCAATTATCTTTTGTGCTACCCAAGACCACGCTTCTGCTATACGTGATTTAGTTAATCAAAATAAAAAAGATAAAAACCCGAACTATTGCGTTCGGGTAACAGCCAATGATGGCGAGATTGGAGAACAATTTTTAAGAGAATTTCAGGACAATGAAAAGACCATTCCTGCAATCTTAACAACTTCGCAAAAACTATCTACTGGTGTTGATGCAAGAAACATCAGAAACATTGTGCTATTTCGTCCTGTAAATTCAATGATTGAATTTAAGCAAATTGTTGGTAGAGGAACCCGTCTATTTGATGGCAAAGAATTTTTCACCATTTACGACTTTGTTGATGCATACCACCACTTTGCTGACCCCGCATGGGATGGAGAACCACTTGAACCAGAGACCAATGAAGTTCATGAGCCCCCTGGGACCTATACAAGACCACCAAAGCCAACAACAGATGGTGGCGAACCGCCTGAGAGAAGGACGAAAATTAAAATTAAGCTACGTGACGGAAAAGAAAGAGATATTCAATTTATGATGTCGACCTCCTTCTGGAGTGCCGACGGTAAACCAATATCGTCGGAAGAGTTTTTAAATAACCTTTTTGGAGAGCTGCCAAATCTTTTCAAAAGTGAAGATGAATTACGTACAATTTGGAGTAACCCCATTACTAGAAAAGATTTAATGATAAAATTAGAGGAAGCAGGTTTTGGTAAGGATGAATTACATACACTTCAACAATTAATAGATGCAGAAAAGAGTGATCTATTTGATGTTTTAGAATATGTTTTCAATAGTGATATTAAGCCTATAACTAGAGAAGCGCGAGTGGCTGCAGCACAGGCAACAATTTTTGCATTATTAAACGATAAACAAAAGGAATTTATAGAATTCGTATTAACCAAATATATTGAGACCGGCGTAGATGAACTTGACCAAGAAAAACTGCCCATATTACTAACAAACAAATATCATTCTTTAGAAGATGCTAAGGGCGTTCTTGGCAGTGTAGCTAGTATCAGCTCCATGTTTATAGAATTCCAGAAACACTTATATCAGCAGGGCGTAGCATAGCTCTCCATACCTAAGCCATCGGCTAAGTACCCAAATCAGATGATTTAGTGCTCTTGACCCAGTTTTGTGGGAGTAGTTCATGCAATTTATTTACATAATGTTCTGGTATTCTGACAAGAATATCCCTAAGCCATTCAAATGGATTAATGCCATTTTTTTTACAGGTTCCCATAAAGTTCAAAGGAAATAAAATCCTCAATTGTTGCCGTTATCGGCAAAATTATGATTATAAAAGCTTGATTTGTTGTATATTTGCCGATAACGGCACTTAAATAAAATTATGAACTATATTTCAGTAAGTGAATTTGCGAAAAAATGGAGCATTCCTGAAAGAACTGTTCGGAATTATTGTGCTAAAGACAGAATTCAAGGAGCATTCTTAACTGGTAAAACTTGGAATATTCCAGAATATGCTACGATATCTCAAAAAGAGAATAAGAAGAAATTCAGTGATAATACTTTACTCAATCATCTAAAAGAGCAAAAGGAAATGAAGCTGAAAGGTGGCATTTATCATCTTACGCAAATTGATCTCACCTATAATTCGAATCGTATTGAGGGAAGTAAATTAACCCACGACCAAACCCGATATATCTTCGAAACCAATACAATTGAAGCATCAAAAGAAAGTGTTAATATAGATGATATTATAGAAACTACAAACCACTTTCGCTGTATCGATTTAATTATTGATAAAGGAAAATCTAAGTTGACAGAATCTTTGATTAAAGAATTACATTATCTTTTAAAAACGAGCACTTCCGATAGTAGAAAAGATTGGTTTAATGTTGGCGAATACAAAAAACTCCCGAACGAAGTTGGTGGTAATGAAACTTGTCCACCTAAAGAAGTTACAGCAAAAATGAAAGATTTACTTTCTAAATACCACAGTATCGAAAATAAAACTTTTGAAGATATTATTGACTTTCATTATCAATTTGAGATTATTCATCCTTTTCAAGATGGTAATGGTCGTGTTGGTCGGTTGATTATGTTTAAGGAATGCCTAGCCAACAATATGGTGCCATTTATAATAGATGAGGATATAAAATTGTTCTATTATAGAGGTTTACAAGAATGGGGTCACATAAAAGAATATTTATCAGACACCTGCCTTACCGCTCAGGATAATTACAAAGCTATTCTTCAATATTTTGAAATAGAATTTGAGTAGATTTGAGATGCATTATCCGAGTCAGGTGATTTGGTGCTATTGACCCAGTTTTGAGGGAGCAGTTCATAGCATTAGAGATGTTAGTTCAAGTTATCTTGAAATAGCAGATTTTATACAAACTTATGGTTCAGCTATTGAGGAGGATTTACATCAGTTATGGAGGAGAATAGTGTTTAATATGGCGATCTCGAATACCGATGATCATTTGAGAAATCATGGGTTTTTACTAACGGAAAAGGGTTGGAGGTTATCGCCAGCATATGATATTAATCCTTCAATAGAAAAAAATGGATTGGCTATAAATGTAGATATGGACAATAATGCGCTGGATTTTGAACTGGCATTAAGTGTAGGTCAATTTTTCCAGTTAAAGGAGAACCAAATGTATCAGATCATTCAGGAAATTTCTACAGTAGTTAAAGATTGGCGAAAACAAGCTTCAAAGCAGGGGCTCTCAAGGGCAGAACAAGAAGCAAAGTCTCCAGCATTTGGACTCGTTGAGTAAATAATACAGGAAGATGAAAAACATATTATTAAGCTTATTCTTAGTACTCACAATGGCATCGGCCATGGGCCAGCAACGGAACAACAAATTTAAAATAGTTGGATACTACTCCATCCGTGCAGCGCTAACTACCAATTTAAATACCGTGCCTTTTAATATGGTTACTCATATTAATCTATCGTTTTTAAATCCCGATACGCTGGGTAATTTTAGTGCCGACCTATCTGCCCTTGCGCCTTTTATTAAAGCTGCACACGCTAAAAATGTAAAGGTACTGCCATCTATAGCTGGCGGCGGCAGGCACCCCTATTATGCCGCGCTGTTAAGGGATGATAAACGACCTGCCTTTATTAATAGCCTGATAGATGTGGCACTTAAATATGGATTTGACGGTATTGATGTAGATATTGAAGGCAGCGATATTGATGGCAACTACGAAAAGTTTGCTACCGAGCTATCGGCTGCACTGCACCGGCGCAATTTGATCTCTACCGCCGCAATCGCCATTTTCTATAAAGACCAGCTCACCGAAACTGCACTGGCCCAATATGATTTTGTAACATTGATGAGTTATGACCATACCAGCCCAGACCGGCCCAACAAGCCAGGGCCTCATTCGCCTTTTGATAAAGCAGTGTCTGATCTGGAATATTTCTATAACGTGAAAAAAGTTCCTAAAGAGAAAATGGTATTAGGCGTAGGTTTTTATGGTTATGGTTTTGGTCCGGATACCACCACACCTGGCATCAGCATGACCTACGGACAACTGGTTGCACAAAACCCTGGTGCCGAACTGGTAGACCAATGGGGCTTGCCCGGCGGAAAAATCATTTACTACAATGGCATCCCCACCATCAAACAAAAAACAGATCTCGCCAAAAAAGAAGCATCTGGTATTATGATCTGGCAATTGCTCGGCGACGCACCTGGAGATAAATCGCTTTTAAATGCCATTTATAAGCAAGCGCACAAATAGAGCGTATATAAGGGAAGGCTTTTACATTTTACTGTAGGTACAAGCAGTAAATATTTAAGCCAATGCCAACAGGTACATTTTTGTATGAAGTACCAATTTTTTATATCTTTGCCTTGATGAAAAAAATGTTGATCAGCTTGTTCTTTGCCTGCTATTTTTTAGCGGGGAGCGTGATTTTTCCATTAAGTGATTTTTCATTGATACGGGATCTTCCAGTCATGTACCGTTCCTATTGTGAGGTACGAGCAGGCCAGCCAGACATTCTTGATTTTGTTGGTGATTATCTTTTGCATGGCAAAGATCTTTTTGGTAATAATAACAATGATGCGTCACCGAAGAACCCGGGTGCCTTACAATTTCAGCATCAACCCACGCTTTCGATCTTCTTTATTCACCACGTTTATCAACTTTTTTCCAATACGGTGCAGCCTGTGACCAATCAACCTATTTATCATGCCCGCTATTATACGTCTGAATATCATCATGAGCATTTCAGGCCTCCGATAGCCTGATTGATCTTCCTTATTTATTCATTTAATTTCTAACAGGGCAATTGCATCGAATTGCCGAAATATTTATATACATGAAAATATTTTTCATACTGCTATCCTTTGTTTTATTTTCACAATTGGTATCTGCTCAAAATACCTTCCGTGCGAAGGTATTGAACAACCAGACCAAAATGGTACTTAAAGGCGCAACAGGAACCCTGCCTGACTTAAAAATAAGTGCAAGCACTGACACGAGCGGACTGTTGACTATTCCTAATATCCCCAATGGGAAATTTGAGATCGAAATCACTTATGTAGGTTTTGATAAAAGCGAAAAGGTGTATCATTTCCCTTCACAGCAGCCGAGCGAGATCATCAAGATCTACCTGGAACCATCCAGCGGTGAGTTAGCCGAGGTAACGGTACAAACAACCCGGACAAACCAGAACCTGCGGGATATCCCTACGCGCATAGAAGCATTACCTTTGGAGGAACTGGACGAGAAAAGTACCATGCGGCCCGGCGATATTAAAATGTTGCTTGGCGAAACGACCGGTATCCATGTCCAACAGACTTCTGCGGTAAGCGGCACAGCCAGTTTTCGCATACAAGGTTTGGACAGCCGTTATACCCAATTATTACAGAATGGGATGCCATTGTATGCAGGGTTTTCGGGCAACCTTAGTTTATTGCAGATCAACCCGCTGGATTTGCGGCAGGTAGAGTTCATCAAAGGCTCCGCATCTACATTATACGGCGGCGGCGCAATAGCCGGGTTGGTCAACTTGATCAGCAAAGTTCCCGAAAAGGAACCGGAACTGACTTTTTTGTTGAATGGGACTACTGCTAAAGGTGTGGATGCTAGCGGATATTACAGTGAGAAATGGCAACATATCGGCACAACAATATTTGGTTCCTTAAATTACAATGGCGCTTATGAACCGTCGAATACAGGTTTAAGCGCTATACCGCAGACTAAACGTTTTACCATTAACCCGAAGGTATTTCTGTATTTGGATGAGCATAATTCTGGCTGGTTCGGTGTGAACACTACCTACGAGAACCGTTTAGGAGGCGATTTAAAAGTGATCGAAGGAAAGCCTGATAACATCCACCAGTATTTTGAGCGAAATCAAACCTTCCGATTTTCCACCCAATTGTCTTTTACCCATAATATTGATGAGGAAAGTAAGCTCAATTTCAAGAATACCGTTGGCTATTTCGATCGGCGATTAGGCGAACTGGGCTTTAATTTCAAGGGGAAACAATTTTCTTCCTTCAGCGAAGTGAACTATGTACGTAACGGTGAAAAAGCATCCTGGGTAGCCGGTGCCAACCTGATCACTGATCATTTCACGGCAGAGCCGCCGCAAAATAACTTGAACTATGACCAAACTACCCTCGGGGCCTTTGCGCAAAACATTTATAAAGCCAGTAATTGGCTTTCTATAGAAAGTGGCCTGCGATTGGATCGAAATACCCCAGCACCAGCAAAGCCCTCATCAGGTTTGTTTATCTTGCCAAGGATAAACGCCCTTTTTAAGATCACCGATCGTTTGACCAGCCGTATAGGAGGAGGTTTGGGTTATAAAATGCCTACCTTGTTCAACGACGAGAGCGAGCAGGACGGTTATCAGCATATCCAGCCTTTAAATATTGACAATACGCAAGCAGAACAGTCCTATGGCTTGAATGCCGATCTGAATTATCGCAGCGCATTGGGTAATGATGCATTTATTAATGTGAACCAATTGTTCTTTTCAACACGCGTAGACAGGCCGCTGATTCTGCAAAACAATAGTTTTATTAACGGACCGGGTTACTTAAATACCCAAGGTGCGGAAACCAATGTTAAGTTGGTGATGGATGAACTGATATTTTATCTTGGTTATACCTATACTGATACCAAAACACATTTTAATGGGCTAAGTATGCCACAAACTTTAACGCCTAAAAACCAATTGAGCTTTGATGCGACCTACGAGATCGAGGGTAGCTTTCGTTTTGGGGCCGAAAGTTTTTATACCGGTCCACAGTTATTATCGGATGGCTCTACCGGCAGAGGCTATACCACTTTTGGTTTATTAGTACAAAAGATGTGGAAGCACCTTGATATCTTTGTAAATGCGGAAAATCTTACGGATCAACGCCAAACCAAATGGAACAGTATTTATACAGGCAGTTTAACCAATCCTGATTTCAAAGACATTTACGCGCCGCTGGATGGTGTAGTCGTTAATGCCGGAGTTAGGATCAAAATATTCAACAAATAATGTCTCAAAGATAGCCTTGCAGGTTGCATGGCTATTTTCATGATAGGTTGCCAGGTAAATCCGGACATGGGTCGATGTTTTATCAAGACGGCCTTACGCCCAGGCATCGTAATTTTCTAATTACGTAAAAATCAAACAAAATTCTATAAAAGTAGTTGTTAAGAATATCCTACCTTTGTGTTACCTATGAAGAAAGCGGCAGTTTTAAGTATAGCAGCATTTTACCTGATACTCACAACAGGTATGTTCGTCTGTATGCTACACTGTGCAGGTGAATACTTTCTCCAGCCAAAATTGGCCATGCATGATGAGGATCATGAAGTGCGTGAGCATAGTAAGAAAAAGGATTGTGGCGATAAGGACTGTCGCTGCTGCGACAAACACGATAATTATGTGATTAAGGAAAATATTCCACCAGTTCCTGATTTTCAGGCACCACAGATCGCCGTACTAATTCAACATTACTTTTTTTTAAGTCAGTTCCATTATTATCCGGTGATTACACGTTTGGCTTGGCAGGAAAGCCATGCGCCTCCATACCTGTCCGGCAAATCTATCGTTATAAAATTCCGTTCTCTCCTAATTTGATTCAAGTAGCCCTGCGATCCCAGCAGCCTGACATTTTACAGCACTATTTCTACTAAATATATAGTGTACGACCGTTGCATGATGGTTTGTCCGCAAGCAATTGGTGTGTGGCTTCTGGTAGGATTCATACTTAAAAAGTACGTTCACCAATACTTAATTAAATTATATGATACTTCATATTAAAAATATGGTATGCGACCGTTGCATTATGGTTGTCCGCCAGCAATTAGAAAATATACATTTCCGCGTAACGGACATCGTTTTGGGAAAGGCAACCATTGATCCTGAGCCTGACGATAAGACCTTACTTGAGATCGCTTCCTCTTTAAAGTTGATGGGTTTTGAACTGATCGACAGTGAAAAACAGCAGATTGTTGAACGTATTAAGAACCTGGTTATCCAACAAGTTCATTATACCGACTTGTCAAAAAGTAATATCAATTTTTCAGACCTGCTTTCATCCCAGCTTTTTAAAGACTACGCTTACCTGAGCCGTTTGTTTTCTGAATACGAAGATATCACTATCGAAAAATTTATTATCCAGCAAAAGGTAGAAAAAGTAAAAGAACTACTGGAATACGGCCAAGCTAATTTGAATGAGATCGCGTATCAAATGGGTTACAGCAGCAGTGCGCATTTATCCGCGCAGTTTAAAAACGTGACCGGCCTAACACCCAGCCAGTACAAAACGAGTCAAAAAAACGAAAGAAAACCACTAGATAAAATTTAACAGAATCTTACTTAGGCAGCCAAATGTTAACCTGTAGGAAAACTACAGAAACACTGAGTAAGTAATTTAAAAATCAAATAAATACATCATGAAAAATCTCATTATAGTATGTACAATGGCTATCGCATCGGTTGCCATAATCGCTTGTAATAACACAGGCAAATCATCAGCCATGAATGCGGATACCACTGTAAAAATAAATCCTTCTCCAGTAGTATCTGCTAAGATGAATGAAAAACAGGGTGTGGATGCAAAAGCTGCAACAGCTGTTAACGGATTGGTTAGTAATTACCTACAACTAAAGAATGCGTTAATAAAAGATAACAGTAAAGACGCGGCAGCAGCGGGAAAATCATTGTCAGATGGTTTTATGAATTTTGACAAGTCAACTTTAACTGCTGTACAAAAAAAATCCTTTGAGGACATTGCTGATGACGCTAAGGAAATGGCTGAACACATTAGCATGAGCGCAGACAAATTGCCCCACCAGCGTGAGCACTTCGATATGCTCAGCAAGGATATGTACGATCTGGTTAAAGATTTCGGTGCAGACCAGCCGCTTTTTGTAGATCATTGCCCAATGTACAACGACAAAAAAGGTGCATCTGGTTAAGTGAAACCAAAGAGATCAAAAATCCTTATATGGGTGCCAATATGACCTCTTGCGGTATGGTGAAAGAAGAATTGAAGTAAAGCAATGAAACGAGGCCTTAAAATTAGTTTGATTACGCTTGTTATTTTGTTTTTGGCTATACAGTTTATCCCCAGGTATTATAATCAGCAGGGAGGTGCGGCAGCGAATGATCTCACGCAAACAATTCCTGTACCCAAAAGTGTAGGTTTGGTACTGAAAAAATCGTGTTATGATTGCCATAGTAACCATACCAACTATCCGCTGTATTCCTGGCTCCAGCCCATCAGGTTGATGATGGACAGACATGTGAGCGAGGGTAAGGAAGAACTTAATTTGAATGAGTTTGGCACTTATTCTGCCCGGAAACAAAGAAGCAAAATACGGGCTATTGGTGAAAGCATTGAAGAAGGCACAATGCCCTTATCCTCTTATACGATTATTCACAGGAACGCTATACTTTCCAAAGAGGATAAGACTTTGCTGTTGAAATGGGTTAAACAAACGAATTAAAGGCATTACTAAAATATTAGTTATGAAAAAAATAATGATACTTGTGCTATTGCTCTCGATGAGGCAATTTGTATTCGCGCAAGAAAATATGCAGAACATGAAAGGTATGCAGAAGCCGCAGCCTGTAACATATACCTGTCCGATGCATCCTGAAATTCACGCCGATAAGCCGGGTAACTGCCCGAAATGCGGTATGAAACTCGTTAAAGAGAAACAGAAGGCTGCCGCTAAAAAGCCTGTCGCTAAAAACTCTGCCGGAATGAAGATGCCTGCAAAAAAAATGAACGATATGGGCGACATGAAAATGCCGATGAAAGAGCCGAGCGGTAAGATGCATGATATGGGCAACATGAAAATGGATGATATGAAAATGGATAAGGCAAGCTTAGGCCCTATAAAAACAATTACGAATGATGTTCCGCCACATACTGTTCGGTACGATCTCTATATTGCAGATACTATAGTCAATTATGGGGGGAAACAAAAGCATGCTATCGCTGTAAACGGTAGTATTCCTATGCCTACGCTAACATTTACAGAGGGCGATACGGCTGAAATATACGTGCATAATAAATTGAAAGAAGAAACCTCGCTGCACTGGCATGGACTTTTTTTACCGAATCGCTACGATGGGGTTCCTAATCTTACCCAGATGCCTATTATGCCGGGTACAACCCATTTATATAAATTCCCGATCAGGCAACATGGTACGCACTGGTATCATAGTCACACCGGGTTACAGGAGCAACTAGGTATGTATGGCGCTTTCATTATGAATAAGCGGAAGGAATGGAACATACCTACCATTCCGGTTATACTAAGCGAGTGGACAAATATGAATCCTAAAGAAGTTAACCGCAGCCTTCATGCAGCTTCAGATTGGTTTGCTATTCAAAAGGGAACCACACAGAGTTATTTAGAGGCGATTAAATCAGGTCATTTTAAAACCAAATTGGCTAACGAGTGGAAGCGCATGAACGCGATGGACGTAAGCGATGTTTATTACGATAAGTTCTTGATCAATGGGAAAAATCAAAATGAACAGCCCCAATTCAAAGCGGGTAATAAAGTACGCCTACGTATTGCAAACGGGGGTGCGTCTTCATATTTCTGGCTAAAATATGCCGGCGGCAAGGTTACGGTAGTAGCTACAGATGGTAATGATGTAGATCC
>NZ_JBSRZD010000014.1:0-60870 GCF_054057295.1 Pedobacter sp. UYP24
TTAGCGTGTAATGTTTAATCAGTACATGTAAAGTTAAATTTAGGACGATGTCAAGTTTTTTCAGGATTAGTGTAAAGCTATATCAGGACTAGACAATTCGCTGTTTAAAGGCAATTTAAACGAGGCTTAGTCGTGGTTTCTTCGTGTACGAGGTACCTTGAGTCGCACAAACCGCGACTATACCACGAAGAAAATACAAGTAAACTCGAAATAAAGCCAGAATGGAACCACTTAAAATACTCCATCATTAACACCGGATGCTGCACAGCATTAATTCTACGTAAATGCGATATTAAAATCGCTAATGTTCTTTACTCCTCTAAAAATCAAGTCCTTTTGACAAAGAAGTTTAGTTAAATTTCTGAATACAATATAGGTTAACCCAAACGCCAATTTTAGGGCAAAAACAACCGATAAATAGGGTGTAAAATTAGTATTTTTATAGGTTTAAAAAATGCAATTAAAGCGCTGTAAATCAACCAGTTTAATTCAAAAAAATTCCATAATTTATTTGGAAATCTCAACTATTTTTCCTACATTTGCATTTACAATAAAACGAGCTTTTGATAAGCTTCAATTATACCAATTTATCGGGTAAATCCGAACAATTAGTACACACCTGGAATACTCCGCCACTGCTGATCAGCTAAAAATAATAGGCATGTGTTCCGGTTTCAATTTTTTAATTAGTCGACTAGTTAAATTTAAACTGCCAGCTGCGATAGCAGGCAGCAGTAGTTCATTGACGTATTAAAAGCCACTAAGGCTTTGAATTAAAATCGCTTTTACGAAATACCTGGCTCTTACCTTTCTCTTACCAGGCTCTTAGATGGCTGGCATAAAAATGGACATTTATACCTCCTTTAGGACCCTTATATCTGTGCCAACCATATAAAGCGAGACAAAAAGTGATGGAGATATAAAAAAAAGTAGTGCTTTGGACCTAAAAGCAGCCAGTTAACAGGGAGTATGATATTCGAATCAGATTGACCCTTCATAAAGAACAAAAGTACTTTAACGTAGGCCATTCATGCTAAAGAAATATGATATGCCGGTAGTAGCTGCTAAGATCTATGCTTTATCTGAACACATCGAAGCGGAACTGCAGGCAGCGGATAAGATAGGGTATGCTGATACGTTTCATAACAACAGGGAGTGTATCCTGAAAAATGTTTTCGGTGAAAAAGACAGGTCCTTTGTCAGCTTTGACAAAGCTGATTTCAGGATCATGGAAGATCATCTTAATGAGCTGGAATTAAACCAACCACGATGAGTGCCTATTTGCGCACCTTTCTAAAATCTATTCGGGTAAATGAGCTTCCGGCTTCCCTCTCAATTCCTGATCAACCAAGTGAGCCAGAAATTTTGAGAAAGGACCGATATCCTGTTCCGTACTTGCTTTCTCCAATGCAGCCATATAGGCCGCTCTTTGCTGAACGGGGATTACTGTCCATGGATAGCCCCCGGATGCCAGCATGGTGTTCATCAGTAATCGCCCGATTCGTCCGTTTCCGTCCATGTAAGGGTGAATAAACACAAATAAGAAATGCCCTAATACCGCCCTCACGCTCGCTTCGGTTTCTTCTGCCAGTAATTCAAATAATACCGGCATAGCATCCCGCATTGCATCTACATTCAATGGCGTATGTTTAGAACTGGAGATGAAAACCTGGTTATTGCGGTAACCGGCCAGATCAGAGGCTTCTAAAATACCGGCTGTTACACTCGGATCAAACAATTCACGGTACCAGCCAGGATGATCTTTATCCAATTGTTCGCCAGGGTTGCTACCGTTAAGGATGTTGCTGATCGTATCTTTCACTTTTATAAACGCCTGCCAATAGCCCCTTGCTGCCATGGCATCTTTTTGCTTTTTATCTTCAGGGTTTGAATCCTTATCCCAGGCACCGCTGCTTACTCTTTCGATGAGTTCGGGTGTGACACGATAACGTTCAATAGAAAGAGAGTGATAAGCGTCGGTGATAAATACGTCATCGATATGTTTCAGGTAAGCTTCCTTATTTTCGGTCATCCCTGGCGCTGCCGGAAAATGCGCAATTACTGTAGGTCTCATGATCTGCCACATCAGCCGGAGTCGGTTTGCATAAGGCGACCTTTCCCTCGCTGATAATTTGATAGTGATCTTTTCTTCAAAGGGGTCTAGTTCGCGTATAGTGTAATCAGCAGAGCGCATTGCGCCAAGAATATTGTCCGCGATCCTATTCTGTCCAATATTTCTGAAGGCACCAGACAACCTGCCTGCTATAGAAGAGTGACCATTATTCAGTAACACCGGTAATAATTCAGAAGCATCCCTGACCAGTGAAAGCACGGTTCGGGCATCGATAGGGTTGCGCGCATAAGTATTAGCGGAAGCATAGATCAGCGCTCCTGGAAGGTTGTATAGCCGGATACCGTTTTGTTGTGTTCTTAATATTTTGTCAGGAAGTTCCGCTTTGAGGTTAAATAAGGTCGTATTAAATGGAAGGTTGGTGATTGTATTATTGGCCAATGGCGATTTAATAATCAGTTGATGCGGTACGGTGTAATTACCTGAATGCAATAGCAGCGATTGTTCCGCTGAGATACACCAGTCATCCCCGTACTTAAAATCCAAAAATTTAATGCAAAAGTCCCAATAGGAAGTATACCAGGAGGTACTGTCCCCCGGGCGTTCCTCTGGGTCTTTAGGTATATACCACCCCTTGATAATCTCTTTTAGGAATCCTTTTTTTACCAGTAATGCGCGGATTGAATTTTTCGGTATCTCGGAAGTATGTATAGCAACTACTCCTTTCGCTTGTAATTCCTGAAGTACCTGTAGTGCTTCAACTAATCGTTCTCTCGGTGTTGCCATAATTATGCTAGTTGCTATTTAACGGTTTTATCAAAAAAATCAATAAAACAATTACAAAAAAATGTAGAAAAACAATCATAAAGCAATGTAATAAAAAAATTATAAACAGTATTAATAAAACAATTACAAACAAACGTACAAAAACAATTATTAAAAAATGAAACAAAACAAATATCAACGGTAATATCAAAACATATGAAATGATCAGGCCAATAAGTACATGGTTTTAAAATGTACAACCCTTATATCATCTCCCCTACCCATCAAAATAGAAAAAGACATATACAAGGTCTTGACTATACGACAAATGATCCTTATATTTGGTAAAAATGTCGGATATGACTGTTTTAAATAAAAAATTAAATCCAATTGCCAGCCTGGTCTACCTCCTTGGGGGTACTGATCTTGTGCAAGAAAAAATCCGCTCTGCCTTTGACTTGATTTCCCTTAGCAATAAAGGAATAAAAAAGGCTTCTATGGAGGCACTGATCGGTCATATGGGCATGACCAAAAAGAGCTTCGCAGAAGAGATCCTTAATTTATCTGTAAAAACCATAGAACGAAAAAAGGATGATGATCTTCTGGATAAGTACACTTCCAGTCATATTATAGAAGTAGCCAAAGTTGTTGAACACGCTTACGAGGTATTCGAAACGGAAGAACGTGTACAAAAATGGCTCAATACATCTAACAGGGCGCTGAATCAAATGAAACCTTTGCAACTTTTTAATATTCCTACGGGCATTGCTTTAGTAAATCAGGTACTTGGAAGAATTGAGGAAGGTGTTTATTCTTAATGTTCGTTTACCGCATTGCCAAAAGCAAGAAACGAACATTAGATTTATCCGGAAATGGAGCCTTTAAAGAAGGCGGCCGCTGGAATAATCCGGGAACGTATATGCTTTACACCAGCGAAAATAGTTCTCTTGCCTACCTTGAAAATTTGGTTCATTTTGAAGCAGAAAATACGCCACCTCATCTCTACATCATGACAATTGAGATACTGGGCAGTGAAAAATTGATTTACCAATTACCAAAATCTGCTTACCCATCAGACTGGCAGGAAATTGGCAATTTGCAGAACAAGAATACTGGAGATCAACACATGAACAAACTAAATTTCCTCGCAATAAAGGCAAGGTCTGCTGTTAATCCTGCAGAATTTAATGTGCTGCTTAATCCACTATTTCCTGGTTACCATGACCTGGTAAAAGTAGTATCAATTGAGCAACTTCAAATTGATGCGCGTCTGGTAAAATAACACGGAAACATCAATTTAATTCTTCTGTTTACAATTCTGATAAAATTCAGGACTAAGTGTTAACAAAATTATCAGCGTTTTTCTGCATTTTTGACATTGAGCAAAATACTGGAGCAAAACCAGCCTAAACTGAAAAAAAATGAATTGGAATAGTAAGATGATAGCGCAGCTGGAATGGTCGGGAGATATCATTAACCGCGAGCAAAAGCAAGTGGTGGCGGATAAAATAGCAGCTAAGGTTAAAAATGGACAGGTAATTAGCGCTGGTTCAGGATCAACTGCTTTTATGGCCTTATTCTCAATCGCTGATCGGGTACGCAAAGAGCAGCTGGATGTTAAGTTTATCACAACTTCCATAGAAATAGCTATGACTTGCACATCACTCGGGTTACAGCTTACCACATTATTAGAAAATAAGCCAGACTGGCTATTTGATGGCGCAGATGAAGTTGGCCCCAATAGTCAGCTGATTAAAGGAAGAGGCGGCGCCATGTTTCAAGAAAAACTCCTGATGAACTCTTGTGTAGAAAACTACATCATCATTGATCCTTCAAAAATGGTGGATAAGCTGGGTTCAAAATTCCCGGTTCCAATTGAAATATTTCCACAATCCATTTTATATGTAGAAAGCAAACTATTAGAATTAGGGGCGGCGAGCCTTAATTTAAGACCTGCTAAAGGAAAAGACGGACCTGTAATTACAGAAAATGGAAATCTAATAGTAGATGCCTGGTTTGACAACATCGGTTCAGATTTTGAACTTAAAATCAAATCCATTACCGGTGTTATAGAAAGTGGCCTTTTTCAGCAACAGAAATTCGAAATTTTAATGTAATAAAAAAGTCCCTGCCATTGCTGGCAGGGACTTATATTAACACTTTTAATATTTGTTATTGCGTTGCAATATCAATGATAACGGTACGGTTATAGAAACGTTCTTCTGGTAACCCATTGTTAAATGGCGCATGGTCAAGCGCTTCACCAAAACCAACTGTTTCTATTTTAACTCCTGTTTTTCCTGCTTTTGTTAAAGCTGCTTCAAGAATCTGCTGTGCTTGTTTGGCACGTTCTACAGATAATTTGGCATTAGATGTTTCAGAACCAATTACATCGGTATGACCGTGAATGATTACAGTTGAGCCATCTACTATCAGCGGAGCTACTACATCTGTAAGGAATTTTTCGTAAGTGGCCACAGTTGTTGCTTTGTTAAAGTTAAACAAGATGCTATAACGGCTTCCGTTTTCTATAACTTCAGGCTGTGCTTGTAGATGCAGTGTCGATTCCTTTTTAGTAGTCGCACCAGATTTTGTTGTACCGGTCATTACCACCTTATAATCGGCCGATTGATTAGCACCCAATACGCTTGCGCCTGATATACTTTCCTGATTTGCATGGAAAGGTCCAAAATGCTGTATTGTTCCGGCTTGATCTGTTAGGTCAATCGTATAAGAACTTAATACTTTTTCAGCCTCGGGCACATTAAACAAAATTTTACTATCCATAGGATCAGTCTGAACGGTGTTGATTTGAACCGGCCTCATCATGCCACCTCCAACTTCCATCATCAATGCTTTAGAACTACTTTGAATATCTACTCTCCTATCACCTTCTCTAAGCAGCTCAAGCTCTTTCTTACCACCTGGTTGCTCAGATGGATTGATAGGTTTGATACGTCCATTTATGGCAATTCTATTTCCCGCGATATCAAAAGCACTGGTTAAATAGTTTTTAATCGCAGTAGCGAAAGTTTTACCCTCTGCCGAACCATTCTTGGAAGCACCACTAAGGACAATATTTATCGACTGATCACTCCTCATGCGGTCGCCCACAATATTCAAAATGTTGTAATAAACATTCATCTGTCTTGCAGAACGTCCGGACATATCTGGTGTTTCTTGGTTGTGCAATTGCATTTCTCTAAAATCAGTTGCCTGATCTTTTGATAATGCAATATAACGTGCCGGTATGGCTGTACTGCCTTGATCAAAGAACACATAATTTAGTAAAGGCAAGGTTTCGCTAACTTTATGACTCACCATTTTATCCTTAGGTGCACGTATAGAGAAGTTAACTTCAGGAATCATTACTGGAGGCACAGCTGGAGTTTCTTCCATAACGGCCTTTTTACCTTTTCCAAGTTTTAATGCAATACCTGCCCTTAGCGTAGATACCGACCAGCTTTCTATAGACCTTACATCCTGACCAAAATACGGATGATAGGATACAAATGGCGATATCACAAACTTAGTAGCACTTGCCGAACTAGAAACAGGAATATCATATCCCATACCTACCTGACCAGACACGAGTGTTTTTCGCATTTGCGATAATTCTCCTTCTTTATCGGTTTGTTTTAACTGCGTGTAAGAGAAATCCTTCTGTAGGTTGACCGCCACTCTGGGGCCAGCGAACAGATAGAAATTTCCGCCACCAGGACTGAACCGAAGTGCTGGCTCAATGGTAAGGTAGCTCAGTTTAGTAGATAAAGTAGCCGGACAATTGCAGGGTGCTACCACCCCATCAAATTTTCCGCCTCTGCCATCATAACCCAAGTTTAATGTACCACCCCAAATATTACCGGGGCGGTATTCTATTAAGAATGAACCAAATGGACGTACTCCCTTGCCTTTATGGAAGGCAGTAGGAACAATCAATCCATCACTAAGCCGCTGGGTTGTACCAGTATAGCGACTAATGTTTGCTGCTCCAGATAACCCGAACCACCAGGTTGGCTGTGTGGTTTGGGCCTTCGTATTAGATTGTATCATCAGCAGCATCAAAACGGAGCTGATGAGTGTTTTTATAGTATTATTCATGGTTTAATTTCTTTTTAAAATAAATCAATTTAGATAACTAGCTTATTGTGGAACATTAATGGTTGTGTTAACCATAGTTACCGATGCCACTAATGAAAGTGCTCTTCCGTTTAAAACTGTTTGAACAGCGTTTCCAGCAGTAGAAAAAGTTACACCAGCAGAAGAAATGATCGTACCTGTCATCACTCCACCACCAGCTGCGTTTATAGTAGCTGCGCTTCCTACATACCAGTATACGTTTTTAGCAAGACCACCATTAATCAATACTACACTTCTAGCACCAGCCGGGCCAGCAATACCTACAGTAAGACCTGCGGATGTTTGGAAAACCCATTCTGCATTTGCATTACCTTGTGCATCAAGTGTTAGCGTACCGTTGGTAATTTTAAATGTTCCACTGGCAGATTTATAGACACCAGGTGCCAACGTTAATCCACCAAGCTCTCCTGCGCCTGGATCAGTTCCTCCTGGTCTAGCAGCCGGCGAAATGGCATTATATGCAACATTTGCGTCCAATAATGCCTTTTGGGCAATTGCAAATGAAGTTGCAGTTCCTGGAGCCGGTGGAGCAGTATAAATTCTACCGGTTACATTACCCACATTAAGAGGTGTTTCCGTATAGATCTCATTTGTAGTACCGTCATGAAATCCTGTTATTAAAGTTGATGCGGCAGTTGTACCTATACTACCATTATTAATTACCGTATTCAATCCTGAATTGGTGATACCAGCGTTTCCTCCAAAAGCACCAAATAATGCTGCACTACCTAATATAGATACTGGCGGAACGATTAGCGTAAAGTTAGCCGTGATGTTTTTATTGGAAGTCATAACCACAGCAAGTGGGCTAACTGAACCAGAAGCATCACCCGACCAACCGCTAAATACATAGCCTGGGCTTGGCGTAGCGGTAAGTGTAACCGTTGTACCGTGGTTATAGGTAGGCTGATCTGGTGTCTTTAGAATAGACCCATTTACTGCCGTAGTAGTTAATGTATAGGTATTTAATACAAAATTAGCAACAAACGTTCTGTTAGTACTTAATACAAAGGTGTAAGAAGGGCTGGTTGACACCACTAGACCAGAAACTTTATCTGTCCAGTTTACGAAGGTATAACCTGTGTTCTTTGCAGAAGTAATGGTTACTGATGTTCCAGATGGATATGATCCTTCGCCATCTGTAGTTCCGCCTGCGGCAGGATTGGAAGAAAGTATTACGGCAAACTGCGTTGCAGGTACCGCTTTAAAGTTTGCAACTAGTGTTCTGTTTCCAGTAACTACAAATTGATAACTAGAGCTTGTAGACGCGATTACTCCGTTTTCTGTCCAGTTAACAAATGTATAACCTTGATTTGCAGTAGCAGTTACGGTTGCAGTTGTACCTGTTGTATAAGGACCTGAACCTGCAGTAATACCACCTGCAGCTGGAGCTGAAGATAAATTAATAGCGAAACTACCTGCTGGAATGGCCGTAAAGTTGGCAACTAATACCCTATTACCTGCCATGGTAAATTGATAACTTGAACTAGTTGATACCACATTGCCATTTTCCGTCCACGATGTGAAAGTAAAGCCTGCATTAGGAACGGCCGATACGGTAACGGATGAACCCTGAGCAGATGTTCCGCCTCCGGTAACTGTTCCACCAGCCAACGGCAAGGCCGTTATAGTTACTTGTGGGATGGCAGTAAATGTCCATTTGTAATCTGCTACCATAGCAGATTGGAACCTATCTTTAGCACCAGTAGTAACTTTGCCTGAATAAACCGCAAATGGAGTTAAAGGTACAGTTGGTTTAAACGTAAATACTTTTGGATCTGCAGTAGTAGCCAATTTACCTGCAACAGCCGTAGCGCCTTGCGTAATAGTAAAAGTTTGTGAATTAATACTGGTGGAATCCATCTCTGTATTAAAGGTTATAGAGATGACCTTGTTAAGTGCCACATCAACAGCTTTATCCATTGGATCCGTAGAAACAATAACCGGACAAACGCCCGTTATTTCGCCTTTAAAGTTGTCTTTTTTACAGGCGCTGAGAAAAACAGACAGCACGACGGTAAAACAGAATAAGACAGCTAATAGCTTAGTAATTTCTTTTTTCATTGTATGTGGTTTATTTAAGTAATTTGAGAAATATCTCTCTCCCCAAGCCGGAATTATTCCCGACAGTAAGTATTTCAGAATAGGCAAAGGCAGTGCCGACAATCAGGGGAATTTTTTCAATAAATGATAATTACTATTTGACAAGTAACAATAATTAACAACGTTATAAATAGAAGCGATATTAATAATTAATTATAGTAAATATTAATTACTAAGCTATTCTTCCTGATTTAAGCCCCATATGTAAAATAATATCGAAAATCTGATAATTATGAAGTGCTCTTATAAAAGGATAAACTGTAGTTTTGAGACTAATTCTTTGTCCTCAAAAACTAAATTAAAGAAAAATACGTACGGCTTAATGTAGTTTTAGTGGAAAGATGATAACTTTAGGCTCAAATTTTTAGACTTATTCTTTATGGCAAAAGCATCCGAAATTAAAGTAGGCAATATATTACGTTTCAATGGCGAACTGGTAAACGTTACTGAGATAGTACATCGTACTCCAGGAAAAGGTGGTGCATTCTACCTTGGAAAATTCCGAAATATTAAAACAGGAAAGATAGTGGAAGCACGTATGGCTACGGATGAGCAGGTAGAGATTTGCCGTGTAGAGACCAATGATTTCCAGTATTTATATGATGAAGGAGATTATTTTGTAGTAATGGATAATGTATCCTTTGATCAATTTAATGTGCCTAAAGCATTATTTGGCCCATCAGCAAAGTTCCTGAAGGAAGGTATGGATGTTATTGTTTCTTTTGAAAGCGAAGAGCCTATTATGGCTCAGGCACCTAATTTTGTGGAATTGGAAGTTACTTATGCTGAACCTGCTGTAAAAGGCGATACTTCATCTGGTGCATTGAAAACTGTAAGTACAGAAAATGGCATCGAACTTAAAGTGCCTTTGTTTGTAAACCAGGGAGATAGAATCAAAGTGGATACCCGTACAGGAGAATATGTTGAGCGTGTAAAATAATAAATGCCTGCATCCATTAAGGATACTTATTATGCAACAAACTAAGATTACCACAGTTTTCACAGACATCGGCGGTGTATTATTAACCAATGGTTGGGACCGCACTGCAAGAGCGGAGGCCGCACAATTGTTCGGCCTTAACCTCCCAGATATAGAAGAGCGTCATCACCTAACGTTTGATACTTACGAGGTGGGTAAGATTACACTTGATGAATACCTGGACAGGCTTGTGTTTTATGAAGACCGTAGTTTTTCAAAAGACGATTTCAAGAATTTCATGGTCAGCAAGTCAACTGCCTATCCGGAAATGATAAAATTGATTTGTGATCTTAAGCATAAATACGGACTTAAAGTAGCGGTAATCAGCAATGAAGGCAGGGAACTGAATCAATACCGGATTAATACTTTCAAACTAAATGAATTTATTGATCTGTTTGTTTCCTCTAGTTTTGTCCACTTTAGAAAGCCTGATGCAGACATATTTAAAGTGGCTATAGATATCTCGCAATGCGATATTACCACCAGTGTTTACATTGATGACCGTATGCTTTTTGTACAGATTGCTGAAGGCCTTGGACTTATGGGTATTGTTCATACCAGTTATGAGGATACTAAAGCTCAGCTTGCAGCGTTGGGACTCATCGTATAAAAGCGAGTAAGGGTAACTTTACTAGTAACGCTTTTCATTCATCTCATTACGGTAGCGGTCTGGCGAAAAACCAGTTTGCTTTTTGAACTGTCTGGAAAAGTAAGAGAAATCATTAAAGCCCAATTCACTGGCTATATATCCAATGGGATGGTCTGTATGGTGAAGCATGCGCTTTGTCTCCAGCATTACCCTATCCCGAATCACTTCACTTACCGCTTTACCCGTCACTTTCTTGATGATGCCATTTAAATAATGGGATGTTACACAAAGCTGTTCAGAATAGAAGGCTATGGGTTGCTGGGCAGCATAATGTTTTTCCAGTAGCTGGCTAAATTTATCCAGTAAAACACTATGCCCCGTTGCACGACTGATATTTTTCTCCGCCTCGTATAGTCGTTCCAGAAAATTAAGTAACAGAAAGGTAAGGGAACTTAGTGCGAGTTTTGAATGTGGTGTTCTTGAAAACTCGGCATACATCAATTGTAAAATCGGCTGAAGCAATAGTTTTGTTTCCTGATCAAGTCTTAGGTGTGGGTTTTTGTAGCTATTCCTTAAAAAAGAAAGTTTATCTAAGGCTTCTTTACTGGTGAAATTTAAAATAAAGAATTCTTCCGTAAACATGATACTCTCGCCTTTAACCGCAGCATGTTTTTCGATATGGTGCACCTGCCCTGGCGACATGAAGTAAACCGTATCCTGAGAAAGCTCTGTTTTATATTCGTCTACTACGTGTTTAGACGCCCCTTCTCTGATCCACAATATTTCAAAAAAACTGTGCTTATGGGGCCATACAAAAGAATTTGGTCGTTTTAAATCCTCAAATGGCAGGATCAGGAATTGCTTTTCTCTTTCGTAAAAAGGCGAAAAATCAGCCAGATGATAGGTAGTAACCATAAGTTTTTTCCAGTTCAGTTGCACATGTAAATTATCACAAAAGTACCAATTAAGTTCGTGTTTATGCTAACATCTGGTTTCAGTATAAACTAACTTTCCATACCGAAATATTAAAATGGAAGTGCTGCAAAATTTACAACTATGGCAACTGATTTATTAAGCTTTGACACCCGATATCCTTCTGTAGGAGACCTTAAAGTAAAGGCAAAAAAAAGGATTCCTAAATTTGCTTTCGATTATCTGGAAGGCGGATGTAATGATGAGGTTAATTTATTGAGAAATGAGACCGACTTCCATAGTATCACTTTAATGCCGCAATATTTAAAAGAATATACTGGTGTTGATACCAGTACTGAATTGTTTGGCCACCGTTATGATGCACCATTTGGTATTTCGCCAATAGGCCTTCAAGGCTTAATGTGGCCTAATGCTGCAGAAATATTAGCCAAATCAGCTGTTAAACATAACGTTCCTTTTATTTTAAGTACCGTTTCTACAAGCAGTATTGAAAGGATAGCGGAAGTTACCAATAGCAACTTTTGGTTTCAGCTATACCACCCTGCAAAAACTTCCATGCGAGATGATATTATCCAAAGGCTACAGGATGTAGAATGCCCTGTTCTTGTTGTATTGGTAGATGTTCCCTCCTTCGGATATCGTTCCCGTGAGATCAAAGCAGGCTTGTCCATGCCACCCAAAATGAACATCAGCAATGTTTTTCAATCAGCGCTCAGACCTTCCTGGTGCATTGAAACACTTAGATATGGCATCCCGGAATTCGCTACGCTAAAAAAATACATGGACAAAAGCCTTGACATGGGACAGCTTGGAGCGTTTATGAATGCCTCATTTGACAAGCGTGTAGACATGAAAAAAATTGCTGAGATCAGAAATAAGTGGAAAGGGAAACTCGTACTAAAGGGTATTGTTAGTGATCAGGATACAGAAAAAGCAATTGCCTTGGGAGCAGATGGGATAATCGTTTCCAATCATGGTGGAAGGCAAATTGATGCGGGTGAGTCCTCAATCAGATCGTTAGAAAATTTAACTGCTAAATACAATGATAAAATTACCATTATGATGGATGGTGGCCTTCGTTCTGGACCTGATATTGCGAGAGCGGTAGCATCTGGCGCAAAATTTACCTTTATGGGCAGACCATTTATGTACGGGGTATCGGCCCTTGGCCATAAAGGTGGAGATCAAACAATCGCGATCCTTAAAACGCAGTTTAAACAAGCAATGGAACAACTTTGCTGTGAAAAAGTTACAGACTTACCTGAAACATTGATCACTCCTAAATAGGGAGATTATAGCCTATTTAAATTAATTCTAAATAAATTTGGTCAAGTAACATCTCTGAGTTACTTTTGCGACCTAGAATTAATCTAAATAAGCAATGAAATATTTATACTCCATCTTTTTTTTATCCGCATTATTACTATCAAATTTTACGCTATCTGCTCAACTCGCATCTGCGATTGCCAATGCATCCATACGTGGTAAGATAAAAACAAATGATGGTCAGCCTGCGGCTTCAGTTACCGTCCAGATTGTTGAAAACAATAGAAAGACTTCAACAAATGAGTTTGGTGTTTTTGTATTTAACAATGTAAAAAGTGGCGAATACACCATTAAAACCTCTTCAGTTGGCTTACAGGTACAAACTCAAAAGGTAACTGTTACAGACGGTGTAGCTGCAACTGCAAACTTTACATTAACAGAAAGTGGTTCTCAATTGGATGAGATTGTTATCTCAACTTACAAATCACCAAATGTAAAGTCTATTATCGCGGGTAAAATTGCTATTCCTTCAAAAGATCTTCCGCAAGCAGTTCAGATTATAGGCACACAAGTTATTGCCGATCAACAGGCTAACCGCTTAAGCGACGTTCTGAAAAATGTAAACGGTGTTGCTTATGGCGAAAACCGCGGTGGTGTAAGCGGTGAGACATTTTTTGCTCGCGGTTATAGTTTGGGAGGAAACAATGTTTTCAAAAATGGTGCACGGACGAGTACAGGTGGTATGCCAGAAACAAGTACCCTGGAATCTGTTGAAGTATTAAAAGGTAGTGCTGCCCTATTATATGGCGGCGTAAGTGGCGGTGCTGTGGTAAACCTGGTAACCAAGAAGCCTAAATTTGAAAATGGCGGTGAAATCTCTTTCCGTACCGGAAGCTATGATTTGTATAAACCTAGTATCGATCTTTATGGACCTATTTCCAAAAAACTTGCTTTCCGTGCTATTGGAACTTATGAGAAAGCTGGAAGCTATAGAAATAGCGTACATGCGAATAGGGTTTATGTAAACCCATCATTACTCTATAAGCTATCTGATAAAACTGACATATTATTACAGGGTGATTATTTAAAAAGTGATTATACACCAGATTTTGGTATAGGAACAATTGATAACAAAATTGTAAACATCGGTCGCGGCGCTTATCTAAATGCACCTTGGGCATACAACAACACCAACACGGTATCTTCACAGTTAAGTATTAATCATCAATTTAATGAAAACTGGAAAATTAATGTCCTGGGATCTCTACAATCCTACAACAGGGATTATTTCAGTGCAGAACGCCCATTTGCAAATGCAGCTGGTGTTGCACTTCGTAATGTTACCCGCTCTAAAACAGAAGAGTTTACTTATAACCAGCAGGTCAACTTAAACGGTGAATTCAACACGGGGAATATCAACCATAAACTTTTAGTTGGCGCCGATGCAGACCAGTCTAAAACCACTTCTAATGGATTTGTTTATGGTCCCTCTAATGCAACTACTTTCAATTACGGAAGTGTGAATCTTTTGGATCCTTCTACATTTTTCGGCTCAGGAGTTCAGCCTGATGTAACCAACACAACGAGAACAAAAGCTCCAATTTATAGAATGGGTGCTTTTGTACAGGATTTAGTAACATTAACAGAACAATTTAAGGTTTTAGCTGGTATTCGCTATACTTTCCAAAAAACACCTGCTACCACTGTAAATACACTAGCTACCCATGCTATTGGCAAAGGATCTGCTGCAGGTAAAACTGAAAAGGCCTTCTCTCCAAAAGTTGCCCTAATCTATCAGCCATTAAAAACTACTTCAGTTTATGTAAGTTATGCCAATAGTTTAATTGCAAATACCGGCTTAGACATCTATGGAGCAACACTTAATCCATCTTTAGTTGATCAATACGAAGCTGGTATAAAGAATGATTTCCTTGATGGGAAGTTAACTGCCAATGTTACCGCCTACAGCATTAAAAACAGCAACTTTGCTCAGCAAGCACTAGTAAAAGCTGATGGTACTGGCAACGGCGACAGCAATATTAAAGAATTGAACGGCAAAACTTTAAGTGATGGTGTAGAATTTGATTTGACTGGAACGATACTGCCGGGGCTGAATTTCATGGCAGGCTATAGCTATAACTTTATTCGTTATACAGAAACAAGAGATAAAACGACAATTACGTATGATGTACCCGTTACTGCTGCCAACCCGACAGGAAAAGCAACGACAACAGTTGGTGGTACAGTTGAAGGTCAGCGTTTAGTAGCTACCACTAAGAATACTGCCAATGGATCTGTATTCTACACCCTTCAAGACGGAAGTTTAAAAGGATTGAAATTTGGTGCTTCTGCGTACTATACAGGAAACCGCAACGGTGGGTATAATGATACTAAAACCCAAACATCAAGCAGACTTATCCCTTTAAGCGATTTTACCACCTTCGATATTTCTGGAGGATATTCATGGAAAAAGCTTTCACTGCTTGCCAAAATATCTAACATTACCAATGAGCTGAACTATTTTGCCCATGAAAACTATAGTATCAACCCAATTGCACCACGTCAGTTTATTACTACTTTGAGCTACAAGTTCTAGTGTAGCATCTAATCCGGTCATTCTAAACGATGACCGGATTAATTATCCCACAATTCCTGGGTTGGATGGGTTGATTTTATCAATAGTCATAACCGTCAACTCCGCTTGGTTTAACAACCTGATATTTTTTCCCTCTATTGTTATCCATTGTTTCTGCTGAAATTCATTCAGTACTTTAAACAATGTTTCATAAGCCACCGCAGCAAATGAAGATAGATCCTGACGAGACAGCTCGATGGCTATATACCCCCCATCGTTTGTACCAAATTGCTTTTTAAGATTTAACAACGCCAACGCAATCCTTTCCTTAACAGGCATGTGTACCAGATTTCTCATCCTCTTTTCTGACTCCTGTAGTTCATTAGCAAAAAGCTTCATTAATGAATAAGTAAGCTTTGGGTTTACGTTTAAGGTTGATTCAAAAAAATCAAGATCTATAGCGCAGATCACTGAAGGTTCAATAGCAGTGGTGGTTACTGGGTAGGTGAGTTCGTTGCCCAAGCCCATGTGCCCAAGTATATCTCCAGGTTGCGCAAACCTGATGATCAGTTCCTTTTCTGCATCCCATCGCTTATGTGTTTTCACTTTACCCGAATAAACAAAGTAGATGTGGTTAACCGGCTCGCCTTCTTTAAAAATATGCTGGCCTTTCTTCAGTTCATAGTTTTTTTTATGGGAAGTGATTGCCAGCGCCCAGTCTTTGCTGCAGTGACTGCATAAGTAACATTTATTGACGTCACAGACATTTTTAATTTCTTTCATTCAGTTCTAACTACAAGAGCTTACAATATTAAAAAAGATAAAGCTTTATTACGACTTACTAAACTCATTTGTTTAAAATATTTTCAATACAACATAATAATTGTATTTTTGCAGAAATTTATAGCAAATAGTATTGTTTAGGCAATATAATAATATCTAAGACCATACAATTAAGTAGTATTCAAAACATCCAATGAAAAGAAATATCCTTTCAAACTCTATTCCGGTTTCTCCATTATTAAAGGAAATTGAAAACGGGCAAAATGATACAGAAAACCTATTTTATAAAAAAGGGCGACTTATCCGCATTTCATTTTATGCAGTATTGGTAGCGGTGTGCATCAGCCTGATTGCTAAAGTCTTGATTTCGCTTATTAATTTGGTGACTAATATTTCTTTTTATGGCACTTTCAATTTGGATTTTAAGAGCCCGCCGACTAATCACCTAGGGCTTTGGGTTATTGCGGTACCAGCCATTGGCGGCATCCTTGTTGGGTTAATGGCTTTATATGGCTCAAAAGCCATTAGAGGGCATGGTATTCCAGAAGCCATGGAACAGATTCTGGTTAATGAAAGTAACATCAAACCCTCTATAACATTTTTAAAGCCAATATCTTCTGCTATTGCCATTGGAACTGGAGGTCCTTTTGGGGCTGAGGGGCCGATAATAGCTACAGGTGGAGCCTTGGGTTCAACTTTAGGGCAGCTTTTCAGGATCACCGCAAACGAACGTAAAATCATTCTGGCTGCCGGAGCAACCGCAGGTATGTCTGCCATATTCGGCACTCCTATTGCAGCGGTTTTTCTTGCTATAGAATTACTACTTTTTGAGTTTTCGCCGCGCGCCATATTGCCGGTAGCTTTAGCTTGTATAACCGGCGCGGCTGGTCACCACTTTTTATTTGAATCAGGACCGGTATTCGCCATGCCTGAACTTACCGTCCCATCCAATACTGCTTTAGGTGTTTATAGCTTTTTAGGAATTATTATCGGGTTTATAGCTATTGGAATTACCAAAATCGTCTACTTCATTGAGGATGCTTTTGAGAAACTACCAATCCACTGGATGTGGTGGCCTGCAATAGGTGGATTGGCAGTTGGAATTATCGGGTACTTTGCACCACATACCCTTGGGGTAGGTTACGACAATATAATCGGCATTCTATCTGGAACCTGGTCTCTAAAACTCCTTTGTATGATTTGTTTCTTCAAATTCTTGTCGTGGGCCATTGCTTTAGGGAGCGGAACATCTGGAGGAACACTTGCACCTTTGTTAACCATTGGCGGTGCTGCAGGTGCTATACTGGCATACGGCATTCTTCAAATATTTCCTGACGCCGGAATTACACTCCCATTGGGAGCACTTATCGGTATGTCTGCTATGTTTGCAGGCGCCTCACGCGCATATTTAACCAGTATTGTATTTGCGCTTGAAGCCACCATGCAGTCTCAGGCCTTGTTGCCCTTATTGTGCGCATGCACTGCTGCATATATGGTATCTTTCTTCTTGATGGAAAATACGATCATGACTGAAAAGATAGCCCGTAGAGGTGTTTTTACACCTGATTCATTTGAGCCGGATGTTTTACAGCAGATCACGGTAGAAAAAGTGATTGGGAATGAAACTATTGTTGTTAATGCTGAAAGTACAATAACTGAGATTAGAACTTGGTTAAGCAAAAATACCACTAACGACAACTACCTGATCGTGGTGGACAATTCTGGTGATTATTTAGGTACATTAAAGATTACAAAAGTTTACGCGCATAGTTTATCACCAGAGGTTAAGATAAAACAGCTGATAAAGAATCAAGCCCATTTCTCTATATCCATTAAAGATACGTTGAGAAAGGCCCTGCAAACCATGTCGCAAACGGGAACAGATATCTTACCTATCTTGTCTTCATCAGATAACCCTCACCTGGTGGGCGCAATTTCCTACCGCGAGATTGTAAAAGCTTATCAGGTACAAATGAATACGGATGAGCATGAGCATGTAAAAATATCATTGAAACGAAAAAGGATGAAGATGATAGTAAGGCGCAAAAAGAGAAACGCTTAATATAAATTCCACTTCGTCCTTCATTTTAAAATTAAATTTTTACTGTTTAATAACTGCAGTTGAGTTTCCATTTAAATGAAAATTCCATTTTAGATCAACTACACAAAAATGTATGTCATTCATATGATTGCATTAAAGAAAGAGATATACATGTGTTAGTAATTTTTAGTTGTTTAGTTGAAAATTCAAACAGATAGATTACAATTGAAAAGTGTGAATTATATAATTAATCTACAGAATTCGATAAAATCAACCACTATAAAAAAATCAGCTTTGTAAAGCCAGATGCCTGGTCGATCAGGGATATTCTTTTGGCATCCTAATTTTTATCTTTAAAAATTTAAGAATAACATTATGACAAAAAAATTAAAAATTGGAATATGGATGGATCATTCTGTAGCCAACCTATTGGATTACTCAGGATACCCTATGCCCATCAATACAATTGAATGCAAATTTACCCATCAAGTTAAGGAAGAGGCATTAAAACGTGGAGAACAAACCATGCACGTTAAAGAGCAAAGTGAGCAAGCGGATTACTACAGACAATTGGCAGCAATTATCATAAAGTATGATGAGGTCTTGCTTTTCGGGCCTACTGAAGCCAAAACTGAGCTTTACAATAGCTTTAAAGACGACAACCTCTATTCAAAAATCAAAGTGAAGATCCTACCAGCAGACAAGATGACAGAAAATCAGCAATACGCTTTTGGAAAGGCATATTTTGAAGGTAATTAAGAGCTATTTAAATTTCACAAACATTTATATAAAAATAGTAATATCACAGCTAAATTAAATCAACATGGAACTTAATTACACTGTTACAGCAATATTTCTTATATTAATAATCGCACTGATCATTTTTCTAATCCGCAGGAACGGAAAAGATGAGAGTACATTTGAAAAAGAAGTGATCGATTCAGAAAAAAGGGTTGAAAAGCATGATAACGATCATGTATAACCTGCGAATTTGCCTGATTAGCAACATCAAACTTCATGACCGACATCACGTTCATGCTCAAGTTATTCCACTAGCTTTATTGATATAAAAAAAAGAAAATGGAAGCAAATCTAAGTATCAATAACCTTCAGGAATTATTAGATCTAAACACATCTCAGTTCTCAAGCGCAGAAATTGAACTAAAAAGAAAACTGATAGAATGGGCAAACAATGTCAGTTCAATGCAGTTGAAGATGATTTTAAAAAAGTATATCAATTTTACTACTCAGCATCTTCAACGGATGGATGACTTTGTAGAAAAGGAAAAAATTAATTCCGAAAGCCGAACAAATCCAATCATGCTGGCTTTCATAAATGTGATAGATGAAAAATCGGCTGCATGCAAAAACCCAGAGGTTAAAGACGCATGTTTATTGGCAGGAGTTCAATCGATCTGTCATTTTAAAATTAGCAGTTATGGAACAGCTGCAAGTTTTGCGAAACTTGCAGGCCTTGAAAAATTTGCTAGTATTTTTTATGAATCAGAGGTGAATGAAAAACACATTGATGACGAGTTGACGCAACTTGCAACATACGAAATCAATGCTAATGCAATGAAACCACTAAGTTTGACACAATAACAAGAATTGCAAATCCCTTTGTAATAAATATTTATTCAAAATATGTTACGTTGTTGAATCCTTAATGCTTTGTGGGTCTAGAATGTTACACTTCGCTCAAAACGTCCGGTCATTGTGTCTATTAAAATTTTATATACAATGGCTTCAATTTTTCCATTGATATCTGGTGCAATCGCATGAGATGGACCCTGATGAGGAGTATTTGTTAATGGCATTAATTTATGAATAATCCCCTGCATTGCTTGGTGTTTTTCACTCTCATCTGTGATTTCTTCAAATTTACCAGTCAAGATAACACTCTTCCAAGTAAACGTATCTTTTATCTGATCTACTAGGAGGCATACTCTGGAATTTTTACGCATCATGTCTATTTTTTTTCCGGTTTTGGAATGCGCATAAACAGTTAGCCCTCTATAAACATAGTTTATGGGTACCACATAAGTTTCTCCGTCAGCATGACACCCCAGATGACCTATTACCTGATTGTTCAATAGTTCCTCCATTGCTGTTATTGTAAGTTCTCCTAGCATAATTTATTGTAAATTGAGTACCATCATTGGCATAATAACAAATTTAGTGGATGATAAAATAATAAATACTAACAGAAGTCATGGAACACAATGACCGTAGTCATACTCAAAAAATAATCCAACCCCTTCTACTTTACTCTTAGATTCAAAGAAATGATATTTGATGCCAAACCAGTAGAACGTGTGTAATGCCCATAACGCAATTCGAGCATATTCAGGTGTTGCCAGCCAAAGACTCCTTTTGGCGGCGAAAGTCTAATTCCAACTCCATAAAAATCACTATTCAAAGTAGACAGGTCAAAATCACTGGTAAAATAGGTTGTTCCAGGTAAATGTTGTCCATATTCAGTAAAGTACCTCGTTCCTATTTGATTATTATATCGGTAAAAAGGGCTGATTGAAATAAATGAGCTAAGTTTTACTGGAACTTCCAGTTCTGCCGTGTGTGCCTTAATCCCCCAATTGTCCATATAATAACGATAAAATGCGCGTACCAATATATGGTCAGTTGCAAAGTAATTTAACCGCGCTGCAATCGGTAATTTATATCTTTTATCCGGCAACGTTTCCGCTTGTAAAGAGCCATCTGTAAAATAATCACGCTGATATTTGGTAGCCAATAACCCCTTTTGAAAAGAAGGTTCTGTAAGAATAACTACCTGTAGTTTATCATTAATTACTTGGGAAACTGAAAAAGACGAACTAAATGAGTTACGCGGACTATTTTCATTCGATCTGGAATCCCCCTTAGAACCAGAGCCTTGGTTTCCAGTTCTTAACTCCACAGGTAAGATCACAGTCCATGTATCCAAAAAGGCCTGAAGTTTAAAATCAAACTGGGTATTTTTATTAGGTGATAAGCGTGTCAGGTTAAATCCAGCACCCATCGACTGGTAGTCAAATTCGCTTGAATAAGAACCTGTAAACCCAAACGAATTGCCTGTAGTTTCATTAGAATGTGTCCAGTTTAAGGAAGGATATATTCTGGTATCTGCACTGGATGCAGAAGAAATACTATTCGGGTCTATTTTATCTGAAGAAGCAGATGTGTAATGATCAATTCCCAGTTCAAAAAGAAACGTGTTCTTTTTACCTACTTTATTGAACTTAGATAACTGAAGGTCAATTGTATTGGCGAAATCACTTAACTTTTCCGTACCTATACCTCCTGTAACTGCAGAGTTATTGCCTGTCTGGTTATAATAAGCAGATACCAGATTTATCTCGTCAATCTTTAGTTTGCGACTTTGATAATTAATGCTGTCTGAATGAACGGATTTCATTTTAATTTGTCCTTGGGCACTTAAAACACCAAGAAAAAGCATGATTACATGCAAATAGATCTTTCTCATGATTTATATCACTTAATTACAGCCGCATCCCCCACCGCTTTTACCGCCATTTGCACCGGAGGCTCCTTCCCGATAAAGCTGAAAACTTTGTTCAAATTTTTGCACTTTCCTAGCAGAAAGTGCCATTTCAGCATCATTAAGCTTATTCTTTTGATAAGGTTTAACAGCGCTACAGGCACTTAAGATGCTCACTATAGTTAATCCGTAACAAAATAAAATCACTGCATTTTTTGAAGATCTCATATCAGTATTTTATATTAATATTTTTAGAAGTATATACACGGTTATCATCATCAATGATGACACAGGCAACATTATTAAGTTGATTAATTAGATCCAATCCCACCTCTACCCCCATTACTACAATTGGAGTAGCCAACGCATCAGCAAACTCAGCACTTTGACAAATTATACTCACGCTCTTAATGCCGCTAACTGGAAATCCTGTTTTTGGATCAATGGTATGTGAATATTTCTTGCCCTCAATTACAGCATATTTTTCATAATTCCCAGATGTCGCTATAGCCATATTGCTAATGTTCAAAGCAGAAAAAGCCTGGTGCTTTTGGTTAGGATCTGCGATACCAATAGTCCACGGCCTCCCATCTGGTTGCAAACCCCAGGTAATTAAATCCCCTGCAGCATTAACAATTCCACTTTTTATCCCCAAATCTACCATTACCTGCTTGGCCCGATCCGCTGCATAACCTTTCCCTATGCCTCCAAATCCAATACGCATGCCCACATTTTTGAGCATTACTGTTGAATTTTCCACATTGACGAGCACATTTTCGTAGTTGATCAGATCAATTGACTTTAGTGCTATATCCTTGTCTGGAAGCGAAGTCATATTCACATCAAAATTCCATAGCCGTTTATCGATTGACCCGTACGTAATGTCAAAAGCACCCTGTGTAATGGATGATATCTTAAAGGAACGAAGCACTAAACCAATTACTTCTTGATCAACTTCAACTGGTTTAATTCCAGCAAAACGATTGATTTCACTAACCTGACTGGTATCTTTAAACGTACTGAATAGTTCCTCTATGCGCTTAATTTCAGCAATACCGGCATCAATGGCCTTATTACCAAAATTCACATAGGCGCAGATTGCTGTAAACTCAAAACGGTTTCCCATTAGTTTTATCGTTTTACTACAAGACACCTGTTCGTTCATCAGGTTATTTAACATCATGTGATTTGACAATTTCCGCTACAAACTGATCCGGACTTTCATCAGGAAATCCATCCCAAGCCATTATCAATTTGCCCTTTTCATCTAAAAGTACTGTATATGGAAACTTTCCATCGGGATTGTACTTTTCTGCCATAGCTTCGTTTAATTTTACTTGTACAGCTAAAAGTTTATTCTTTTTTTGCCTTGGGAAGTCTGCGCGAACAAGTATGAGGTGATCCACAGCATAATTCTCGAAAATTTTAGTTTCCAGAATTTCTTTTCTAAGCCTAATGCATGGTCCGCACCAGTCAGAACCCGAGAAATTGATTAAAATTTGTTTATGTGAATCCCCTGCCTGTTTAATGGCTTCATCCATGTTTCCCATCCAACTAAGTGATGGTGCAACTAAAAATAGTATTGAAATAAATATCAGTTTCATAGTACTAAGAATAAACCCTTAAAGAAGTTCCAGTTAGTTGTGTATGATAAGTGGTCAAAGACCTATTGGCAGGACCGTTGGTAACCGACCCGATCTCACTAAATGTAGCTCCATGATTGGCACAGTAAAACCTAGCATTGTTACTCTGATATACAAGATTATAATTTTCATGAGTGCAGGATCTCTGTACTGCTATATAGCTGCCAGAAGAATTTTTAGCAACAATAATACCATTGGAGATGAGATAGCCACCATTATTCGTCAATGCAGCATTTGCTGTTGCAGATAAATCCAAAGTAAAATCAATTCCTGTTGGAGCAGAAGTTTCCGGAGATCCGCTGTTATTTTTTGAACACCCAACGCAATTAATTATTGCAAATCCCGCTGCGCTTAAACCGATACTGTTTAAAAAATCTTTCCTATCCATTTTAATTTATTTTCTTTAATACTCATTAATTACGAACAATTCTAACACAGAACACGGTATTAAGCAGGGGAATTGATTAGTCCCGAATCTGAATACAATATCAGGTGAAACTCTGTAGACATTATGAAGTTAATTGTTAAATAAGGTTAAACAGTACTCCTGCGTATTCCTATTTATGATTAAACCTGATCTCAAAAACGTGCATATTTTCTTGATATAGATAGTCTACATTAAAATTTTGCCGGCTGCAGATTTGTTTTAAAATTGCAAGCCCTAAACCAGTTCCCTCAGACCTACTGTCTTTATAAAAACGCTCGAATATCTGGTTTTGATCCAAAGCGGAACCAAGACCAGTATTTTTAAAAATCAGCCCCTCCTCTATTAAAGTAATTTCAATATTTCCGCCCTCATAGTTATGCCTTATGGCATTACTCAACATGTTATTAATCAATATTTCAAGCAGGTACCTATTGGTAAATAATTGAACTGGATGAAGTGTTGTGATTACACTCAAGTTCCTATTCTGTATCAATTCTTGAAAGTAAGAGATCCGCTCTACCAATAAAGATGAAACGTCTACATTTTCATGGTCACTAATTAAATTATTGTCAATTTTTACTAGCAAGAGTAGGGATTGATTTAGCTTCTTGAGCCTTGAAGTGGCTTTATAAAGATCCGTCAGGGTTTCACTTTCTTCCTTTCCGAGCTGATCAGACTGTAGCATGGTGTCCAGTTTAGAATTAATTATTGCAAGAGGCGTCATCATTTCATGTGAGGCATTCTCTGTAAAAAGTCTGATTTCCCGAAAATCTGAGCGAACACGTAGTGAAATATCTAGAATGGATTGGTTCAACTCTCTAAATTCTCTAATCGGTGAATCGATAGTCTCAAATGGTTTATCTTGATTTAAATTAAATGTTTTAAGATTTTCCAACAATTGCCGGAATGGGCTCCATAGTCTTCTGATCATAAACCGATTTATCAGTAAAAGAACAAGCAGCAGCATTAATACTGGTATGATGATCACCAAAAAAATACTTTTTATTTGCTCTTCCCGCTCCACCTTGGAAGTTATGATTAAAACCTGATAGGGCGTCCCATTAAAATTGACACCCGTAATTAGATACCTTGCGGATTCTTTAATGCTCTTTTTAGGATTATAAAATACAGTATCAGCAAATCTTTTCTCTTTGTCCTCTTTTTTGACTTTCTTATACTCAATGATGAGGTTATCAAAAAATTCTGGTGCTGGCAAAATATTCTTAGCATGGGTATAATCCTTGACCTCCATCAATTCCTCTGAAAGGTAACTGTCGATCTGCTGATTGAGGTAAAACCCAAGCGTGCGGTAAAAAAGGAAACCAATGACGATAAGACCCAAACTACTTACAAACAACAAAACACGGTTATAACCTGTAAATAGTTTCATTCCTATTGAAATTTGTAACCAACGCCATAAACTGAATGAAAATAATCTTTTGAGCCTCCATCAGTTAGTTTCTTCCTTATATTTTTGATATGAGTGTACATGAAGTCAAAGCTATCAGCCATATCTGCATCTTCACCCCAAATGTGAACAGCCACTGCTGATTTAGAGATGACTTTTGATTTATTGGTTACAAAATATAATAGAATATCAAATTCCTTTTTAGTCAAGTAGATCAGAATATTATTTATCTTGATCTCCATTGAAGTCACGTTAATTTCTATTTCGTTAAAGAACACCTGATCATTTCCATTAAAATTTCTTCTGCGTACTATTGCTGTGATCCTTGCATTTAACTCAGATAGGTGAAAAGGTTTGACTAAATAATCATCAGCGCCTAAACTTAATCCCTCTACACGATTTTCAATGGAGTCTCTTGCAGAAATAATCAATACCCCATCCTGCTTTTTCAATTTTCTCAAGAGCCGAAGTAGGCCTAATCCTTCACCATCAGGTAACCCAAGATCCAACAAAATGCAGTCATATTCATATAAACTGATTTTTTCACTGGCCTGATCAAAAGTTGCCGCAACATCGCAGATATTCCCCTCGGCAGTTAAATACTGCAGAATGCTTCTTCTAAGACTTTCTTCATCTTCTAAAATAAGCAACTTCATCATCTAAATATCTAATTAAAATCTGAAGACAAACTGTAGGAGGACTAATAAAACTTTAAGAGGAGATTTTAATCGAATTTTTCCAGTCTGATGATTAAAGTCTAAGAATACGATGACGACCATCATTCCCACAATTGCTATCAATCGCCAATTTTGGTAAAGTAGCCGGATAAATTTGGCGTTGATCCTTTACTTCATTAATATAAGCGATAAAACCATGAAATTACACATCAGGAATATGGTCAGTAACCCGTGTAGGATGATCGTAAAAAACGAACTCGACGTACTTGGGTTAAAGTATGACAGCATAGCACTGGGAGAAGTTGAGGTGCGAAATAATCCGACTACCGAGGAGCATCGAAAATTAAAAGCTGCGCTATCCAGATTTGGCTTAGAACTTATGGTCGACAAAAAAGCAATGTTGATAGAGCGGATTAAAAATACAATAATTGATATGGTGCACCATACCAGTGAGCCGACGAAGATGAAAAACTCGAATTATTTAAGCGAAAAAATAGAACATGATTATACTTATCTCGCCAATATATTTTCGCAAGAAACGGGAATAACGATTGAACATTATATCATAAACCATAAAATAGAACGGGCTAAAGAACTTATTCTTTATGATGAATTAAACCTAACGGAAATTTCTTATCTGTTAAACTATAGCAGTGTTGCACACCTTTCCAGGCAATTTAAGCAGGTTACCGGTTTCACTGCATCTATTTTCAGAAATGCACCCTTGAAAAGTCGCATTGCCCTTGAAAACGTATAAATTATGAAAAACAGAAAAAATTATTTATAAACCAAAATGATATCCATCTCACAACAGACTAAAGCAGAAATCCATTAGATAAGGAAAAATTAAAAGACTAGATTTCCCGAATAGTTAATATTGCTGCAATAAATAATTTGTACTTAGCCACTAATTTTAACAGTTCTTTTTCCTGAAACAAATTTACCTGACTTTCTTAAGTTAATGGTAAGCAAGCCATTCCGGTAGCTAGCAGAAATATGCTCGGCAGATACGTTTTCCGGGAGTTTAAATGATCCTGTAAAAGAAGAACGGGAAAACTCCATTCTTGTATAGTCCTCGTCCAAAACACTATTTTCCCTATTAGATTCTGCCATGATCGTTAGCTGGTCTTCGTCTGTAGATATTTTAAAATTTCTTTTCTTAAATCCGGGTGCGGCTATCTCCATTTTTATTTTACTATCCCTGTCACGGATATTTACACCGTGGAATGGATCGCCTGCATTGCCGAAAGTATCGGTATCCCAAAAATTTTCTAATATTGAAGCTGTTTTTAGCGATTTTGTTGATTTTGATGGACTTGACATAAGTTTTGATTTATATGAACCGTAAATCTCCATATTAAAATAAAACCATCACATGACCTGACGCATTAAAATGGATGATAGTCATCGGCATTTTTAAATGGCATCAATTGGACCTGAATCATGTAATCTTATGATCCAAATCATGAGATAAGACACAAGCTATATCGATCTTTAAATCAGCATAATTTAAAACGTAGTCCATGAAAAACACAGAAGAAACTCAACTTACTAAATCTATCCTGGTATTGACTGACTTCAGCAAAAGCGCGAAAAATGCTGCACAATACGCTACTTCGCTCGCGGCACTTTTAAGAGCCAACGTCATCCTATTTAATTCATTTTTGATTCCAGATTCTGGATTTGATTCCTGGCCATCTGACAATTCAGGCTCTCTTTCAAAGCGAAGTAAGGAAAATTTATTAATAGAAAAGCAACGACTTTCGAATATTGTTGCCAGTGGAAAAGGCACTTTTAAGCCTACTATTGATTGTATAATTGATGAAGGGACAATCGCAGAAAATGTATGCGCTATCTTAACAGAGAAAAAAAATATATTTTTGGTAATAATGGGCGGGTATAAAACGGATGTAAGGGATGATACGTCCTTTGGAGTGGAAATCACTAAGATCCTCAATAAAGTGGCATGCCCTACCATGATAATTCCACCATCAGAACACTGTTTAATTTAATTGGCTCAGTCAAAAAGCTACTTCCGCTCAAATAACCAACCAAAAGGCCTAACCTTGTTTTCTGGACGTAGTCCATATTTCCTAATGCTTTTCTCTACAATACAGGAAATAGCCTCGTCGATACTGTCAGTTACCAGGAACAAATGGTCATCTTCCATGCCGATTGTCGAATTTCTCTTCATGAGCTCAATATGTTCAAGCAAGTCTTTATGGTAATCTTTGCCAAAAATTATGATAGGGAAATCCTTTATAGTGCGGGTCTGGATTAGTGTTAGCGCTTCAAAGAATTCATCAAGTGTTCCAAATCCCCCGGGCATAACCACAAAAGCAAAAGAATATTTAACAAGTAGGATTTTCCGTATGAAAAAGTGATTAAGATAAATCCATTTATCTAAATATGGATTGGGCTTTTGTTCAACAGGCAATTGTATATTACATCCCACAGACCTTCCTCCAGCTTCTTTAGCACCTCTATTCGCCGCCTCCATAAGCCCGGGTCCGCCACCTGTAAGTATCGTAAAACCTAACTTTGCAAAGGCTGAACCTGCATTTCGGGTCAGTTCATAATATGGATGATCTTCCTTAAACCTTGCTGAACCAAAAACCGTAATACATGGACCAATAAAGTGCATTGCCCGAAAACCCCGGATCATTTCCCTCATAATCTTGAGGGTAAATTTCAGTTCTGCCCATCGGGAATGTGGACCACTTAAAAAAACAATCTCAGATTTATTCATTTCATCTTTGGTTGATATTTTCATTAGAATACTTGAAAATTGTTTTCTTGAAATACCAGCAATGGTATATCGATATTTCTTGATAGCTTTTGTGTACAGCTTCCAGTGAATAAATTTTCAAGGAAGGTTTTTTTACGATGTACCATTGCAAAAACATCTATCAACCCATTTTTAGCAATCCAGTTTAACCCGTCGATTGTGTCTTTGTTCTCTACATGTCGGTAATAAATATTAGGATAATTGACCTTGTCAGTTACCTGACTTAAAAAGTAATCTATTTCATGCTGATCTGCCTTTTTGCTACCGATATGAATGATCAATATTTCTGCATTAAAAGGCCTTGCAAAGCTGACCAACGATTGGATAATTCCGATATCTGTATCATCTAAATCGCTGGCAAAGGCAATTTTATGGATAACCCCAGAAAAATTCTTAAAAGGGACAAGTAAAACCGGATATGTTGCCCTGTTAACTAAATCTTGACTATTGCTACCCAAAATCATTCTATTTATCATGCCTGCACCAAACATTCCCATTACCACCAAATCAATCTCTTTATCTTTGGAAAGCTTATCCACCATATCTATTATAGGACCAATAAACGTACAGTAATTTACCAGAGACTTTCCAATACACAATTCATCTTCCTCAGTTCTTAACTCTGCTGCTTGAAATTCCAGCTCTTCAATTGCTAAATCCCTTACCTCAATATATTGATCAGGCAATACTGGTGTAGAAAATGCGACAACCGGCTTTATAGCATGACACAAAGTGAGATCTGCTTTTAAAGTGTTTGCTAAGTACTTGGCAAAATGGGCAGCATTTTTTGATGGAGCAGAAAAATCAGTGAGTACCAGTATTCTTTTCATTAGTCTTTCTTTAAATGGATGTTAGGAAGAACAGGGAGCTTCTTTCTATTTGGAAGCAGCCTTTTACCTCTTGTGTACATCGCTGCTTCCAGCGCCACATCAAGGTGAAGGATGTCTTTGTGAAAAACGGGAAGGCCATCAATGATTTCGCAGGTTAGGTAGGGTTTCTTTCTCAATTGATCTTTTTTTCCATTAAACTCCCACCACCGAAGCCGCTCCATATTTATCGCAATTTTTCTCACTTCTGATTCAGGAATTTCATAACAATCTCCTACATACTGGCCCTTGATCAGCTTCATATAGCTTTGCAAATGAACATAAGTTATCGACTTGGGTTGAACAGCTATATAACAGCTGTAAAGTCTGCAGCATTGTTTGCATCGGCCAGTTCCCCACCTGCATTAAAACCATTAATTTTTACTACCTGATCTATGTTAGCTTTTGAGTAGTATGGGTTTAACTTCCCATAATGAAGATGATTGATTAAGGTGATTAAAGCATCTGTTAATAATATATCAAATCTTGCTTTATACGCATCAGGCACCGTTTTAGGGGCTTTGGTCATCTCTGGTAATTGCTCATAGCTTAGCTCAGTTGGATGATAGTCGGCATGCGACAGCCCGTATTGCAATACACAATCCAAGAGCATCATAGCTTCCCATAATTGTTTTGAATCCTTTTGATTTTTAATCCAGGCAGGCTGAAAGCCAATTTTTGTATAATAGCGTATTACAGATTTTGGGTAGTGCAGTTTCGTTAATTTGCGCTTATCTGATAACTGCACCGAAATTTGTTTAGAAAAAGAACTTACCTGCCCCTTGGCTGGGCTAACTGTCAACAATATTGACATCAGCCAAAATAACACAATTGAAATGGTTTTCATGAATATTGAATTTATCATAGCAAATATTCTAAGTACAAAAATGAGCAGGAGTTGCGTGTGAGCAAATGACATCGGTCATTGTATACCATGATTAAAATCATAGCTGCACCCACCCTCCTAGCCTATCTTTATACATATGTCATTATCATCCCGTTTTAAAAACTTTCTGGAAGAAACCGGGAACCTATCACGCTTTACTGCTCGTTTTTTTTCAACAGGAATAAAACCCAGGTATGAAAACAGGGAACTTTTTAACCAGTGTTACAATATTGGATACCTGTCATTTCCCTTAGTAGGTTTAACCGCATTTATTATGGGATTGGTACTTACAATGCAGTTAAGGCCGTCGCTGGTTGACTATGGTGTTGAATCTCAACTACCGGTAATGGTAGGGTTAGCTATTGTAAGGGAAATTGGCCCAGTAATTACTGCATTGATATTTGCAGGAAAAATTGGAAGTAGCATCGGTGCTGAGCTGGGGTCAATGAAAGTTACGGAACAGATAGATGCCATGACAGTAAGTGGTATAAAACCTTTTAAATATCTTGTGGCCACACGTGTATTGGCAACTACATTAATGCTACCACTGCTCACTATTTTAGGAGATGCAATTTCTCTTTTTGGCGCCTATCTGGGTGTAAATATTCGCTCGGTAACTAGTTTTAGTCTCTTCTTTCTGCAGGTATTTAAAAGCCTGGACTTTAGCGATGTTCTACCCGCAATAATTAAAACCTTGTTCTTTGGTTTTGCTGTAGGAATTGTGGGATGTTATAAGGGCTTCAATTCCAGTAAGGGTACTCAAGGAGTTGGGATTTCCGCCAATTCAGCTGTAGTTCTTTCCTCTGTTCTGATCTTTATCATAGACTTACTGGCTGTGCAAATCACCGAACTTATGGGCCTTAATTAGAAGAAATGGAAGCATCTAAAGCTGAACATGTCATTGTTATTAAGGATTTGATTAAAACTTTTGGAGATAAAACCATATTGGATGGATTTAATTTGAATGTTCAAAAAAACACTAATGTAGTTATCCTGGGTAAATCCGGATCTGGCAAATCTGTACTTATCAAATGTATCATTGGGTTACTGCAACCAGATAGTGGCAGTATCCTTGTATTTAATGAAGATGTAACCCAAATGAATGAAGAAGAACTAGATCAGGCACGATCAAAAATTGGTTTTCTATTTCAAAGCAATGCACTTTATGATTCTATGACCATCCGGGAAAATCTGGAGTTTCCTTTATTAAGACATTGGATTGACATCACCAGGCCTGAGGTGGACCGCCTGGTTAACGAAGCCCTGGAAAATGTTGATCTGCTTCATACCTTAGAAATGATGCCTTCAGAATTGTCAGGTGGAATGCTGAAACGAGTAGCCCTTGCCAGAACCATGATCTTAAGGCCAGAAGTTATTCTCTATGACGAGCCTACGACAGGACTGGATCCAGTGACCTCCAGAGAAATAGAAAATCTGATACTTAAACTGCAAAAGAAAAACCATACCTCTTCTATAATCATTTCGCATGATATGAATTGCGTTAAGAATACATCAGACGTAGTGGTGTTGCTACTGGAAGGTAAATGTTACACTCAGGGTACTTATGAAGAATTGAAGCAATCTACCGATAAAAATATACAACAGTTTTTTGAATAAATTTAAAATGGAAAACAAGAAAATAAATAATATCAAGTTAGGGGCATTTGTACTGTCGGGATTAGTCCTAATGATACTCTGTTTTTTTATAATTGGCAAAAACAACAACATATTTGGGAACGACTTTAAACTCAGAGCTCGGTTTTCCAACTTAAACGGTTTGACAGAAGGTAATAATGTGCTATTTTCAGGCCTGCAGGCAGGAACGGTCAAAAAAATTGAACTCATTAATGATAGCACGATTGAGGTCACCATGCAGATTAATAGTAAGGTAAAATCGTTCATTCAAAAAAATGCATTAGCAACTGTAGGAACTGAAGGCCTAATGGGCAATAAGGTGGTAAACATAAGCCCGGTAAAGGGAAAAAGCAACAAAGTTGATGAAGGTGATTTGCTCCAGGTTAAGAACATGGCAAATATGGACGCGATCATAGAAAAATTATCTCAAACCAATAATAATGTGGCCACTATTTCAGAGGTATTAAAAGGTACTGTAATGCGAATAGACAGCAGTGCCATCTTAAAATTATTAAATGATGAGTCTATTGGCGTCAGTTTAAAATCATCGCTCGGGAATATATACAAAACGACGAGCAACGCAAATGAATTGAGCATCGGCTTAAACCACATCATTAATGACATTAGAAGTGGAAAAGGTAGCGCAGGGCTTTTGTTGAGTGATACCACAATAGCCGGTACACTTAAAGATGCGATTGTACAGGTACGGGCAGCAGGAGTAAATGCAAATACCATGACTCAGGAACTGAATGTTATTGTAAGAGGTATAAATAAAGACATAGCAAAAGGCAATGGACCAATCAATACCCTCCTCAAGGATTCGGCAATGGCCAATAACATCAGCTTAACAATAGAAAACCTGAAGAAAGGTACTGATGGGTTTAACCAGAACATGGAAGCCCTTAAACATAATTTTCTATTCAGGGGATATTTTAATGGTCTTGAACGTCAAAAGAAAAAAGAACAGGAAAAAGTACTGGAAGCAACAGAAAATAAATAAGGTTTTTTACTAAATTTAACCGACTACCTAAAAACATATCAAATGGAATTTCATAAAATATTAATCGCAATTGATAGCAATCAAAGTTCAGAAAAGGTAGCAATAAGCGGTTTACAGCTAGCTAAACAGTTTAATGGGCAAATAGCACTGGTTAGTATTGTAGACCCAGATAGCGTAACTGATAATGATGGAGCAACAACTAAGGAGTTAGATGATATGATGGAGCACAATCTAAACCACAGTCAGCTTCGTGTAATTGAAAAAGTATTCAAGGATTTCCCGGTCAAGAGCTATGTAGAAAAGGGCGTACCCTATAAGGTTATTATCGATATTGCTGAAAGGTGGGGCGCAGATGTTATTGTGATGGGAACACATGGCAGAAAGGGAATGCCACACTTATTAATTGGAAGTGTGGCAGAGCAAGTAATCAGACATTCAAAAAAGACAGTAGTTGTAATTCCGGTAGTTAATTAATTAACAGTGGCAAGCTTAAATAAAAGGAAGAGCCGTTATTAATCTTACTCTCCATCCATACTTTACCTCCGTGTCTTTTAATGATCTCAGCAGACAAGTATAATCCTAACCCAAACCCGGGAACAGACTTTGCATCAGCATTTTTTACTCTATAATAACGACCAAATAATTTTTCCTGATCTTCCGCCCTTATCCCGATCCCGCTATCTTTTACGCAAACTTCCACCATATCTTTAGCCTTTTTTAGTGAAATTTCGACACTTTTTATACCATTTGAATATTTAATGGCATTGGTGAGAAAATTATTGATGACCTGACCTATCTTTTCCCGGTCTGCTTGTAAGGCTACCTCCGGACTTTTCAAAAAAACTATAGCTGCATCCTTATTGATAAAGAGTGATTCCTCAATAATTTCATCAATCAAAGTATTGATTGAAAAAGTTTCTAAATCCAAATGGATTTGTCCACCCTCTGCACTGGACACAGTAAGAAAACCATTTACCATGTTGGTCATTCTCTTTATTAATACATTCACTTTAGATAAAGATTTATTTATAAAAACATCTTCTACCCTAAGCTTCATAGTAATCAACTGCAGATAGCCCTGTAGTGAAGTTAGAGGTGATTTCAAGTCATGGCTAACCATTGCAATAAAATCATTTTTTCTGATCTCATCTTCTTTATGGATAGTGATGTCATTTAGTACTCCTGCAAAATAAGTTGGATTGCCTTCCTTATCATGTGATAGATTACCAATTATTCTAACCCATCTAAGTTCATTGCAATGGAAATCCCGCAAAGAAAACTCCAGATCACATTTATCACCTTCATCAATGCTGGTCTCAATAGCCTTATTAAAGCGCTCGCGGTATTGCTCCTCAATTTGATCAACTACGTTTTTAAAAGTCATTTCTTCCTCTGGATAAAAGCCAAAAATCTTTTTGAAATGAACTGATGGCTTAAATTCTCTGGTCTTCACCTGAATGGAAAACGTCCCCAATTCTGCAGAATCTATGGTCATACCGAGCATTTGGTTACTGAGATCCAGTTCCACTTGCGTATTTTTTAGTTCTGTAATTTCATTAAAAGTGATGATTGCGCCTATGTTTTTCTGATCCGATTGACGCACGTAGGGCATAGTCATAACCTGATACCATTTCCCATTATTGGTTTCAATTTCTTTGGTAATGATACTTCCATCACGCAATACCGTTTTAATATCTTCAATTAGGGTTTCAAACTTAATATTGGTGGTGATGTTACTCAAAGGTCTGCCTATGTCTGTATCAAGCAGATTGATCTGCTTTACCGTGCCGGGCGAGAACTTCATTAACAGGAGATCATTATTGATAAACAACTGCCCGTTAATATTACTCCTGAAATAGTTATTAAGGTCGTCATTAATTTCAAGTAGTTCTTTATTCTTCAACTGATATTCTGAATTAATGGTATCCAGTTCCTCATTGACAGACTGCATTTCTTCATTGGTACTTTGCATTTCCTCATTAGCAGAGATCATCTCTTCGTTGAAGGATTGCATATTTTCATTGGAAGCATCTAGTTGCTCATAAGCAGAGTTTAGTTTCTCTTTCACTTCTTTAAGTTCCTGTTCCAAATCCAATGCATATTGATCATGAAAAACAGCTTCATCGTATTCCAAATTTTCCTTTTCTGTTGCACTAAAAGATTTGTCTTTTGAAAAAGTAACCATTAAAAGCCTTTGCACTTTATCTGTATCATACATAGGACTTACAGACAAATTCACTTTAACGAGATGGTCACCTTGTTTAATTTTTAAACCATTCAAACTTGCCTTCTTGCTATTCTTTAGCACACTGTTACTTAATGTATTGAATGCTATTGCCAATTTTTTGGGTAACAGTTGCTCAAGACGTGATGTGAAAAGTTTTGGAAGCAAATATTTGGTAGTATCTCCGTATGATTTTAACACTTCCTTATTTTCATCAATGCAGATTACCAGGTAATCCTGCTCTTCGGCAAGATTGGAATGCATCTTTTCGGAAAGAGACTTGAGGTTATCGTTAGCGACTGCATCATTACCAGCAAATTTAGCCCTCGGCCTGATCGTTAAAGAGTCGGGCATCGAGAATGCATCAAAACTGGCAATACGCTTTGATTTTATATTTTTATACAGCTTATACGGCTTACTTACTATCTCTAAGTTCTGCATGATTGGCATAGGATTCTCACTGGATCCTAAGAACAAGTAGCCATCCATTTTTAGACCAAAAAGTAACATCGAAAATATCTTTTTTTGTAATACAGGAGACATATATATCAACAGGTTACGACAACTGATGAAGTGCATATTACAATAAGGAGGGTTTTTGACGAGATCATGCTGTGCAAAAATTGCCATCTTCCGTAAACCTGGATTAATCCGATAGTCATTACCTTCTTTTATAAAATGTCTTTTTAATCGTTCAATAGACATATCCTTAGCAATATCCCGAGAGTATACTCCCCTGCCGGCATGCGCCAAAGCAGCACTATCGATATCGGTAGCAAATATCTTAACTACTGTATGCTCTTGTTCCCCCTTTAATTGTTCAGAAATAAGGATAGCCAACGAGTATACCTCTTCTCCGGTCGCACATCCTGCTACCCAAATCTTTAACTCTTCTTTTGGGAGTAAATTTTTTAGTATTTCAGGCAATATATGATGTTCAATATATTCAAAAGCCTCCTTGTCTCTAAAAAAAGAGGTCACGCTAATCAAAAAATCTTTAGAAAGAAGTTCAATCTCTTCGGGTGATGACTTCAAAAAATCAAGGTATGTTGCCAATGTCTTAAAATTATGATTAGCCGCCCTTCTTTTCGTACGCCGGGATATGGTAGATAACTTATAATCTGAAAAGTCAAGAGGAGAACTTTGCCTGATCAGCTCTACAATAGCTTTCAAACTAGCGTCATCGTTTTGACGTTCTATTTGTAGAATCCCCTCATTTTTAACATAATCTTCTATAACATCAGGCATTTCCGCTGGCTCCAATATAAAATCTACCATTCCTGTAGCAATGGCTTTTGATGGCATACTGGGGAAACCGGAGGTTTCGGGGTTTCTAGCCATGACCATCCCCCCACCTTTTTTAATAGCAGAAACACCTTCAGACCCATCGCTTCCCAAGCCGGAAAGAATAACACCAATTGCTTTTATACCACAATCTGCAGCTAAAGAATTAAAAAATATATTAATGGTCAAGTGTGAACTCCTTGTTTCTTCTTTATCCCTTAGATATAATCTATTGTCTGAAATAGTCATGTATTTATCGTGCGGAATAAGATAAACCTGGTTACATCTTACAACCGTTCCATCAGTAGCTTCTTCAACTATAAGCTTACTGTGCTTAGCGAGCACCTCAGCCATTCTACTTTTAAAAGATGCTGAAAGATGCTGAACAACAATATAGGATACACCATCCAAAGGTGTATGGTCAAAAAAAGAATTGATTTCTTCTAGTCCCCCGGCAGAAGCACCAATTGCTATAATATATTCTGGTTCATTCATAAAAACAATAAATTTCAAGTAAAGTGATCGCATTAGATGATGACTAAAGGTATTATTTAAGTTTATATAAACCGCTGACCTCCATCATCCCGCCCTATGATTAAGGTCATCAGGTAATTAATTAAAACTTAACCATTTATTGGTTGTATCTTTATTGTACAGATTAAGATAATCTGGGAACCAATATTTTATGGAAAAAGCCGTTCTGTTAAAAGCGATTATAGATAATGCAATTGACGGACTGATCACCATCGATGAGTATGGAATAATGGAATCCATGAATCCTTCTGCCTGCAGGCTTTTTGACTATACTGAACTGGAAGTTCTTGGAAAAAATGTAGCGATGCTAATGACCCATCATGACAAAAGTCATCATGATGGTTACCTGTTTAGGTATAAAAAAACTGGAGATGCCAGCATAATAGGGGTAGGACGAGAGTTAACAGGCCTTAAAAAAAACGGAAGTCATTTTCCTTTTCGTCTTGGTGTAAGTGAAGTTAAATACTCGGGCCGAATTATATATGCGGGTTTCATTCATGACCTGACCAAGGAGAAAAATGCAGAATTAAAACTACAGGAGTATGCATCTTTATTGGAAGAGCAGGTCCAGGAACGGACTTTATCCTTAAGAGAAATTGTTAGAACTTTAGAAAAAACGGAGGAAGAACTAAACTTTTCGCTTGCAGCGTTACGTGAAACGGTAGCAACGCTAAAGCAAACCCAAGAAGAATTAAATCAATCACTCGATAAAGAGAAAGAACTGGGTAAGCTTAAAAGTAGATTTGTGTCCATTGCCTCACATGAATTTCGTACCCCATTAAGCATGGTACAATTATCTGCTTCATTAATAGAGCGACATGCCCTTCCTTATGAAAACCAAAATATTGTAAAACATGTCTCGAAAATTAAAGATGCTGTTTTGAATGTGACCGCTATTCTGAATGACTTTCTTTCTTTGGAAAAAATAGACGGTGGTAAAATTCATGCCCATTTCAGCCATTTCAACTTAGCAACATTTGCGGAAGAAATTACTGAAGACATGCAAATTGCACTCAAGGGAAATCAGAAAATAGTTTATAGTCATAGAGGAACAGAATACCGTATCCTTCTAGACCAAAATATATTAAAAAACTGCATCGTCATTTTAATTGATAATGCGATCAAATATTCAGGTGAAGATAGCGAGATACAGTTTCATACAAAAATAAATAAACACAACTGTACCATCAGAATATGCGATAATGGCATAGGTATTCCCGTTGAAGAACAAAAGCATCTTTTTGAAGCTTTCTTTCGTGCCCACAACACCGGGAATATTTCTGGTAGCGGTCTTGGACTAAGTATACTTTCCAGATATACCGGCCTGATGAATGGTAAAATTAGCTTTAAAAGCAGAATTAATAAGGGTACGCTCTTTGTCCTCACATTTCCAAGAACATGAACAAAAAAATACTCATCATTGAAGACAATGATGCGATCAGAGAGAATATCATTGAAATACTTGAAATGGCCAAATATAAAGTCTATCAGGCCGACAATGGGAAAACAGGGGTAGAAATGGCCTTGAAGCACTTGCCAGATACCATTTTGTGCGACATTATGATGCCTGAACTGGACGGCTATGGGGTATTGTACATGCTGAACAAATACCCTGAAACATCATCTATTCCTTTTATTTTTTTAACAGCAAAAGCCGATCACATAGATTTGCGTAAAGGTATGGAAATGGGAGCCGACGACTATTTAACCAAACCTTTTGACGATATGGAATTGTTAAATGCCATTGAAATCAGGCTTAAGAAAAAGGAAAATTCTGCACATCATCAACAAAATAAGGTCAATGAATTTAAGGCCCTGGTGAACAATACTGACGGCCTAACAGAATTTGCTAAAATCATTGAAGGACACAGAAACCGCGAATTCAAAAAAAATCAGGTAATTTACTATGAATCAGACTTTGTTAAAGGATTGTATCTGGTGATAAGTGGGAAAATAAAAACCATCAAATTATCCGAAGATGGTCGGGAACTGATGACTGGAATGTATACCGCAGGCGACTATCTAGGAATGAATACCGCTCTAACCAGCAATCCTACTACTGATACTGCCACCGCATTAGAGGATAGTATTGTATGTATGATCCCCGCAGAGGAAATGGAAAAAGTATTAAATTTATATCCCGATGTTTCGAAAAAATTTATCCATCTGTTATCCCAGGATAACCGAAACAAGGAGGAACAATTGCTTGGGCTAGCTTATCATTCTGCAAGAAAGAAAATGTCAGAGGCGCTGCTGCGTGTTTATCATCAACAATCTGTTAAAGACGATTTGCTTAATATTAGCCGGGAAGACTTAGCCGCAATGGCTTGCATGGCCATAGAAACAGTTAGCCGAACCCTATCTGACTTCCGTGATGAAAAAATAATTGACCGGAGCGGAACATCTATTACTATTCTTGATCTCAATAAGCTTTCGAAAATGAAAAACTGATTAGGAAATAAGAACGGGAGTGCTTACTCCCGCTGAATAATCTAATTAATCAGCGCATAATCGTACTCTACTTTCAGTTCATTGTCAACAAACCAAACACCAGGTGCATTCCATGCGATACGCTGAGCCTCGTCTTTCTGATAAATAGACCTAACTTTTCCATTTAGCGTAACCCGGTGACCCGCCACTTCAACCTGAATATCTTGATTATTGATCGTCCAGTTCCTGTCAATCGCACGTTCTATTTCCGTTTTTTCTACGGCATCATGGATTTCAGACTCAATGATAAGGTTGTTAGTAACGCCTTTTACTCCAGAAAGATTTTTGATAGCATTTTTTGCAGCATCTTTTTGATAGTTCCAGTTGATTACACCGGTAAGCGTTATCCAACCATCTTCTACTTTAACCTCAATCTTCTCCCCTGGCACTTTCCAATTCCACTTATAAGCATTTAGGACCTCTCTCGCAATTTCCTCATCTTCTTTATGAATAGATCCCATATATTTAACCTCGATTCTTTCAACAACAGCTTTTACACCTGCCACTTTTTTTGCTGCATCTTCTGCTTCCGCTTTCTTGGCATAACTGTCAACCATACCTGTTAAGGTAACAATACCGTCTGTTACTGTTACGCCAATTTGAGCCGCATGCAATAGAGGTTCCCATTTTATTGCATCCTGAACGTCTTTCTGTAATGTTTCATTGTTTTTCATTATCAAGGATTTATGTAATTTTTTCAATAGCAAAGTTTGCCCTATTTTATTCCCTGATTGTTATACTTTTCTCTAAAACTGTTGCATAATTCATACTATATCTCGATATATGGTATTATAAACCAACTACACGTAAAGACTGTTTTATCTTCACTCAGCCAGGTTGATTTTTTGCTTAGATAATACCATTTAATAATTCCTACATAAAAATATTCTACTACAAACCTTGGTATTGAAAATTTCTAAATTGAACTTCTCCATCACCTACTGCAAAAAGTCCAGGGCGTAAATAACCCCATCCTCCTAAAATATTGTGATGATAGCCAGATATTTCAGTAACAAAATCCATGCGTTTCCACTCTTTTCCATCTAAACTATAATAACATAACAGATCATGATGATCATTTACTAAGCGTAGATAAACATTATCCTGTGTTATATTTGAAACTAACCTACCTCTGTCTCCGTTATTATAAAGCCGATAAATAGATTTATCTGAAAATTCTAAACCAACGTAATATTTGGAATTATAATATAAAAGTATCCCCCCTTTCGTATTCCCCGTTCCTGATGAGACGTTAACAGTAACCTGATATGAATTATTTGCCGGCATAATCGTAAGCGGCTGAGTATTCTGAGGAGAAGTACCGATTCCCTTAATTGAAAGTGTATTGTTGACTACTTTATAATTTGATTTATTCTCATTCTTGAGAACATTCCACTGACTTCCCAATTTATCGCCAGAAAAATCGTCTGAAAGTTTCATGCCATGTACAACTGCTTTCCCAGAAGGTTTTTTTAATGGTTTTGCCGGGTCAGCGCCTGCGGGCACCTTAAACCAACCATCCCTTGTCCATTCTATTGGTAAAAGCAGTACTTGACGGCCTATTGTACGATTACTACTCTCGAATCCATGAAAAATAATCCACCATTTACCATCCGGCGAGTCTACTAAAGTTCCATGTCCTGTAGAAGCCCACTTATTATTTCTGTCGGCGTTTCTGACAATTGGATTGTTCGGACTATTTTCCCATGGGCCAAAAGGAGTTTTGGAACGGGCTGATACAACCATATGACTGGTAGGTGGACCTGCCGTTCCGCCTTGGGCAGCGGTCATATAATAATATCCATTTCTATAAGTTAGTTTAGGTGATTCCAGGCAAAAGCATTCGGTAATCCATTCTTTAGGATATGGCCAACCCTCATAAACTTTCTTTGACGGACCTGTTACACTTAGTCCGTCATCAGAAAGAGGAACCATTCGTCCGTCATTCAAATGAAGATAACGTTTACCTTCAGGCGTTGCTACATGTCCAGGGTCTATACCTCCGGTTTTTAAGTCCAATGGCTTACTCCAGGGACCGGCAGGATTGGCAGCAGTAACCACCCAGTTTGTTCCGCCCGCAGGAAAATAAATGTAAAACAAGTTCTTATATTTAATAATATCCGGTGCCCATACGCCACCTACATTTTCTTTTAATGCATTGGCAATTGGTTCCCAATTCACCAAGTCTTTGGAATGCCAGATTAATAGTCCAGGTAAATTATCGAAAGATGAATTTGTCATATAGTAATCTTCTCCATCTCTTACAACAGAAGGATCTGCAAAATTACCTTTGAGAACAGGATTAAGAAATGTACCATTCCCTAAATCTGCTGCATATTGATTCTCGATAGATTTAACCTTTTTTTGGGCAAAGCAAAAAGAGGGAAATAAAAATAGAATGTAAAAAACTGACGATTTAAAACTCATTTAATTTTTTTATTTAAAAAGATTGCACCCATACACTAATGTCTAGTCAGACTATTTGGCTTACACAAATAACCGGATTAAATGGTATCAATGGTTGCCCCATGGTACATATTTTGTATCAATATGTACATAAATTCCATATTAACACTATTGATTCTTTAAGGATTGAATGTATTGTAAGGGTGATTTCCCATACTCTTTTTTGAATGCTCTTGAAAAATTAGATCTGCTTTGTAATCCAATCCTATCTGCTACTTCATATATAGCGATGTCTTCATGCGTCATAATCTGAATCGCTTTTTTTAACCTTATAGTTCTGATAAATTCAGCCACCGACTGGTCTGAAATGCTTTTTATTTTTTGATAAAGTTTTGTCCTGCTGATGTATAAATTGTCACATAAAAAATCGACGTCTAATTCAGGGTCTTGAATGTTTTCTTCTATCACTGCTAGCAGTTTATTCATGAATTCCTTGTCTTTCTCAGTGTGAACAAGATCCGTAGCTTCGGCAAGGTAATTTTTATTAAAATATTCTTTTAATTTCTCCGCCTGTTCAAATATGTTTTGTACAGTTAATAATAAAAGTTCCGTGCTTAAAGGCTTACCAAAATAAAAGTCAGCACCCACCTCCATACCTTCAATCTTTGCATCCAATGTGTCTTTAGCGGATAAAATAATGAAAGGAATATGCCTGGTCTCAAATCTTTCTTTAACCATTTTACAAAAATCGATACCATTTAATACTGGCATCATTACATCACTTATAATTAAATCAGGGGTGTGCTCAATTGCAATCTCAAGCCCTGCCATGCCGTCTTCGGCCTCGTAAATAAAATAATGATGTTCAAAAATTTGCTTTAGGAACCTACGCAATTCCTTATTATCTTCAACAAGCAAAATATGTTTGCTAATCCCTGGCAATTGCTGAGGTACATCATTTTCAGCAACCGCAGTCAATATAGCATGATCGACAGGTTCTAGTTTGGATTCATAAACATTTTCCGGCGCTATTTTCTCAGACTCATTATAGTTGTGTTCACCTAGTGGAATACCGATGATGATTTCTGTCCCTTTATTTTTTTCACTGTACACATAAATATCACCTTTGTGCAATTGAGTCAGACTTTTAACTAAGGCAAGTCCTACACCGGAACCAAGGTGTTCTGTACTAATTCTATAGTATCTTTCAAAAATTTTATGGACAGACTCATTTGAAATTCCAATTCCAGAATCAGAGACACAAAAATAGATGTATTCATTTGACCTATGGTGCTCATTTAACAATTGAAAGCCTGTAATGTAGGCGGGTTTAAAGCTGTTGATCTCTGTGAATACCTCTAGCGATACTTCTCCTCCATCCTCCGTATATTTAAATGAGTTACTTAACAAATTAAAAAGAATTTTTTCTACTATTTGGATGTCAAAGTAGCCATTTAACAACGGTGTTGACTCATTAAATGTATGGTCAATTAACTTAAAATTGATATTCTTATTTGACGCCATAATTTCAAATTCTTCAGCAATATCCACACAGAATTGATTTATCGGGACCGATTGGACATGCAATTTTATAATTTGATCTGCTACCTTTCTAAAGTTCATGAGCTCACTAACTAGATTGAGTAATCTTTTCGCATTCCTGAACATGAGTTGGTAGGCATCGTCTAATGTTGCATTGTTATTTTGACGAAGCAAATTTTCCAACGGACCCAAAATCAGCGTAAGCGGTGTACGGAATTCGTGGGATATATTGGTGAAAAACATCAGCTGCTGTTCTGAAAGCTCTTCCTTTTGTTTATGCATCTCTTCTCGCTTGTTTTCATTCACTTCTCGCACAGCAATCTCTCTTTTCAATCGAAACCATCTTGCCTGGAAAATATAGACAGCCGCTAGACCCGTAAAAAATATCAGAAAATAAACAACTTTTGCAAAATCAGACTTCCACCAGGGTGGTGTAATAATGATAGAGGTTTCGGCTTGTTTATTACTCCATATTCCATCGCTATTGGTGGCTTGAACAATAAATTTATACCGTTTAAAATTCAGGTTACTGTATGCTGCACTGGGGTTTTTTCCATCAGTAAACTTCCATTGGTTATCAAAGCCAACAAGTTTATAGCGGTACCTGCATTTTAAAGGATTGGCAAAATGCATAGCTGAAAAGGAGATGATAAAGTTGTTCTGAAGGTAATTAATATCCAATTCCGTTCCATAGCCAATAGCCTTGCCATTGTTATAGTTTTGAGGTTGATTATTAATCAATATATCCGTAAGTATAGGCCGGGCTTCAATTTCATTTGCCTTTATCTCTTTTGGAAGAAAGTAGTTAAGCCCATTAATTCCACCAAAATATAGTCTTCCATCTTCCCCTTTAAAAGAAGAGCCTACTTTAAAGCTGTTTCCCTGCAGACCGTCGTTTTTATCATATTGAATTAACTTTCCAGTACTCGCATTGAAACACTGCAAACCATTTCCGCCCATCCAGATATTGCCTTGATCGTCAATTTCAAGGCTTTCTACATCTTTAAAAATATCGGTGTTCTCATTGAAAGTTTTAATGCTATACCTGCTGCTTTCAAGCAGAGAAAGCCGGTTCAGCCCTCCTCCTATTGTCCCTATCCAATAAGTGCTATTATTTTGCTTACTTATAGGATAGGTATAGTCTGAACTTAAAGAATTTGGTTTTGAAGATGCCCGATACGCAAAACTTTTTATAATATTTCCCTGGTTGTCGATTTCAAGTCGCTTTAAACCATTTGTACTGGAAACAAACAATTGAGGCTTATTTTTATCAGCGAAGATAAAAAAGCCTTCACCATAATATTTTACTTGAAAGGTATTTTGTTTGTCTTTGTAAATTACTCCAAATTTGTTGGCATGGTTTCCAAACCAAATGTTGCCATAGTAATCCTTAACAAGCGTTTCAATTATAAAATCCGGAAATTTATCATACCCTTTAGGCTTCCATAATTCCTTCTTGTTCGCTTTAAGTATTTCTATACCAGAGCTACTACCAATCCATAAATTATCGTCATTATCTTTTGTTAATGCGGTAATATCATCTGACTTTAACTTTAAATGGGTATTGTAACTATTGAAAAAAGTAAAATTCTTTGTTTCTACATTATATAAGTTCAACCCATTTGCGGTTGTACCAATCCATATATTTTTTCCATCTACAAATATGGAGCGCACATAATTACCAGATAGAGAATTTGAAATTTCAGGATTATTTTTAAGGGTATAAAACAGCTTTTGATGGAGATCACAGTAATTGACCCCGCCCCCGAAAGTGCCTACCCAAAGACAGCCAGATCGATCAATTATTCCTTTCGTAAGCGAATTTGAGTTGAGACTGCGTGGAGAACTGTTATTACTGATTTTCTGAACAAAAGAGAAATTATTATCAAGCCTAATCAAATTCCTACCAGTCACAATCCAATAATCTGCAGATTTATTTTGCATCATGTTTCTGGCGGCCTGAAGATCTGGATCAGAATATCGTTTGTAAATTGAAAAACTTCCAAGTGAACCTGGTGGCTGATTCAATAGGTAAGCTGTGTTTCTTGTTGTTGTAATTAGATGTTGTTTAAGGTCAAAAGAAATTAGTAAAAAGTCTTCTTCCGATAACCCTTCTATTAATATTTTTCTAAATTTTAACTTCGTATCCAATCTCCAAATACCTTTGTTACTGGAGAGGTATATCAGGCTGTCTCCATCATTAATCATATCTGAAAATCGCACATCTTTTGGCAAATCCAGTTGCTCCTGTTGAATGGTATTTCCTTCAATCTTGTACAGTTTTAATGCTCCTGACTGAAGACCATACAGTAATTTTCCAGGTGGTTTTATAATTTTTCCCAGCCTTAACAAACTGCTTTTACTGCGCTCAATAAGATCAATATATTGCTCTGATACTGGATCGAAATATTGTAAGCCACCTTCCGTTGAAAGCCATATTTTACCATCTTTATCGGGAAATATATTCCTTATCCTATTTCTGAAAGCATTTTTTAAAGGATTGTTGTTGTTATAATACTTCTTTATTACATAGCCATCAAACCTATTGAGTCCAAAATAGGTTGCTATCCAAATATAACCATATTTGTCCTGGACCAGATCATTTGCATCGGTGTGGGATAAGCCTTCGTCTACTGTAAGGTGATTGAATTGATACGCGTAAGACTGGCTGAAAACAGACGTGACAACGATCATGTTAATAATTACTATCAGCAAAAGAGATTTGATATGTTTTATATTCATTAACCGGTTCGGTTGTTCTATTTCCATTGTTAATTGATCTCTATTAAAACAAGAAACACTCTATTATATGATAGCTCGTTTGATGCTCCTCTAAATTTGTCTGGTTGGTTATTTGCATAACAAAAATGCTCTTATATGTTGATTTATTAAACTATTGTATCATAAAAATGTACATGATGTCTTTAAAAATGTATGAATTGACAATCTAGACAACAAATAAATATAGTTCTTTACAGTAGTAATTTTCAGAGAACAACAACAATAACTCACCGCAGCAACAAATTATGAGTACTATCCGACTAAGCAAAGGCATTTTCAAATTTATATTACCTTTTATCGTCTTTTCAGTTCAATACATGAGCTCCACAGCACAAGATAATGAAGGAAACCGGTTTTCAAAATCTGATACGGCATCTGTGCCAATAGAGATTGAGAATCCAGAAAATATAGGTATTAATAAGGAGCTTAATCATGCTACCTTAATGCCCTATGGTAATTTGGCTGAGGCTTTAAAAGCAAACCGTAGCGCTTCATCATTAGCTATCAGCTTAAATGGCAGCTGGAAATTCAATTGGGTAGACTGGCCACAGAAACGACCTGTGGATTTTTATAAACCTTCTTATGATGTTTCTAAATGGAATGACATCAAAGTACCCTCCTCTTTTCAGGTGATGGGGTATGGAACTCCTGATTATAGCAACTTTACCTTGATTTTTCAAAGCGATTTTCCAAGAGTAATGACCACGCCTAAGGATAAAAAGTACACTACTCTACATGAAAGAAATCCAGTAGGAAGTTATCGTCGTGATTTTGACGTGCCTGCAAATTGGAAAGGCCGCCAGATCTTCATTTCTTTTGATGGTGTGGATGCAGGCTTTTTCATTTGGGTAAATGGAAAAAAAGTTGGCTACAGTGTCAATAGTCGTAATGTTGCTGAATTTGACCTGACCAAATATGTTCATCCCGGAAAGAATATGTTGGCTGTTGAAGTATACCGTTTTACCTCAGGCAGCTATCTTGAGAATCAAGATATGTGGCGTTTAAGTGGTATTTTCAGAAATGTTACCTTATGGAGTGCTCCTAAGGAACACATCCGTGATTATGCAATAAAAACAACACTAGACAATCAATACAAAAATGCAGAACTTAAGGTATCTGCCAAAGTAAAAAATTATGGCAACATTGCCATCCCTGCCCGCCAAATTGAAGTTACACTTTATAATGGAGCAGTTAAAGTTCCTGGAGCATCTGTAAAGAAGGCTGTTCCTGCATTGCAACCTGGTCAAGAAGTGATGGTTAATACTAGTTTTCATGTAACCAATCCAGAAAAATGGACAGCGGAGACACCAAAATTATATACCACAGTAATCAATATAAAAGATGGCGCTAAAACAATAGAAACACTCTCCTCACGCACTGGATTTCGCGAGATTCAAATTAAAGGAAGATTATTTTTAGTGAATGGTGTTCCAATTAAGCTGAAAGGCGTAAACCGTCATGAGAACTGGCCGAGTGATGGTCATGCGGTTACTGAAGAGGAAATGATAAAAGACATTGTACTGATCAAGCAAACCAATAGCAATCATGTACGTACCTGCCATTATTCTGATGATCCGAGATGGTATGAATTGTGCGATCAGTACGGCATTTATTTAGTTGCCGAGGCAAATGTTGAATGCCATGCGCAACAGAACCAGTTTAATGAGGAACCGACCATTAAAGCTGCAATCATTGAGCGCAATGTAGCCAACGTAGAAAATTTCAAAAACCATCCTTCTGTTGTAATCTGGTCTCTAGGTAATGAAAATGGAAGGGGTGGCACAAATTTTAAGGCTGCCTTAACTGCCATAAAGAAAATTGACGACAGGCCAACGCATTATGAGGGCTTCGGCACCGGCGACGGTAAGAACCCTGCTGATATTGATAGCCAGATGTATACCAATACCGGGAGCCTGGAAAACGCCGCAAAAGACAGCACCCTCACCAAGCCATTTTACTTATGTGAATATGCACATGCTATGTTCAACTCCATGGGTTCTGTTGATATTTATAATGAACTGTTTGACAAGTATCCTGCTTTGTTAGGTGGCGCTATATGGGAATGGCAAGATCAGGGGCTATACAATAACCGGGATCCTAAACATCCAATTATAGCTTATGGCGGAGGCTTTGGTGATTATCCGAACGACAAGTACTTTATCCATAAAGGCGTTGTGTTTTCAGACAGGTCGCCGAAACCGCACTTTCCAGAACTTAAGCATGCTTACCAGTGGATCAGTATCCACGCAAAAGATTTAAAAGCCCAAACAGTTACGGTTAAAAATCGCTACCAGTTTACCAACTTAAATAGCTTTACTGCCAGATGGGAACTAAGTGAAGATGGGAAGGTTATTTCATCAGGACCTTTAGCGGTAGGATCAATCGCACCTGGACAGGAAGAGAACATTACAATTCCCTATAAGGTAACTCCAAAACCAGGCGCTGAATATTTTGTGCGCGTGTCATTTCATTTAAGTACGGATAAACTTTGGGCCTCCCGTGGATTTGAAATCGCCGAACAGCAATTTGAGCTTGGTAAAATCGTACCTGCCATAAGCAGTAATACACAAGGTGATAACTTGGCACTAATTGAGTCTGCAAACGAGATCAGTATAAATGGTACCGATTTTAGTATTGGTTTCGATAAGACCAAAGGGACTTTCACACGTTTAGTAGAAGACGGCAAAAACCTGCTGGGAACCGAGGGCGGGCCAATGCTACACCTATGGCGTGCACCCCACCAAAAGGATGACATGTGGGCTTATAAAGACTGGGAAAAGAATGGCTTGAAAGAATTAAGCTGGGTTTCAAGTGACGTTAAAGGTGTTAGAATAGCACCTAATGTGATACAAATAAATGCAACTTTAACAGGTACAGGTAAAGAAAACTTCGTTGTACATCATAAGGTAATGTATACTATAAATGGTAAAGGTGAGATCAAGTCAGAAAATAGCGTTGATTTTAGCGATCCCAAATTAGTACTTGCGCGAATTGGAGTTCGCATGTTCCTGAATAAGGATTTAAATGAGTTTGACTACCTGGGTCGTGGACCAATGGAAAATTATAGCGACCGCAAAAGCGGTTTTGATGTTGGACATTATGCAAGTAGTGTTATTAAACAAATGACAGGATATGAAAAACCAATGGAGCAAGGTAATCATGAAGATGTGCGCTGGGCAAATCTAAAGTCGGCCAACGGGCTGGGTTTATCTGTTAAACAAGTTGATGCGGTAATGCAAGTTGCCGCACTGCCATACAGTGATGAAGAGATGGAAAACGTAGAATACAAAATTGACCTACCTAAAAGTAAAGGAACTGTACTCTGCATAGGCCATAAAACTTTGGGTGTAGGCTCAAACGGATGTGGTCCACAGCCATTGGAGCCTTATAAAGTATATGCTAAAGCAACAACATTTAGCTATTGTATTGTTTTATCCAAGTCTAATAAGTAAAATTGCTGCCGTTAACAAATAACCAATAAACCTCTTCAATTTTTAACCATGAGAACTTGCCTTTTCCTATTTATTTTAACCCTTAGTTTATCTGCCAATTGCTCAGCTCCCGCACAAACGAGAAAGCTAAAGGTATCCAACTTGTTTTCTGACCATATGGTATTACAGCAAAAAACAAAAGTAAATATATGGGGATGGGCTTCACCGGGACAAAAAGTTCGGGTAGCTGGCACTTGGGGCAAGTTAATTTCAACAGTTACCGGTGTAGATGGTAAATGGAAATTGAAGCTGGCAACCCCGGCTGCAGGGGGTCCTTACCAAATCAGTATTCAGACCGATGATAGCACCATTCAAATAAAAGATGTGTTGGTTGGTGAGGTTTGGTTGGCATCTGGCCAATCCAATATGGACATCCCATTAAAAGGATGGCCACCGGGCGATACCATCTTCCATTCATTGCAGGAAATCAAAAACGCAAACTATCCGGCAATCCGTTTCCTAAAAATTCCTTTTGGCGTATCAACAGTACCATTGGACACTGTTGGCGGTAAATGGACAGCCTCATCAAGTGAGACAGCAGGAAATTTGAGCGCCACCGCATATTTTTTCGCAGTGCAACTTCATAAAAAGCTAAAAGTTCCAATTGGTATTATCCAATCTTCTATTGGTGGAACACCAGCTGAAGCCTGGACAAGTAAAAACTACTTGACTAAAATTGGAGATTTTAATTCAAAAATAGATGAACAGGATCCCTCAAACCAAAAGGCAGCTAAAATTAACAGCAATTCTCCAACAGTACTTTTCAATGCGATGATTAACCCACTAATACCCTATGGGATTAAAGGCATTATTTGGTATCAGGGAGAATCAAATGTTGGAAGAGCACAACAATACAAACGTCTTTTCCCAAATTTAATTGAAGATTGGCGAAACAAGTGGGGCGAAGAACTTCCGTTTTACTATGTACAGTTAGCCCCTTATATTTATAACGCTGCAGATCAGCACGAACAAGGGCAAAAACTACGGAATGCACAGAACTATGGTTTGAAATTACCTAAAACTGGAATGGTGAGTACGCTCGATATCGGTTATTTTAAAACTGCCCATCCCCCCTACAAACAACAAGTGGGTGAGCGTTTGGCACGCTTTGCATTTAAGAATGAGTACGGTGATAAAAACTTGGTAGCCTCTGGTCCGGTATTTAAAAAAGTCACTCTCGCTGGAAATAAATTAATTGTCGAATTTAATGGTATTGGAAGTGGTTTAATAGCCCCAGCTAATCGGTTAGAAAATTTCGAAATTGCCGGAAAAGATTCCGTTTACGTTAAAGCAGATGCAAAAATAGTAAACGATAAAATCATTGTCAGCAGCCCCACCATAAACAAACCGCTATTTGTCAGGTATGCTTGGGGTGACACCAAAATAGCCACTTTATTTAATAAGGAAGGCCTACCAGCTGCAACGTTTACTTCAGAAAAATAAGTAATTTAGCCAACAGATATTAAACCTGATCAGGATCACCCAATGGATTCTCCGCCTGTTTAAACATAGCCGCTTCACTTTTAGATCTTACAGAAGTATCACCGCGACTGGGCACGGGTGTATTCATCCCGTCATTAATCGTTGCTTTAACTGTTTGAACGTGTTTTACCTTGGCCTCTTTATCAGTCAATTCTTTTTTCTTTGCCATGATTATTATCGTTTAATTTTGTAAACACAGCAATCAATACAAGATACTTACTGCTTACAAATACAACCAATGACGCGGGAAATTGTTTGATCCAACACCCTTTTACCTACTGTTGATTATCTGGTAATCTGCCAAGCGTTTTATAAACTAAAATTGTTAGCTACACACTGATTATATACTAATATATTTAGTATATATTTGCCATAACCTAAGTTTAACATTTGGTGGGAGCAGAAAAACAAATCATTCATATGGATCAGGATGCATTCTTTGTTTCGGTGGAGGTCAAAAAAGATCCCTCACTGATCGGAAAACCTGTTATCATTGGCGGCACGTCCGACCGGGGAGTAGTTGCCTCCTGCAGCTATGAGGCCAGAAAATATGGCGTACACTCTGCTATGCCTTCGCGTATGGCCAAACAATTATGCCCACATGCGATATTTATCAGGGGAAACATGGACGCGTATTCCAAAGCCTCTCATGAGATCACCGATATACTGAAAGAACGGGTGCCGCTGATTGAGAAAGCGAGTATCGATGAACACTACATCGATATGACTGGAATGGACCGGTTTTATGGGGTCCAGAAATATGCACATGAACTTCGGGCAACAGTAATGAAGGAAACAGGGCTACCCATTTCCTTTGGCCTCAGCATTAATAAAACGGTAAGCAAGATGGCCACCAACGAATGTAAACCTAACGGAGAAAAAAACGTGGAGGCCAGTGTAGTTCAACCATTTTTAAATCCCCTTTCCATACGTAAAATTCCAGGACTCGGCGAAAAGACCTTCATTAAGCTAAGTGATATGGGGATCAAAAAGATCTTCACCCTTTCACAAATCCACCCCGATCAAATGAGTATGCTGTTGGGGAAGAGCGGACTTTCACTACTGGAAAAATCTAAAGGTATAGACAACTCCCCCATCATCCCCTATACGGAACAAAAGTCGATAGGCAGGTCCAATACCTTCAAAGCAGATTCTATTGATGTAGACATGATCCTGCACATCATGATTGCCCAGATTACCGAAATTGCTTTTGAACTTCGGGAGAAAAAAAAACTCGCCTCCTGCATCACCGTGCAGATACGCTATTCCAACTTCGAAGACGTGACTAAACAGGCAGCAATCCCCTATTCGTCCTTAGATGATGTATTCATCAACAAAGCAAAGGAACTATTTACCCAGCTGTATACCCGAAGAATGTCGCTGCGCCTGGTTGGCGTGAAGGTCTCTAATTTGGTAAGTGGTTTTGAGCAAATTGATTTGTATAGTGAATCCGTAGCGCAGTATAACCTGGTTCAGGCTATGGATAAAATCAGACGGCGCTATGGTCCTGACAGCGTGATGCGCGCATCAATTATGAATTTAGACAGTTAGCCGCTAATGTACCTGAACGTCCATTCTCAATATAGCCTGCGCTATGGCACCCTTTCCATCAAAAAACTGATTGATGAAGCCATCCATTCCGGAGTTACTCAAATGGTACTTACAGACATCAATAATTCCACTGGTGTAATGGAATTTATCAGGGCATGCCGTACCAAGGGCATCAAACCTATTGGAGGGATCGAGTTTAGACGAAACAAGAAATTACTGTACATCGGCATTGCCCGTTCTAAAGAAGGGATGAAGGAACTGAACGATTTTTTAAGCTGGCACAACCTGGAGCAAAAAGAATTACCGGATAAACCCTGGTCCTTTAAGCAGGCATTTGTAATCTATACACATGGCTATACCGAAACACTGCAAGAAAACGAATACATAGGAATCAGGTTTGATCAGCTGCATTCGCTATATGGGAAGGAATTGGGTAACGTAAAGGATAAATTTGTCGTTTTACAGCCTGTAGTTTTCTCTGGCAAACTGGAGTACCGGATGCATGAATACCTGAGAGGCATTGATCTGAATACGATTTTAACCTTGGTAGAAAACGAAGATAAATGCAAACCAACCGACCAATTTATGAGCGCCGGCCAGCTGGAAGGCAAGTTTGGAAAGTATGCGTACATGATGGACAACACCCGCAAACTAATGGACAGCTGTTCGATGGAGGCTTATCCTGAGGGCAAAATTAAGCTGAACAAAAAAACCTTTAGCGCAACTAAAAAGGACGATAAGGCTTTACTAACCAAACTGGCCATGGAAGGTATGGTACAACGCTTCGGTAAGGACAATAGGGAAGCTTTAAAGCGGGTTAACAGCGAATTGAAAGTTATTGACAAGCTGGACTTCTGCGCCTATTTTCTGATCACCTGGGACATCATTCGTTACGCTTCAGGTCAGGGATATTACCATGTAGGTCGCGGCTCTGGCGCCAATAGTGTGGTGGCGTATTGCCTGCGGATAACCGATGTAGACCCCATAGCACTGGACCTTTATTTTGAAAGGTTCCTGAATGAATCCCGATCATCTCCACCCGATTTTGACCTGGATTTTAGCTGGGATGAACGGGAAGACGTGCAGGATTATATATTTAAGCGTTACGGCAGGGAGCATACGGCGTTGCTTGGCACCATGTCTACTTTCAAAGACCGCTCCATTATTCGGGAGATTGGCAAAGTAATGGGACTTCCCAAAACAGAAATTGATGGTTTTACTGATCCGACGCGCAGGGAGGAGAACCGGGAAAATGCGACGTTCAAAAGAATCCTTGCCCTCCAAAACCTGATGGCCAGCATGCCCAACCAACGTTCTATTCATGCTGGTGGTGTACTGATATCAGAAGAACCAATTACTTATTATACGGCCCTGGATTTGCCTCCAAAAGGTATGCCCACCGTACAATGGGACATGTATGAAGCCGAGCTGATTGGTTTGGATAAGTATGACATTTTATCTCAGCGTGGAATAGGGCACATCAAAGAAGCCGCTCGTCTGGTAGGACAAAACCTGGGCCGCAAGATAGATGTTCACGATGTAAAATCATTTTTAAACGACCCGGTATTGAATGCCAAACTGAAAACCGGAAATACCATCGGCTGCTTTTATATTGAGTCGCCAGCAATGCGACAACTGTTAACTAAGCTGGCCTGTAGCGATTACCTTACCCTTGTTGCGGCCTCCTCTATCATCCGGCCGGGTGTGGCCCAATCGGGTATGATGAAAACCTATATCCAAAATTACCATCAGCCAGATTCCGTTCAATACCTGCATCCGATAATGGAAGAGCAGCTCAACGAAACCTATGGGGTAATGGTATACCAGGAAGATGTGATTAAGATATGTATTCATTATGGTGGTATGGATGGAAACGATGCGGACATTTTAAGGCGGGGCATGAGTGGCAAATACCGGTCTAGAATGGAGTTTGACCGTTTGGTAGAGAAATTCCATGAGGGCGCCCGCATACTAGGCAGACCTGTGGATATTACAAATGAAGTATGGCGACAGGTATCTTCTTTTGCAGGATACAGTTTTAGTAAAGCGCATTCTGCAAGTTTTGCAGTAGAAAGTTACCAGAGTTTATACCTCAAGACCTATTTCCCGAGGGAATTTATGGTTGCCGTGCTCAACAATTATGGAGGGTTTTATAGCCGCTGGCTTTATGTACACGAACTCCAAAAAGCAGGCGCTAATGTAGAACTGCCCTGCATAAACCATAGTGAAACTGCGGTTACCATACACGGAAAGCTGGCCCACCTGGGCTTGATCGGCATACAGGGATTAGAAGGGAGTCAGATAGACCTGATTCCAAAGGAGCGCAGGCAAAATGGAGATTACCTGGGACTAGAAGATTTTGTAAAACGGACAGGCATTGGCCTGGAACAGGCTATTATTTTAATCAGACTTGGCGCCATGCGCTTTACCGGAAGGAGCAAAAAGGAACTCCTTTGGGATGTGCATACCTTACTTGGCAATAAGATAAAACCGGCAAATGAAGTTGAGCTATTTGAATTAAAACCGAAGGCCTATCAGCTTCCTGTACTCATCAACACCAAACTGGAAGATGCCTACCATGAGTTGGAATTATTAGGCTTTCCTTTGTCGCTGTCTATGTTTGATTTGTTGCAGACTAAATACCGTGGTGGTTTGGTAGCCGATGATCTGATCCGGCATGTAAGTAAAGAAGTCAAGATGGTAGGCCGATATGTTTGCGAAAAGACGGTGCATACCAAAAATAATAAGAAGATGTGGTTTGGAACGTTTGTAGATGTAAATGGTAATTTCTTTGACACCACACACTTCCCTAATAATACGCCCGTTTATCCTTTCAGGGGTGCAGGATGCTACTTGATTCTGGGTAAGGTAGTAGAAGACTTTGGTTTCCCCAGTGTGGAGGTAATCAAGTTTGCTAAACTGGAGATTTTAGAAAATCCAGTAATGAATAGCTGATTTACCCTAATACTTACATAGGGGTATTGTAGCACTCAAAGTACCTTTATAGGTACTTTGGAGGGGAAAAGGGTACCTCTAGTGCTACAAGATACCTAGTAGCCTGCACGAAAGGCCCTCCAAGCGATGTAGGTGCTATTGAAAATATCAGGAAATCAACTGTACTATTGGTTTGCCATCGTTCTCGGATTGTATGCGGTTTAAACGTGGTTTAGTCGTGGTTTCTTCGTATTTGAGGTACCTTCAGTCGCACAAAGCACGACTAAACCGCGAAGAAAACCCGAATTAACGCAAAATGGAACCACTCCAAAGGCCCTATCATTTTTATCAGAAGATGCACAGCTTTACCGCTGTTCCGTCGCAATTTAAAAACCCTTCCTATTCTTTATTCGTCCACAACACAGGTCCACGTGGTTAAGAAGTTTATCAGCGGTTAAGAATATGATACTACTTGATTTTGATACTAATTATTGGGGTAGAAAACGGTAAAAACTAAGCTTAAATCGAGACGTTGCATATGAGTAAAAAATATAATTAACAGACTGTAAATCAGCGTATTTAATTCAAAAAAATCCGATATTTTATTTGGAAATACCAACTATTTTTCTTACATTTGTATTTATAATAAAACGAGCTTTTTATAAGCCACAATTATACCATCGGGAACGCACTCCGCCATCGCTGATCAGCAAAAAATAACAGGCAAGTATTCCGGTTTCAATTTTTTAATTAGTCGACTAGTTAAATTTAACCTGCCAGCTGTGATAGTCGGCAGCAATAGTTCATTGACGTATTAAAAGCCATTGGGGCTTTCAAAAAACCACTCTTAGGCTTTCAAGGAAGGAGCTTCTATCGGATAGCATAAATTAAAGATCTACAACAATTGGAAATTCACGATATCCCGAACCTTGGGTCCATCGGATTTTGTAGTCCCCTTTATATTTTGTTCTTTTTGCGGGATCGGTACCGTCCCACTCCAATATAAAGGTCTGCAAGCCAACTTTCCCCTTAAAAAGCGTACTGATCAATTAATTATTAACAGAATACAGGTCAATTTGCAGGATACCCGGTTTCCACGATTTGCTAATGATGATGGAGGGTGCGGTCTTGGAAATCCCTGCATCCAGCCATTTAACATCTGCGGTCAGCTTAAAGTTATCCAGAAATTCTCCCATCCCATAAGCGGCATTCCAGCAAAAATCTTCGCCTTTGGCATTTGCCACAAAAGCAGGATTGTGGGTCATCCGTTGCAACAGCTCTTTTGGGTTGGCGCTCAGTTTTACAGGTATTTTGGTTTGTGCGTAGCACAATACTGAGCAATGTAACAATACCAAAAGGAGGATTTTTCTTTTCATTCTATAAGTTGAATTTAAGCAAAAATTAAGAACAATTAGAAGCTACGCTAATAGCTTGATGAGAACTTTTCAATTTTTACTTACTTTTACAAAAAAAAAGTAACATGCCTTTTAGTTCATTTGGTCTTTCTGATGTTTTATTAAAAACCCTGACTGATCAGAATTTTACAACTCCTACCCCTATTCAAGAACAGTGTATCCCGGCAATTTTAAACAGAAGTGATGTTTTAGGTATTGCTAAAACGGGCTCTGGTAAAACTGCTGGTTATGTTTTGCCAATTTTAATGAACTTGCAGCAAACATTATTGGTAAAAAACAGACATGCCAATGTATTGGTATTGGTACCCACACGTGAACTGGCAGAGCAAGTAAAAGATGTTTTCAAGTCTTTTAGCAAAAATCTTTTGCAGCCCGTTAAAACCTTAGCTGTATATGGCGGCGTGTCCATTAATCCGCAAATGATGGCCCTACAAGGGGTAAATGTACTTGTGGCCACACCAGGTAGATTACTGGAACTACTTAATTCAAATGCAGTTTACTTGTCTTCTATTGAAACTTTAATATTAGACGAGGCTGATAAAATGCTGAATTTAGGATTTAAAGAAGATATGGATAAAATTATAAGTCTTCTCCCTCCAGCACGTCAAAATATTCTATTTTCAGCAACGCTAAGCAACGATATACAAAACATACATCAGCTTCTGTTAAAAGAGCCCATTGTTATTAAAATTGAAGCTGAAGAATATTCGCTTGACCTCATAAAACAGGTGGCCTATATTGTTTCAGACGAAAAGAAAGGTCCATTTTTGCGCTACCTGATCAATCATTATGATATGAAACAGGTGTTGATATTTGCATCTTCCGTGCATCAGGTGGAAGCAATCGTGAATAAACTACGTAAAAACAACATCGATGCAAAAGCGATTCATAGTAAAAAAAGTCAGGGTTCCAGAACAGAATCATTAGCACATTTTAAATCTGGCAAACTTAGGGTATTAGTGGCGACAGATTTGATGGCAAGGGGTATTGACATCAATTTCTTGCCTTTCGTAATTAATTACGAATTGCCTCGCTCCCCAAAGGATTATATACATAGGATTGGGAGAACCGGACGTGCAGACTCGCATGGCGATGCAATTTCGCTAGTCAGCACTAGTGAACTTGACCATTTTGGTGTGATCCAGAAAAAAATGGGAAATATGGTAGAACTGATTGATAGTGAAGACATTAAAGTAAAATAAGAAAAAAGATAGCGCTTTTTTGAATTACTTTAAATGTACTAGCGTTCGATTTTATAGCCCCCGAAATAACTAATGCCTAAAAAATGTATCTTTGCGAAGATATGGGTTACGCAAAAGAAAGAGGAAAGCTTGAAAAGCTGTCTACAAAGGTTAGTGGTTTAACAAATTACGATGATAAAAGTCTTGCTGTTATCACAGATATTTTTGAGCAGTATTCTCATGCTGTTAGAATATTAAAAAACAAAAACCCAGAAACATTTACCGAACTGTACCAAAACGAATTGGAACAAGTTAAGGTAGTTAAACGATTGCTGAAACTGAGTGAAGAAGCTGATCGCCAGGATAATTTTATTAAATATAAGGAGTCCCTTTTATCCGCGCTGAACAGTGCCATCACGCTAATAAAAGAGGCTCCCTAAACTAATCGGCTCAAAATCAAAGCTGTTATATCACATTAATAGGTTCCTTACAGTATTTATTCACTTTCACTAAAATACAATTGAAATAAGCATTTGTTAAATACTAATAAAATTCTATTACAGGTCAAAACCTGCCATACCCAAAAAGTTATACTTGCCTGCAATACCTTTTCCAGCAGCGGTTGTACTTAAAAAAGTTTGAGAGCGATATTTTAAACCCGAACCGCTTACATCAAAAATATTTATTGAAAACGACTGGAACGATCCAAGGTTATATAGGTATTTATTATTGGGAGATTGCCATAATTCCTTAGAATCGCCATGCGGCGCCAAACCAGTTCTAGCCTCCGATGAACCAAAACTTAAAGCCCCGGCACTTATGTTAAAAGCTGAAACTAGATTAGTTTGAAAACTGGCAACATATAGTCTATCACCAGTGCTGTTTAAAACAGTCCAGCAGGATTCATTGATAGCAGATGCGCTTGTCGCGCTAAAATTGGCCGATTTGCTAACCGCTGCGCCATTATCATTTAAAACCGTTATACTATTATCTTTTTTTGTAGGTATCAGATTAAAATTTGACACGTACAATTTGCTGCTACCTGTCTTATCCCAATTAAAGCCAATGGTGCCAGAAATACCAGCTTCTTCAAAATAACGTTTCCCGCTAACGTCGCCATTGCTAAAACTATATACGTAAACCCTGCTTGGGCGTTGCTCTGTTAGCGAGGTTAATTGCGTATCAAAATGTGCTATACCCCAAGTGCTTACAGCCAGTTTTGTTCCATCGGCACTAAAACTTACTGTTGTAGGCCCTCCATTTTGTCGTGCATATTTATCCAGTTGTTTAACTAAAGTAAGCGCACCGGTGGTGGTACTAAAAGTAAATAAGGTGATATTCCTTTCATTATCAGTTGCGTCAGCCAAGGTAAGGTTCTGCTGGTAAAAGGCATCGTTAGGATAGCGCTGAATATTTGCACCATCTTTTTGTATATTGGGGTTGTTCCATTGGTTTCCTACAACTACCCAATATTCATCAGCACTGCCTGCTTTTTTCAGGTAAGCAATACTCACCGGCCGGGTACCGCCTGAACTAATATTATTTTTTAAAGTAATGTTTCCCGTTTTCCTATCAAGGGAAAAAACCGATACTTGATTGCCGCCTGCATTAACGTTCAATAAATAGTTTCCTATGATCTGCACCGCACCCTGGGAATCAAAGTCACCATGAGCATCGCCGCCGGCCGCAACATTGGCTCCTCCATTACTATTGGTGGTGAAGCTTTTTTCCTCTGTTAGCGATCCGTCGTTCATTCTTGAAAACCTGACCACCTGATTGGTGCTTTCACCGTTGGTTGTAGTATACAAATAACCGGCAACTTTGTTTTTGTTGTCATCGTTATTTTTTTTGCAACTGATGATCGAAAACGTTGCCGCTGCGGCAATACTCCCGATAAATAGAAATTTGTTTCTCATAATTTTAGATAGCTAGATTTATAATTATTAATTTTAGTTTTACGATTAAGCTTTTGCCAGGGCATACTGTTCCCTCATTAATTAATGATATTAATAGGATACGGTAAATCGTCGGGGTCGGTTACTAGACCATGTTGCCAACTCTACGTAGGGATTCTCCAGTTGACCAAATTGCTGCGCCGAGCAAGACAATATCTTTTAATAAGAATTGTCCCGGTTGCGGAGAAATAAACGGAAAGTTATAACCCGGCTGGATGATACCAGGAGTGGAAAGCAGGAATGTAAGCGTAATAACAAAGGTAATGACAGCCATTGCACTACCTAATAGTGATGCTTTTGACGAAAAGCTACGGCAAGCTATTAATACACCAGATAGAATCTCGATAAAGCCGATAACCATGGAAAGACCAGCAATACTAGCAATGCTTAAACCCCAGGATAATAAAGGACTATGTTCAATTAATGGCTTAATTGTCTATAACGGTGATACTGGGCCAGCGAAAACGGATGATAGCGGGCCAGTCATTACGGTAATCAACGGGCCACTTTTCATGTACAATTATAA
>NZ_JBSRZD010000015.1:0-51900 GCF_054057295.1 Pedobacter sp. UYP24
GGCTTCTGCATACCTTTCATGTTCTGCATATTTTCTTGCGCGAATACAAATTGCCTCATCGAGAGCAATAGCACAAGTATCATTATTTTTTTCATTATAACTACGGGGTATGAATAATTGTGTAATTCATGCTTTATTTTAATTCTTCTTTCACGGTACCGCAGGTAGACATGCTGGAACCCATATAAGGATTTTTGATCTCTTTGGTTTCACTTAACCAAATCGCACCTTTTTTATCATTGTACATTGGACAATGATCTACAAAAAGTGGCTGGCTCACACCGAAGGCTTTGACCAGATCATACATATCCTCGCTAAGCATATCGAAGTGCTCACGCTGATGTGGTAGTTTATCTGCGCTCATTCCAACGTGTTCGGCCATTTCCTTAGCGTCATCAGCAATATCCTCAAATGATTTCTTTTGCGCGGCGGTTAAAGTTGACTTGTCAAAATTTGTAAAACCATCCGACATGGCCTTTCCCGCTGCTGCTGCGTCTTTACTATTATCTTTGGTAAGGGCATTCTTTATTTGCAGGTAATTACTGACAAGACCGTTAACAGCGGTTAATGTTTTTGAATCCATGTCATGTTTTGCTGTCACCATACCTGATGTAACTGAAGAAGGATTTTTCTTTTCTGCAGTGTCGGTATTTGCATTGTTTGATTTACTGGTGTTATTACAGGCGATGATCGAGAATGATGCGATAGCCAATGTGAATACTATAATTATATTTTTCATGATTTAATAAATTTGATTTATTTTAAATTACTTATTTAGGGTTTCGGTAGTCTTACCACAGGTTAACATTTGGCTGCCGTAGTAAGGATTCTTAATAGCCATCGTTTCACTTAACCAGGTCGCCTTTTTCATCGGGCAATATTGCTCGTACAGGGTAGTGGCATTCAGCTTTAAACCTTTAACCAGTTCAAACATATTTTTAGAAAGAATTGCGAAATGCTCCCTTTGAGAATCGATCGCTGCAGATTCACTGATGTGCCTGCTGTCAAATTTCAACTTATCAGTATAAGCTGCCCAAGTCTTTTTTTGCGCTGCCGTTAATTTATCAGCCGGTACTGCGCTGATCATATTCAGCAGTTCTTTAGCTTTGCTTCTTGTAGTTTCATTATTACTAGCAATCAGGGCATTTTTAACACCCAAATAGGCATTTATGACGTTATTAACAGAAGTGGTTGCTGCTGCGTCCTGCGCTTTGGTTGCACCAAATGCAAATAAAAAGGTCATGGATAATAAAACAGTTTTTAAGGTTTTCATAATATTTATGGATTAAATTTTGTCTAATGGTTTGCGTTCGTTTTTTTCATTGGTTTTGTACTGGCTGGGTGTTAGGGCAGTCACATTTTTAAACTGTGCTGATAAATGCGCACTGCTGCTATACCCCATTTGATAAGCGATCTCGTTGAGATTGGCTTGTCCGTATTCAAGCAGTTCCTTTACCTTTTCAACTTTTCGCTGGATAATAAATTTCTCGATAGTGATGTCTTCATATTCAGAAAACAAACGGCTTAAGTAAGCATAGTCTTTAAAAAGCTGGGAAGATAGCAGGTCTGAAAAGTTGACGTGGCTTTTTGACAAGTCCGTATAATGAACTTGCTGAATAACCATGTTCTTGATACTTTCAACGATCTGTTGCTTTTCGCTGTCGATCAGTTCAAAGCCCATCAGTTTTAAAGAAGAAGCAATTTCAAGCAAAGTCTGTTCGTCAGGATCAGGCTCAATGGTTGCCCTACCCAAAACAATATTTGTTATCCGGAAATGTAAATTCTCTAATTGCTGGCGGACGACCATAATGCAACGGTCGCAAACCATATTTTTAATATGAAGTATCATGTAAATTAATTCAAGCGATTGTTAAAATCTAAACAAAAGAATGCCATACTGCAGAAATTGCAGGGGCTGCTTAAATCAAATAAGAATAGAACGGAATTTTATAACGATGGATTTACCAGAGAGATTGGGAGGAGCGTGACTTTCATGCCGGGCCAGATGGGTAACTTTGGGATAGTGCTTTAAGGGGCTTAAGAAAAAATGATGTTGGTTAAGTACTGCAATTTGTGGTGCTTGAAAGTCAGGAGCCGGCAGAATGTTCTCCTTAACAACATAATTATCATGTTTATCGCAGCATCCACAGCCTTTATCATCGCATTGCTTGTGCTTATCATCCCCATGCGCTTCACGATCATTATGCATGACCATTTTCGGCTGAAAAAAATACTCACCGGCACAGTGTACGATACAGACGAACATCCCTGTTGTGAGTAACAGGTAAAATGCCGCTATACTTAAAACTGCCGATTTCTTCATGGATACTACAAATGTAGGATATTCTTTAATTACTATTTTTATAGAATTTTGTTTGATTTTTATATAATTAGAAAATCGGAGCTAAATCCTCCCGGCTAGTTCAAAAGGTACTTTATTTGGTGTTACCAATCCTCTTTCTTAACAATTGCGCATTTACTGCAACAATTACAGTACTTAAACTCATAAAAACCGCTCCCGCCGCAGGGCCGAGTACAAACCCAGCTTTGTACAAAACCCCTGCAGCCAATGGTATAGTAAACAGATTATAGGCTGTTGCCCATACCAAATTTTGTATCATTTTATTATAAGTAGCTTTCCCAAAAAGAATGAGATTTGCAATGTCTTTTGGATTGCTGTTAACCAAAATAATATCTGCCGTTTCGGCGGCTATATCAGTGCCGGAACCTACGGCTATACCTACATCAGATTGAGCGAGGGCTGGTGCATCATTTACTCCATCACCTGTCATGACGACAAATTCACCCTTGCTTTGCAAATCTTTAACGATTTTTACTTTTTGATCAGGAAGTACTTCAGCAAAATAGCCATCTAAATTTAACTTGTCACTAACAGCTTTGGCAACTTTTTCATTATCACCGGTTGCCATCAGTACCTTGATCTTATTATTTTTAAACACTTTAATGGCTTCCGCACTTTCTGGTCTTATCTCATCTGCCAAAGCAATATAACCAGCAAGTTTTTCATCAACAATAATAAACACAACAGTTTCGGCTTCGCTGCTATAGGCATCCGAAGGAACCTCAATGTTTTTATCTTTAAGATAACCCGGACTTACTACTTTTATATTCTTACCTTCTACAGTAGCTTCAACACCTTTTCCTGTTATTGCGTTAAACTTCTCCAATTTGGGAATGGTAACCTTTTTCTCTTTCGCTTTGCTAAGAATACCGATAGCAATAGGGTGTTCTGAACTTTGTTCCAATGCGCCAGACAAGCTTAGTAATTCATCTTCTGACATTTTATTAAGCGATACAATTCGGGTAACCCCAAAATCACCTTTGGTTAATGTGCCTGTTTTATCAAACAAGATGGTAGTGATTTTTCTGGATTCTTCAAACGCTGTACGATTTCTAATCAATAAGCCATTTTGTGCTGATACTGCAGTAGATATGGCAACAACTAAAGGTATGGCAAGACCGAGCGCATGTGGACATGCAATAACCATTACGGTTACCATACGCTCTAATGCGAATACGAAAGGGAAACCTAAAATAAGCCACGTAACTAAGGTTCCAAAACCAACTACTAATGCCCCGTACGTAAGCCATTTAGCGGCACGGTCAGAAAGATTTTGCATGGCCGATTTTGACTTTTGGGCTTCAGAAACCAGTGTTATTACCTTATTGAGGTAACTATCTTTTCCAGTATGCTCCACTTTAATTTTTAGAGAACCGTTGCCATTAACCGATCCTCCAATTACCTTGTTTTCCACCTCTTTTTTTACTGGTTTAGATTCACCGGTAAGCATCGATTCGTTTAAATAACTACTTCCTTCTACAATGATACCATCGGCCGGTACTTTTTCACCAGGTTTTATCAGGATTACATCATTCAAAGCTAATACTTCTAGCTTCACATCCTCAACTTGTCCATCTCCCTTTACGCGGTGTGCTTCTGCAGGCATCATACTCACTAATAATTGCAGTGCCTTTGATGCACCTAATACAGATTTCATTTCAATCCAGTGACCCAATAACATAATCACGATAAGGGTAGCCAATTCCCAAAAAAAGTCTACACCTTTCAAGCCTAAAACCGTTGCAGCACTATAAAAATAAGCTACACTAATCGCCATAGATATCAAGGTCATCATGCCGGGGGCACCTTTCTTTATCTCACCCCAAAAGCCTTTCAAAAAAGGCCAGCCGCCCCAGAAATACACGAAGGAAGAAAGTGCTAACAGGATATATTTATTTCCAGGAAGTATTAATTCATAGTGGAAAAACATTTGTATCATAGGCGAAAAAACGAGCAATGGGACCGTTATAACTAAACAAACCCAAAACCGTTTTTTAAAATCTACTATCATCATTTTGTGATGATCATGACCTTCCATTCCCATAGGTATATCTCCACCATCATTATGACTCATTTTAGAGTGTTCCTCTTCAGACATATCCATTTTAGATTCATCTTTCTTAGACGTTTCTTCCTTAAGAGATTCTTCCGGAGACGCATCTTCCTTGTGTTCTTCTTTAGGTGTTTCTTTTTCAGAAGGATTAGTTTCCTGTTCGTTTATTTTGCTGGGCTCCCCTTCAGGCGTGCTTGTTGTTGCATCGTCCTTTTTTGAAGATTCATCTTCAGCAGCATCTTCATTCTTAGGGTCACTTTCGTTCTTATCCTCTTTAGAGGATTCCTTTGTTGAAGTTTCCGCTTTTGAGACATCGTCATCATCAGTTTTAGTGATAATCTTGGGTTCCTTATCCTCAGTATCGATAGTAATAGTAATTTTTGCCATGTCTTTGTTCTTTTGAATAAAGAAGAAGTCTGTCTAATTTGCTTTTGCGGCTTTATCTTTTACTTGTTGCAAGAAAAAGCAATGCGCGGCACAGGAGTGCAGTTTGTAATTTTTATGAATATTTCCCCAGCTATGTCCTGCTGGGTCAAAGATGGCGCATTTTTCCTCATCAGCATTTTTGAGCTGGAGTACGGTTATGCCATCATTATTGATATAATCACCGTTCTTTTTTGCCATCCCTAGTTTGTTGCCTTTTGCGTCAATTACGTTACCGTTCTTGTCAATAAAATAAAGCGTTTTACCGTTATTGTTCTTAACTATATCGTCTTTGGTAATATAACCCAATTTGGTGCCGGCGTGGTCGTGGATGCCTCCTTTACCATCAATCGAAATAAACGTATACTTTGTTGAATCCTTTGCCTTTTGGGCAAATGCATTAACGGAGAATAGTGTGCAAACCGTTAATATTAAAATAGATAACAGGCTAATTTTTTTCATGATTTAAAAATTTTAATGAGTTAGTGAATCATTTTCCAGAATTTTCTTGTGATCCTGATATTCCTCTTTTGTGATCTCGCCCGAAGCAAAACGTTTTTGCAAAAGATCAAGTGGGGAGTTTTTCCTTCTCCGTTGTCCTGGAATATCATATGGTGTGGCGAAGATCCAAAATATCATTACGAACCAAAGGAACCACCAAATCATGTTCATTCCCCAAAAGCCGTTGTTATACATCATGATTTTATTTTTTAAGTAATATGTTTTAATAAAGGTATCCTTAGTATAACGGATCGGGAATGACTACAGTCAGGGTATAAGATGATATTAATCATTATTGAAGTAGCTGTTTTGAAATGGCATAAAACATTGATAATTAAAAATTTATAAATTATAATCGAAACTTTAATCGGTTCAGTTTGTATTATAATAAAACCTAACTAAAGATGAAAAAAGTATTGATTGCCCTAACTGCTGTTGTTTTAAGTTTTAGTGCTATGGCACAAACAAACAATATGAAAATGAAAGACGGCTGCATGATGAAAGACGGGAAAATGATGATGATGAAAGACGGGAAAATGATGTCCATGGATAAAGACATGACCATGAAGAACGGAACTATGGTGATGTCTAGCGGCATGGTTAAAATGAAAGACGGCAAAACCATGATGATGAAAAACGGCTATTGTGTTGACATGGATGGTAAAGTGATCAAGACCATGAAAATGAAACATAAGAAGAAGACAGTGCACATGAAAATGTAACCATTCATTTAAGCTAAAACAACAAAGCCTGCAATGCAGGCTTTGTTGTTTTAGCTTAAATTTCCAATGCGTTAAAGCCCTTGCTTTTAATCGCATCTATCACATCCACAGAAGTAAGGCCGTCTTCAGCTTCAATAGAGAGAACCTTATCTGGGGTAGCAGTATCTACTTTCCATTGTTTAACACCTTTTAAGGTATCTAACACTGGAGTAACATTGGCTATACAGCCTCCACAATTGATATTTGTTTTGAATTTTAATGTTTCCATGATTTCTATTTTTAAATTATTTAAATGTGTTAATTGAGTTTTGCGAGTTTCAACCGCAGGCTGTTACTGACAACCGATACAGAACTTAGTGCCATCGCTGCTCCTGCGATCATCGGGTTTAATAAAAAACCATTGAAAGGATAAAGGATTCCGGCTGCCAAAGGAATACCGATCAGGTTATAAATAAATGCCCAGAAAAGGTTTTGCCTAATGGTTTGAACTGTTAGTTTAGAAAGCTTTAATGCTTTGGGCACCTGCAATAAATCAGAAGAAACTAAAGTGATCTTTGCCACATCCATTGCAATGTCAGAACCTTTACCCATTGCGATTGAAACATCTGCCTGGGCCAACGCCTGGCTATCGTTAATGCCATCACCTATCATGGCAACCGTTTTACCTTTTGCTTGTAATGCTTTTACAAAATCCGCTTTCCCAGATGGCAATACGTCCGCAAGATAATGGTCTATTCCTGCTTGTTTGGCGATAGCAGCGGCTGTTACAGTATTGTCCCCGGTGAGCATGTAAACTTCAATACCCTGGATTTTCAATACCTCTATAGCCTTAGCTGAGTTTTCTTTAATACGATCAGTAATGGCCACAATAGCCAGCACTGATAGTTGGTTACCAAAATAAATCACCGTTTTGGCTTTTGCCAGTAATTCCGTAATATGGGTTTGCAAGTCAGCAGGTATAACTAACTTCCTTTCATCAACTAATTTATGACTCCCTGCCTGGTAAAGATTCCCTTGATAATAAGCCTCCACTCCCTGCCCCGTTAAACTTTCAAAGCCAGAGATAATTAAATCACTAAGTTTATCCTTTTGAAGATAGGCAGTGATCGCGTTGGCCAAGGGGTGTTCAGATCGCTTTTCTATTTCAGCGAATATTGCTTTCAAAGTGTCTTTGTCTGTGATACGCTCTGACCAGAAGAAGTCAGTCACCACAGGTTTACCTTCTGTAATCGTACCTGTTTTATCTAAGATAACGGCGTTCACTTTATACCCTAATTCCAGGGCTTCCGCGTCTTTGATCAGGATACCGTTTTCAGCACCTTTACCCATGCCCACCATAATAGCGGTCGGTGTTGCCAAACCTAAAGCACATGGGCAGGCAATTACCAAAACAGTCACCATTGCAAGTAGACCCTGTGTAAAAGCGTATTGGCCACCGAATATTTGCCAGATCGCAAACGTCAGGATTGCGATACCCATAACCATTGGCACAAATATGCCAGCTATTTTATCTACCAGTTTTTGCACAGGCGCTTTTGAACCCTGAGCATCCTGAACCATTTGGATGATCTGTGCCAGCAATGTACCACCGCCAACTTTCTCAGCCGTAAAACGAAAACTGCCCTTTTGATTGATGGTGCCTGCAAAAACGGAACTGCCTGCTTTTTTTTCTATGGCGACCGGTTCACCTGAGATCATACTTTCGTCAACGTACGAATTACCTTCGTAAAGGATACCGTCAACCGGGATCTTTTCACCAGAACGCACCAAAATTTTATCGCCGATCTGAACATCTGATATAGCAGTCTCCTTTTCGCCTTCAGTATTAATTAACTGCACTGTTTTAGGTTGCAAGCCGATCAGTTTTTTGATTGCAGAAGAAGTATTTGATTTAGCCCGTTCTTCCAGCAATTTCCCAAGCATAATAAAAACGATCACCACCGCAGCGGCCTCGAAATAAACATGCGGATGCAAACCCCTGCCGTGCCAAAAGCCAGGATCCACCGTATTAAAAACACTGAATAAAAAGGCGATACCTGTAGACAGCGCGACAAGCGTATCCATATTAGCCTTTCCATGACCGGCCTGTTTCCAGGCGCCGATAAAGAAATTACGGCCAAATAAAAATAAGACCGGAGCTGTTAAGGCCATCATTATGTAATTGGCATAGGGTAAATCCATCCAGAACATACCGATCAGCACCACTGGTATCGTCAAAATACTGGCCCAGGTAATTTTAGTTTTCAATAACTGGTAATTGCTATGCTGAACCTCCTCTTGTAATGCTTTTCCGTTCTCCGTATCTAAGATCAGGTCATACCCTACAGACTGTACTGCTTTTTGGAACATCGCAGGTTGTATCAGATCAGGGTGAAAGGCAACTTTAACGGACTGGCTGGCATAATTCACTTCTGCTTTATCAACGCCTTTTTGTGCGCCAATCATGGATTCTACGCTGGCTGCGCAGCCAGCGCAAGTCATGCCGGTAACCGGAAAAATAAGTGTTTGTATAGCTGTTTGCATTGTTATTTTATTTACCATACAAATCTACACCAGTGTTCATGCTGCCGTTTACAGGATTTTGTTTAAAATTTATGAAATTTGGTAGGGGTAATATTCATGAGAGACCGTATTCATTTTGCACTGCTTTCAAATCATCATCCTTTGCATATTTTGCATCATCAAACTAGCTACGCTTACACAACATATAAAATGAATACGTCATTTTATATATGCATATTAAAGCCAAAGACATTCCAATAAATTTATTACTGGAATAAGCGCATAAGGCTAAAATAACTATGAACATTACGGATGATATCACTAAAGTTCCAAGTCTGTAATCTTGTTGACCAGATTTTGCAAAATAACGATTGTTGGATTTTTGGCTCATTATATCCGTTTGATTTTATAAGAATAATTAGACTATATTTATGTTAACAATCATACAGCGCTTAACATGAAAACAAAAACCCTTCTTACCTGCCTTGCCAGTGTAACATTTTTTTCTTTAACCACATTGGCACAATCTAAAACGGACAGTATTAAAGTTAGTTATTCAAATCAGAAAGATATCAAGGTAAATAGTTCTCCTGCATTTTATTTAAATGGTGTTTTAATAGGTAAGCATTTTCCAATTGTAAATCAATTGGAAATTAGCTCAATTATTGTCAAAAATGAAACTCCATCTGGAGAGGTATACATCACCACAAAGGAACAAAACATTACTTTTTTATCGCCTGAGCAGATCAAAGAAAAATACGTGAAAAATGCTTCAAAAACCGCATTATATTCAATAGATGGCAAAATTGTGCATGACGTGAATGTGCAAATTGAAGAGAATTACATTTTAGCAATCAATGTAATTGATGCTGATGATGTTCACTTAAATTTTGGTGATCAGAAACTGACGGTTATTAATATACTAACACGATCAAAAGAAAATATAGCTGCATCTAAAGTGGTGATGATAAGAGGTAACGCTAAATAAAGCGCAGTTATGAACATGGAAGCATTCCTAAAATCAATTGAAGATAAGGATTTACCTGATCTGCCACCTCATTTACAAGCCCTATGGTACGATGGATTGGGAGACTGGCAATCTGCTCATGACATTATTGATCAGCTTAATGATGCAGCTTCTGCAAACGTCCACGCTTATCTGCACCGAAAAGAGGGTGACACCTGGAATGCCGATTATTGGTATCGAAGGGCAGGAAAAACCAGACCATCTGTTTCTTTGGTACAAGAGTGGCAACAACTAGTAGCCACCTGTTTGTAAACTCCTTCGGAACTTCTTCGATACAAAGACCATACTTCTACACTAAAAGTACTTGTTTTGTGTACAAATATGGTAGAAGTATGGTCTTTGTATGGTTTTAGTGTAGAAGTTGGTCTTTACCAGCCCAAAATTATCCCAAAAGAAAAGGCCCCTTCATTTCTGAAACGGCCTTACTTCTGGTTTTATTTGTGTGTGTTGTGTGTTTATTTTATGCGAATCGTCAGCCTAAAGAATTAATCCATTCATTACCTCATCAACTAGTTAAGCCCTAATGTAATTCCAAAGGATAGGTTCTTTAAGCCCTTTTGAGGGGCGCTTGCAAACATGTCATTCGCATAGTACTTGGTAAAGATACCCAAACCACCATAACCAATTCTAACGGTACCGCCGTAACGAAAGGGCTCAAAGTTATAGTCGTCCTTAAATTTTTGTTTACCTTTTTCCTCACTGATCTGCTTCACCTTGCCATTTAAAAGGAAGGCTACTTCTGGTCCAATTACAAAGTAGAAGCGTTTGCCGTTATCACCCTCTTTGGTGCGCAACTCAAAGTTTAATGGAATGTGCACATAGCTGCTGGAAAATCTGTTCTTAGAAAAATGAATGGTTTCTGTATCATAAGCCAGAACGGGACTGTTTGCTTTCATGGTGATGTCATTTTTAAGACGGATCAATGTCCAGTCGAAACCACCAGCTAAATAGACCTTAAAGTTACTGTTAAAGCGATACCCCATTTGTAATACATCAAATGATACGGTACTTGTTTTGCTGGCTTTGTAATCCAGAAAACTATTGGTGGGCGACAAAGTAAAGTTGCCGTTATCAATTAGTTTTGAAAAGCCCAGGTCAAATCTGGTAAAGGTAATGCCGCCTATAAACCTGCCCTTATTGGATTCTGCCAGCTTGGTGCTGTCTCTTTTTACCCGCTCATTGTCATCTCCGATGCCTAGTTTCACGCTGAACTTTGTGGTTTTCTTTTTAGTGGTAACTGTGGTGGTAGTTACGGTAGTAACACTGTCTTGTTGCGCAACAGCGTGCTCAATTGTAGCACAGGCAAGTCCGCTTACCAATAGTGCTGAAAGTATTAGATGTTTCATTGTTGTGTGGTTTATACTATTTTTCTCTTTTATTAATCTTAAGGAATCCAATGTTTATTGCGATCAAAGAAGAGTTATCGTCTTCATCTGTGTTAAACTGGATCAATTTCTTTTCTCTTTTATCTACTTTGTTAACTACTATATTTACCAGGTCGCCAACATTTCTTATTCCCCTGCGTTCTGGCTGCTCTACTTCTGTTACGGTATTTGTACTTTCCTCAACAGCTGCATTTGCCATCATGGTTTCGTTTACCGGAGCAACCGGCTCAACTACTTTAGCCAAGGTGGTGTTCGCTACTGCAGCGTTTATATGAACAGGATGAGATTCGGCAGCAATTGGTTGCAACATTGCAAAATCTTTTTTAACATCCTCTGCTGTCAGGCGCGGGGCGATAACCAATGGTGTACTTTTCTCTTCTGATGAGGAAACTTCTTTTACCGCTGTTTTTTCTCTTATTTCTGCTTTTGGTGCGTTGTCTGTAGCTGCCATAGTGCTGGCTACAAAATCTGTCGATCCCCTCAACTGGATCTTCTCCGTCTTCGGGATAAGCAAGCCAACCGTTACTGCAATTATCGCGACTGCAGCAGCCATCCAGTATGCCGGTAATATCGTCCTCTTTTTGGGCCCTAACTCCTGCTCAATCTTTCCCCATAGGTTTGCTGATGGTGTAATCTCCGCCTCGGCAAACTGATCTTTAAATAACTGATCAAATTCCTTATCCTGCATATGTGCCATATTTAATGCCCTCCATCTTTATTACTTGTTCTTTTAATATTGCCCTTGCCCGCGACAATTGCGATTTACTTGCGCCCTCTGAAATGCCCAATGTTTCGGCAATCTCCTTATGGGAATAGCCTTCTATGGCATACATGTTAAATACCATTCTGTAACCATCTGCAAGGTTTTGGATCAGTTTCATCAAATCCTGCATGCCCAATCTGCTAAAATCAAATCCAGTGCTTGGTTGCTCGTAAGCATCCTCTACCGGCACCACATTCATGCTCCTCAGGTTTTTGCGGTAACTTTCTATCGCCGTATTTACCATTATTCTTCTTATCCATCCTTCAAAGGCACCGTCCCCACGGTAGTCTTTAACTTTTTGGAATACCTTAATATACCCCATTTGCAGTACGTCTTCGGCCTCCATCCTGTCTTTAGCGTAGCGCATACAAACGGCCATCATCTTGGATGAGGTATGCGCATAGAGCGCCTCCTGCATCTTCCGGTTGCCAGCTTTGCAGCCCTCCAGTAAATCATCTATGTTTTGCTTAATCAACTTCATTGTGTGTTTGGTATAGGGTAGATGAAGTAACTACAGGAAAGGTTGCATGGGGAATAAAAAAATTACTGACCGTACTTTTTACGGTAATGTTTGTACCATTTAACGGCAAACATAATGACAATAGAGAACAGGATGAGCCCGATGAGGCCATAAATCCAGTCTACCGCACTTTTAAGTACTACGGTAAATACAATGGCTACGAGCAGAATGGTGGCTACTTCGTTCCACAGGCGTAATTGAAAGGAGCTGTGCTTGAATTTACCCAGCTTTAACTGCTTCATAATGTGCTGACAAATGAAATGGTAGATGAGCAGCAAAATAACAAAGCCTAACTTAACATGGAACCAAGGGGTGCTAAGCAGGTCCTGCCTCATGTAAACCATTGTTGCACCTGCCAGTACGGTAAGTACCATGGCAGGTGTGGTAATGATATTCCAAAGCTTGGCTTCTATCTTTTCGTATTCTTTTTGAAGAATATTACGTTCCAGTTCTGGCCGGTCATTAGCCTCGGTATGGTATATGAAAAGCCTAACACTATAAAACAAACCTGCCATCCAGCTTACCACAAAGATAATATGAACAGCAAGGACGTAATAATAGTATTGACCCATATTAGTATTTGAATTCTTTTACCACTTCTATCGCGTATTTTACGTGATCAAAAGGGATATCTGGCATAATACCGTGACCAAGGTTAAAGATAAATCCCTCTGTTCCGCGCATGCGCTCAAATAAACGGTAAATCTCTTTTTTGATGACCGGCTTATCGGCATACAGGATATGCGGATCAAGGTTACCTTGTACGGCAATACCCATAGGTAATGCGTTTTTGATGTTTAATAAGTCTGCATTCCAGTCTACGGAAATTACATCTGGCTTCGCCTCTGCCATCATTGGCGCAAATACCGAACTGCCTTTACAGAAAGAAATTACGGGAATGTCTTTCCTGTTCAGGTTGGCAATAATTTCCTGGATATAGCGATGAGAGAATTCGTTATAGTCGTTCCATGATAAGGCTAAGGCCCAGCTATCAAAGATCTGCACCGCATTAACGCCCGCAGCAATTTGAAGGTTTAAATAATCAGCCGTTACTTTTGCAATCTTCGCCAAAAGCTTGTGTGCAATTTCCGGATGGTTATGGATCAGGAGCTTGGTTGTTTTAAAATCTTTAGAAGAGCCGCCTTCTACCAGGTAACTCATTACGGTAAATGGTGCACCGGCAAAGCCGATTAATGGGATGCTGCCGTTTAGTCTTTGCTGAATTACTTTAATCGCATCAGCAACATATTGCAACTTGTCCAGCACGTCTACTTCTAATGCTTCAACGTCTGCTAAACTCCGTACCGGATTGGCAAACTTAGGACCAACGCCTTGGGTAAAACTGAGTTGTCCGCCCATAGCCTCTCCTGTTACCAGGATATCGCAAAATAAAATAGCGGCATCAATACCTAAAAGATCTACAGGTAACATGGTTACATCTGCAGCTATTTCTGGTGTTTTGCACATTTCAAGGAAAGAATATTTATTCTTTATTTCCCAGTATTCTGGCATAAAACGCCCGGCTTGTCTCATCATCCATACCGGCGGACGATCTGTAAGTTTTGAAAATGCTGCATCTAAAAATAACGTGTTCATCTAAATCAATTGGTTTTATAAGCTGTTCGCTTCTTTCTCTATTTTACTAATTATATCTTTTGCTTTGGGCGTAACGGCCAGTTCCTTTGCACGGGTAATATAGGCCATACTTCTTGCCTTGTCTTTTTTGCGCAGGGCGAGGTTGGCCAGGTGTATCATCACAAAGGCTTTATCATTGGTGCCTCCTAATGGAAAGCGACTTGCTATTTGGAAATGGTGTTCGGCCACATCGAACTCATTCTTTTTCAGCGCAATGTTTGCCCGCATAAACTCGTAATAGCCACGGCGCTTTTTTGCCAGTCTATCTGGGTTAGGTACCTCTGCTAAAAGGCGCTCAGTTTTCTCGTAATCTCCCCGCTGGTAATATTTTGAAGCCAGCACAATGGAACTGTGCTTAAAATGGCTCCACAAAACAAACGCAGCCAGCAGGCCTCCGAAGGCAGCTAATTGCGTCTGATTATAAAAAAGGCATACAATGGCAGCGATAACAAATACCGCCATCAGGGCATACCTGCCTTTGGCATTATACATTAATGAATATCTGTGAATTTATAACCTACGCCTCTTATAGAATGGAAGTAAACCGGGTTCTTTTGATCTGGTTCAAAGTACTTACGGAAGGTAAGGATAAAGTTGTCTATCGTTCTTGTAGATGGATAAACATCGTAGTTCCAAACTGTTTCCAATATCTGCTCACGTGATACGGCTTCGTTTTTACGTTCAATAAGTAATTTTAACAGCATGGTTTCCTTTTTTGTTAAAGGAACGATTACACCATCATCCTGTTTTAATTCAAATGAGTTGAAGTAAATGGTTTTATCGCCAATCTTATAAGAGTTCAACTCTTTCAAATCGTCTGCTTTCATGCTGCGTTTTACCAAAATACCTACCCTAAGGATCAGCTCTTCCAGGTTAAATGGTTTCACCAGGTAATCGTCCGCACCCTTCTTAAGACCCATTACACGGTCTTCGCTGGTATTTTTAGCGGTTAAAAATAAGATTGGTACTTCTGTGTTCTCTAAACGGATGGTTTCACAAACCTGGAAACCGTCCATCTCCGGAAGCATCACGTCTAATATGATCAGGTTAAAGCGTTCTTCTTTAAAAACTTTTAAAGCAGTTTTACCGTCTTTAACCGCATGTACTTTGTAACCTTCTAATTCAAGGTTTAATTTTATGGCATCCAATAAGTGGTCTTCATCTTCTACCAGTAGTATTCTTAATTTCTGTGGCATAATTAACTAAATGTAATTTCAAAAATAGCACCCTGCGGTACGTTATCTCTAACGCTGATATCAGCGTCGTGTTTTTGTAATACTTCTTTAACAATAAACAGGCCTAAACCTGTTCCCTTAGATTTCCTGACATTTTCGTCACCTACACGATAGAACTTATCGAAAATAAGCATCTTTTCATCATCAGGAATCCCCGGACCTTTGTCTGATACGGTTAGAAAAGGATGGCCATCTTTGTTTTTCAATTCCACACAAACTTCTGCACATGGCCCAGAATATTTTACTGCATTTTCAACCAGATTGGTTACTACTGACGCTAGGGTAAATGGATCACCCATTATCTTTACACCCGCTTGTATTTTTGGATTGATTACCTGCTCACAACCGCAGGAATGAATTTGAAGCCGGTCTGTTATCTTCACCACCATTTCTGAAAAGTCAAATTCCTCTTTAGGGAAAGAATAAGAACGGTTTTCTATTTTGGTAGCCAGCAACATGTTTTCAACCAAATCATCCAGCCTGTCTATATCTTTCAACGAGTTATTAAGCAAAGAGGATTGCCTGGCTTTGTCCAAATCACGTTTTATAATGGTTTGGAGGGAAAGTTTAATGGCCGCAAGCGGCGACTTTAATTCATGTGTTACAGACAGTAAAAAGTTCTGTTGCTGCTCTCTTAATTTGTCTTCCTTTTTAATGGACTTGTGTAAAAAATAGGCGCCTATGCCCAATAAGAACAGAAATACAGACCCCTCTCCCATTACCATTGCCATTCTTGAAGGCTGCAGCTTTACAACCAGCGTACCCCATGAAAACAATTGTACTACAGAGTACAAGAGCAAAAAGTAGAATATAACTATTGATTTTTTCAAGATCCTGGCTTTTACACTTTAAATATAACTATTATTTACTTAGCTCTGAACACTACATCCAGACTTTCAAATATTGCTCGCTTAGCCTTCTCCAGCTCTATTTTAGTATGTGCCGCAGAAACAAAACCTACTTCATAACCTGATGGCCCAAGGTAAATACCCCTATTTAACAGTTCCCGGTGCATCACCTTGAATTTCTCCATGCTTGCCGGGTCTATGTCTGCTGCTGTTTGGATCTTTTCTTTATTGGTAAATGCCAGCCAAAAGATAGAACCTACATGAAATACCTTTAATTTATAGTTTCTGGCTGTTGCGAAGCGTTGAATGCTTTCTGCAAATTCTGATGTTTTTGCGTTAAGATCTTTGTAAAAGCCCGACTTTAACAACTCTGTTAATTGTGCAATACCCGCAGCCATCGCTACCGGGTTACCTGATAGTGTACCCGCTTGATAAACACCTCCATCTGGAGAGATATGGGCCATGATTTCTGACGATGCACCATACATACCAACAGGTAAACCACCACCTATTATTTTACCGTAGGTAACTATGTCAGGCTTAATGCCATAATGTCCTGCTGCTCCTTCAAAGCCTAACCTGAAACCAGTAATCACTTCATCAAAAATGAGCAAAGCTCCATTTTCTTTGCATATTTTCTGTAGGAATTGAACATATTCCAGGTCCTGCATCAATAAACCGTTATTGGCCGGGATACCTTCAATAATAACGGCAGCCACCTTGTCTTTAAATTGCTCAAATGCCTCCGTTATTGCAACGGTATCATTTAAAGGAATAACAATGGTCTCTTCGGCAAAGGATTTTGGGACGCCTGCAGAGGAGGTCTCTCCAAATGTTACCAGGCCTGAACCCGCCTTTACCAGGAGCGAATCGGAGTGCCCATGGTAACAGCCTTCAAACTTAATGATCTTATCGCGACCGGTATAGCCTCTTGCAAGTCTAATTGCCGACATGACTGCTTCTGTTCCTGAACTGGTAAAGCGTATTTTTTCTACAAACTTATTGTTGCTGATGATCAGTTCTGCAAGCTCATTTTCTAAAGCAGTGGGTGCGCCAAAGCTCATCCCGTTCTGCATCACTTCTATTACCTTTTCCCTAACCTTTGCGTTGTTGTGCCCTAAAATTAGTGGCCCCCAGCTTCCGCAGAAATCAATAAACTGATTGCCATCGGCATCCCATACGTAGCAGCCATCTCCTTTTTGAATAAAAAGTGGGGTACCGTATACGGACTTAAATGCCCTTACCGGAGAGTTAACTCCTCCCGGAAAATAATTCTTAGCCTTTGCATACAATTCTGCCGACTTCTCCCGGGAGATATCAGGCTTGCTTCCCGGATTAACAGGCACCTCTCCTTCATTTCCCGAAAACATCTTTTTTAACTGCTCTAACATATTATATCCAATTCTTTTCTACCATATCCCTAATGTGATAAGTAGTTATAATACTTGCTCCGGCCCTTGCAAATGCATGCATGGTTTCCATTACCACCTTTTGTTCATCTATCCAGCCTTTTTCAGCCGCAGCTTTTACCATTGAATACTCCCCTGATACATTGTAACAGGCAATAGGTAAATCTGTTTGTTGTTTTAATCTTTGTATGATATCGAGATAGGCCAGTCCCGGTTTTACCATCAGCACATCTGCGCCTTCGGCTTCATCCAACATGGCCTCTCTAACCGCCTCATTGGGGTTCCTGAAATCCATCTGATACGCTTTCCTATCGCCTTTACTCGGGGCACAGTCGGCAGCCTCTCTAAAAGGCCCATAATACGCAGAAGCGAATTTAGTGGCATGAGACATGATGGCTGTATTGGTAAAACCTGCACCCTCCAATACGCTTCTCATGGCGCCTACCCTGCCATCCATCATATCTGAGGGGGCCAGCATATCTGCGCCTGCCTGGGCATGGGTAAGTCCCATTTTAGCAATCACTTCAACAGTTGCGTCGTTTTGCACATAATCGTTTTCCAGAATACCGCAATGGCCATGTGTAGTGTAAGAACATACGCATACATCGGTAACTACATACAGATCATCACCAAAGTTCTTCTTCAATAAACGTACTGCTGATGGCACCAGGGAATGATCATGATATGCAGATGCAGCATCTTCAGTTTTTTCATCACCCACACCAAACAGCATAATTTTGTTAACGCCCAACTTCAGTCCCATTTCCACGTCACTTAATAGCGTGTCTTCAGAAAATTGGCTGATCCCTGGCATTGATGCAATGGGGTGTGTAACATTTTTTCCGGGCACCACAAAGTAAGGGTATATAAACATATCCTTAGAAAGCCTTGTTTCTGCCACCATCTCTCTCACTAAAGGATTCTTTCTTAATCTACGCGGTCTCTGCATATTTTTAATAGGTATAATTGATAACCTGAACGTCTAACGCATTATAATTCTATACCGAAAACAGCTTCGGATAATCCAATCTCATCTGGTGAGTACGGTAAAGCATACTTTACGCCCATCTCGTCAAATTTCTTTCCGGTAGAGTTGCCAATGGCGATGACCTGCTGACCGGGATCTAAAAGATTATCGGCAAAATACGCGTCTACATTGCTTGGTGAAGTAAATATTAGAATGTCTGCAGAGGTTCTATCAATATCATCCTCCACAACAGTCTCATATATGGGTAGGTCTACCACTTTAGTATCCTCCTTTAAAGACTTCTGAATACTCAACAAGGAATCCTGAGCACGTGGAAACAATACCGTCTGACCGCCAACTAAGGCTGCAAAACCATCAGCTACTTCTTTAATATCGCCGCTTTCTCCCACATAATCTGCAAGTTCACCGTATTTTCTTAACGCATCTTCACTTCCTCTGCCCACTACACCATATTTTATTTTCTTAGACAAAGAAGGTTTCAGTTTAAAGAAATACTCCACTGCATTTCTGCTGCTAAAGAATACCCAGTCTATATTTTTAAGATAGAAAGGATCAAGCACATTTACGATAGGGAATGTCCTGATCAACGACCTGCCTTCAATTTCAATATTGTGTTTTTGCAGTGATTTTCTAAAATAATTGTGCTCGCCAATTTCTCTTGAAATAAATACCTTAGCTGGTTTTTTCCTATCGGTAGCAAACTTGGCTACTATCTTCTCCGCTACGCCTTCCAGCGTAGTTACCCTCATAAACAAGCGGTCTGGAAAATCCTCGTCCGTTTCTGCCTTTGAGGTCCATATTTCAAATTGGCCGTTCTCTTCCTTACAATAGCAGCCTAGCGGCATGTGGCAACCACCCTCAAAAAGATTAAGTACTTTACGTTCAACCGCAATTTGTTGCGCGGTTTTGGGATCATTGATCTGTTGAAGCAGTTCAAAAAGTTCTGCATCATTTTCTCTTATCTGAATGGCCAAAGCGCCCTGCGCAGGCGCAGGAACCACTTCAGTAGTATCAACAACCTCTATATGAAATTCGGAAAGGTCTATATTTAACCGGTTTACACCAGCTTTTGCAATCATAATAGCATCGTAATTCTCATCTCTGAGTTTACCAATCCTGGTAGGCACATTACCCCTCAAATCTTCAATATTCAGATCAGGACGCAAGGCAAGCAATTGTGCTTTACGCCTGTTTGAGGAGGTCCCAACCATGGCACCATTTTTTAAAGAAAGTTTTTTAGTTACGTCTACACAATCCTTAAGGATCAGCAGCAGTTCTGATGGATCTTCTCTTTCTGTAACCGCAGCAATGGTTAAACCAGTCGGGTGTACAGTAGGTAAGTCTTTGTGCGAGTGCACAGCGATATCAATTGTGACGCCTAAAAGTTCCTCTTCCAATTCTTTGGTAAAGAAGCCTTTGCCTTCCAGTTTATCCAGGCGTAGATTTAATATTTTATCACCCTGGGTTTTGATAATCTTTAAATCGGCTTCTATACCGATTTCTGCAAGTTTATCCTTAATGAAATTGGCTTGCCATAAAGCCAGGTCGCTGCCTCTTGTACCAATAGTAAGTCTTTTCACGCTAATGCTAATTTTTAGGCAAATTTAGCTATTCTTTACCAATATCTCCTTTGCCATAACCATTGGTACGCTAATACATTTTTTTTCCATGTAATTCATTACACGTTCCAGTATTAATCTTGAACTCTCGTCCATTCCATTGATCTCATCGGCAAAAATAGCATTGATAGCAGTATGCTTAATTTCCTTGATCTTTTGAGGTACGCCACTCATGGCAATCTCAATTTTACGCTGGCGAAGTACCAGTTCAAAATCTTTGATGTTCTCCTCAATAATATGCTCTGCATTTACCAGCTCGTCGTAACGTTCCTGGATGTTCTTTCGGGCAATTTCTTTTAAAGATTCTACTTCAATGTAGTGTACCGGAAACTTGGTTAGTATCTCAGGAGCGGTATCATTTGGAATAGCCAAATCCACTATTACTTTTTTACCGGTATCACCATTTAACAATTTGGTATATATTTCCTCTGTAATGATAGGCTCAGTAGCGCCTGTACAGGTAATGATCACATCAAAGCCTTCAATAAAATTTTCCAGTTCTGTTAGCGGGTAAGCCGTGCCGTTCAATTCTTTGGCAAGGTGCACTGCGTTTTCCAGTGTCCTGTTAAAAACAGAGAAGTTAGAGTATTTATGTTTTTTAAGGTATTGCGCAATGTTCTTATTGGTCTCTCCGGCGCCGATGATCAACAGCCTTGAATTGGCACACATCTTTAGGTCACGAAGTTTGCGGTAAGCAAGGGATACAATGGATACGGGGTTCTTAGAAATATTGGTATTCGTGTAAACCTCTTTTGCGGTTTTAACTACACGGTTCATGATCATCCGCATGTAATCTCCAGTGAAACCGGCAACCCTGCATGCCTCATAGGCTCTGCGCAACTGTGCGAGGATTTCCTTCTCGCCAACTACCAGACTTTCCAATGAGCAAGAAGTACGCAATAAATGATTAAAGGCCTCAACCTGTTCGTATACAGAAACGTTATCTATAAATTGATCCATGTATTGTTCTGGTAAACCCATATCCAATACAGTAAGAAAATGCCTGATAAAGTCTTTATCGATATGGGCTCCGCAGGTAAAAACAAACTCTACCCGGTTGCAGGTACCCACATAGAAGATCTCCTTAACGCCAAGTTCAGTTTGAATATTCCTCAACCTGTCATCAAGCGTCTGCTCACAAATAACCAGCTTTCCTAAAGATTTTAGGTCTATCTGTTTATGTGTGAAAGCAATGATCTTTAAGTATTCCAATTTTGTTGACCGATTTATTTTTAGTGTAACAAAAGTAACAACACGACGTTGTACCACTGTCATTACCCTGTAATTAAGAACTATTTAGAAAGACTTTAAATAATGACACAATTAAGTATGGTTATGCCCAAGCAAATTTAAACAAGAACGGTCAATTTTTGTTATATTGGAATATCAACACCATTAAAAAATATGATACAAAAAAAGGAGTTTTCATTAGCAGGGGCCGAAGGGAAGGTGATTTATGGCGACTATACATCTGCCGACACAGGTTCAAATATTCCAACTGTTGTATTTGTACATGGGTTTAAGGGTTTTAAAGATTGGGGGGCGCATAACGTAATGGCTGAATTTTTTGCCCTTAATGGTTTCAGATATTTAAAATTCAACTTCTCTCATGGCGGTGTGACTGCCGAGAAGCGTAATGATGTTACTGATTTGGACAGCTTTGCCGCTAATACGGTAAGTAAAGAGCTGTACGACCTCAATGCGGTAATTGACTATACTGAAAATACATTTCTTTCTTCTCCAATATTTTTGATTGGCCATAGTCGCGGCGGCGGATTGGTGATCATTAAAGCTGCAACTGATGAGCGGGTTAAGAAACTCGTAACCTGGTCTTCCATTGCTGATTTCAGCAGTCTTTGGAAAAAAGCACAGGAAGAGGAATGGATTAAAACAGGACAGATCTTTGTAGAGAATGCTAGAACTAAAGAAAAAATGCCTTTGAACAGCACATTGTTAACTGACGTTCACGAGCATACAAATAAATTCAATATTCTTAAAGCAGCCAGGAAAATTGAAATCCCTTGGCTGATACTGCATGGCGATAGTGATGTAAATGTAGAGTTTACAGTTGCCCAGCAACTGGCTCAACAGCAAGTTAATGCAGAGATCCAGATCATTAAAGGGGCTAATCATGTTTATGGTGCCTCACACCCATACGTGCCTGCAGAACTGCCTGAACAGCTCCAGCAGGTGGCTGATAAAACCTTAAATTTCTTTAAAAAGGGTAATTAAGCTACAGTGCTTTTACTACAATGTTATCCATAGTGGCTAAAGCATTGTATGTTCTTAAACCGATATTACCTGTTTTATATTCTGAATCAATAGCCGTAAGCAATGGCTTTTCACTACCATTTATAAACACAGAAATGTTGTTTCCAACCGCGCGTACTTTGACGGTATATTTTTCATTCAATTTAACAGGGTATTTTACTTCATTGATCACTATCCATTTCATATTGCTGGATTTACCCAATTGCACCAACCCACTTCCCGGATTTAGACCAACGTAATAGCCTTCGTATGCTTCTGATCCTATTGCCGGTTTGTCTACCCTAAATAACATACCGGCATCGCCGGCAGCAGTAACGGTTACGTCAGCACTGTATACAAAATCTGTAAATTTAGTTGCAGAGGCAATCACTTTTGAACCCTGGTTGCCCGAGTTGTTGTTTCCGTTTGATGCGCAATGGATTGAATTGTCTTTATAGAACCATCCTCCTCCATAGATTACCCACCCTTCTGCGGTATTATCATTAAATCGCTCAGTGTATACCTTATTAATTTTTGAAGGTGTACCAATTGTTGGAAATACACTTAAGCGGATATTTTCTGATCCATAGGGAACCAGTAAAATTTCTTCCGTTTTTGCTCCAGAAGCAAGCGGACTAAAAGGAACATCAAATGCAGCCATCTTACTATAATCCATTCCCCAATTAGCAATCTGTTTTGCCTTAACTTTTAACTGTATCGGTGTTTCTTCTTGTATAAATGGGTTTTGCGGCATTTGCTTCTTTACCACTGTAAATTGATCATTAAGTTTCCCGTTACCAATTAACAGCCCATAGTTCCATGGGGATGCCGGAGTGATCTCTGTCTCATAAAATCCTTTAACCGCAAATTCTTTAACATTTTTTACAGAAGGCTTTATTTTTAAGGCATAAACCAGAGGGCCTCTTTCTATGCTTACTGCGTTGTTTACCTGCTTTGAGGTAGAGATATTCATTGGAAAATTCAGTACAACTTTATCATTATTAGCCCAGTTTCTTGTAATGGTATACAGTTCTGCTGATTTTACACCGGCCATCAATTTACCATTTACCAGCACCTCAGGCTGTGCGCACCAGCCAGGGATCCTGAACTGCAGTGGGAAATTGGCTTGCTGAGCAATGGAAACAGTAATCCTGATCTGCTCTTCAAATGGATAATTGGTATCCTCTGTAAGCTTTACCTTTGTGCCTGATCCAACTATTGCCGAAATTTCCATAGGGCCATAGGTATTTAAAGCCAATCCTCCTATTGGGGTAGCCAAACAGCTGTTTTTAACAAAATAAGGCCAGCCCATGTGCATGTTATACCTACAGCAGGGAAATCCAGAATAAGGACTAAGCACTATTCCTGAAGAATAATCCTGGTTAAATCCGTGGCCTCCGGGTAAACTTTGTACCTGATTGGGAAGGGTATAATAAGAATGACTTTTTAAGTCTCTGCTAAACTGGGCAGGCAATGCATTAAACGCCACCTTTTCCAGCTGATCTCCAAGGCTTGCGTTATGGATAATTCTTGATGCGGTTTCCAAACTCTGCATCCACTCCACAACAGTGCAAGTCTCTACTCCTTGGATGGAACTATTGCCGGATAGGAATTCAGTACCCGCCGATAAGCCTGTTGGCTGACCATGATCATGCACAAGGTGGTTTATTCCGTTTTGCATGGCATTGGTATTGACTGAGGATGAGTTGATTTGAGAATAGACTGCAGGGAACTTTAATGCCTGTGCCACATTAACCATGTGCTTTGGCTGGTAATCATCTCCATAATAAAAGAACTGATTTTTGTTATAGATATCTATCCAGGGATAGGCTTGTTCTTTCAATTTAGCCGCTAGTTCAAGCAGGTATTTTTCGCCTGTCTTATTATATACCCATAAAACCAGCTCCATATTATCGCCCGCCCTTGATTTGCCCCAGCTATCTAAAGGGTCTTTATCCAGGTTTGCTAACTGGTATTTAAAATATTTTGCAAGGAATGGAATAACTCGTTTGTCATTAGTGGCTTCGTAATAACTCTGCAATGCATACATAAATGGCATTCTAGGCCACCAGTCTTTCATCTTAAGCGGACCAAACAATCCGCTTTCCTGCTGATGGTCGAGTGTATAATCTATCCATTTCTTCGCCTTACCTTTCAATTCAGGATCATCAAGTGTGTAAGCAAGTGCAACCAGCCCCTTAACATAATAAGGTACCTTTTCCCAGCTGCTTCCTGTACCTCCCAGCCAGTCGGAGTTCTTGCCTAAGTTTTCAGCTTCTGGGTAAAGCTCTTCTGCATTGCCGGTAAAACCGTCTTTTTGTAGTTCAAGTTGCTTTAACAACCAACCTTTTGCTTTGATGCTTCCTAATGGAAGTTGCACGTATACATCCTGCTTTAAAGGAGCCAGATTGAAATTGTAAGGTTTTGGGCGCTGCGCCTGAAGATGGCCTGCATAGAAAAGGCAAGAAAATACAAGAATGAAGGTATTGATAGATCTCATAATAAATGGCTAAACGATAAAGGTATTCAAAAAATATATAATCTTATCGCTCATTTCTTAGCTTATCGCGGTGTTTTGTACCCCAAACTGCCAGAGATTGTAAGACATCTCCTAAAGTATCTGCATATGGAGTTAGCTGATATTCAACAACTACTGGACTCTGGGTATGCACAATTCGCTTTACAAAACCGTTTAATTCCAATTCTTTTAATTCGCTTGATAAAACACGTGCGGAAATGCCTTGAACCATTCGTTGAATTTCGTTAAACCTCATACTCCCCTCCCTTAATGCTGCAATTACACGCAGCTTCCATTTCCCCCCAATTACATACAGGGCATCGCCGATTGGCACAAGAAAGGCATTACACTCTGGCCTGATGCCAATTACTTCATTACTCATAAAACATTGATTAACAATTAACTAATTAAAAGGTTAGCACTAACCTTTTGTATACTACTAACGTTTAATAACCAAATATAACTAGTATTGTCGGGTCATTAATAATGACCCGACAATTAAAAATAAATTATTAAAGAGATGAAAAAGATACTTCATATTATTTCAAGCCCCCGGGGTAATGCATCCCTGAGCATTAAATTAGGAAATGCAATTGTTGAAAAAATCCAATCCAGCTATCCTGGCAGCATAGTAAAGGAGAAAAACCTGGTAGAAAATCAGTTTCCTCATCTTGAGGAGTCGCACATCACTTCTTTCTTTACTCCTGCAGAAAGTAGAACACCAGAAAATTTATTGGCCATTAAACATTCTGATGAAGCGATCTCGGAAATAAAAGATGCAGATATTATTGTTATTGGAGCACCCATGTATAATTTCAGCATACATTCTACCTTAAAAGCCTGGTTAGATCATGTTGTAAGGGCAGGGGTTACTTTTAAGTATGATCAGAATGGACCACAGGGTTTAATTAAAGAAAAAACGCTTTACATAGCGATCTCTTCTGGAGGAATTTATACTGAAGGGCCTATGAAACCGATGGACTTTATCGAGCCGTACTTGCGAACAGTATTGGGATTTCTAGGTATGACCGACATCACTTTCTTTCGAGTAGAAGGCACTAATATTCCTGAATTAAAAGACGCCGCTCTGGAAAAAGGCATTAGCAGCATCACTATCAAGTAAAAGAAACTGGCTGGTCTTAATTGTTACAGGACAGCCAGTTTCTTGATAACTACTTTTTCAATTTAAACATTTGCTTAATGTTCACAGCAGGCATTTCAACCGCTGTAGAATCAGAGAAACTTCCCGAACAGTTGTTGATTTGAATGTCCGAAATCTTAACCTTTGATTTTCCTGTTGTATTCAAAGTAAGGTTCTTGATTACTTTATCCGGCTGATCTCCATCGTCTCCGTTGATCTCAATTTCTGAATTACCTTCGGTACTGATGTTCAGGTTATCCATATTGCTAGAGCGAGTTGTAAGATTTGTGTTTTTCAGTTTAAGGGTAGCTGACACTACGTTACTGTTTTCCATTCCAAAGCCCTTCACATCAACAATGTTCGCATTTAGGTTTTTAATCAATGCATCCCCATCTATCCAGGCCGATTCGCTTTTGGTTACATTAAATTCAAGCGAATCCAGTTTAGCACTTAGGTTTATACTTCGGGCATTATCTATATTTAATCGCTTAAAGCTAGGTGCGTAAATTATAATCCTTCTATAATCATCTTCTACATTACTTGGTTTTTTGATAATGATTTGCAAAACACCTTGCGCATCAACAACAGCTGTAACCAAATCTCTCGCTTTTTCAGGAATTTTGATGCCATATTTATCATCCTTTATCAGTTTTACAACCAGCGCCAGCCGGTCTGCCCCTTCGATGTGTATTGCACTAAATTGCTTAGGAAATGATACAGCCACCATTTCCCTTGATGGATCATCGAAAGACTCCTTCACATTTACATCAGTGTGTAGATTATCTCCTTCAACCATATAAACTCTCGAGAACACCGCCATCGCTAAAATAGGCAGTAATATCAATGTTAGTCCAAATGCTATTAATAATTTATTACTCTTTTTCATGTTCTAAGTATTAAAAGTTTCTTTAACAAAGGCATCATAACGATTTTGCAATTCGTCAAACCCGATGTTCAATAAATAAATGTTTCTAAAAACCACAGGTAGCTCATCGTCCATAAACTGAACCTTCCTGTAGGCTTTAACATTAGCAATTGCATCTTCATTTACAAAAAAACCAATACCTCTTTTGTTGCTAATTATATTTTTAGTTTGCAGCATTTCGTAGGTGCGCATTACCGTGTTTGGATTCACTTCCAGCTCCACTGCCATCTCTCTTACCGAAGGGATTTTCTCTTCCGATTTCCATTTGGACAGAAGAATGCGCTCGCAAACATAATCTGCAATTTGAAGGTATATCGCCTTATTATCTCTAAATTCCATATCTATACCTGTTAAAATTATACCTCTTTTTCTTTAAGTCGCACATAGGTAATTACGCAAAATATCATTGTAAGTACCGATATAAAAAGCGCAAACAACCAAAGTGCTAAATCTTTATCAGGCCCATGACTAAATACAGAATCTTGCTTATTATGTCTACCTCGAGCAAGAAACTCAATAGTATTTATTACAATATAGCCCCAGATTCCTGAAAATATCATCACAGAAATAGCTGTTTTAATGTAGTGAAATTTATTGAAATAGATAGATCCTAGTAAGAAAACTGAAGTCACGAAGAACGGTAGTACCAACAATTGCGGATACAAATTTTCCCTATTGGCGTTGAAGAAATAATCAACATTATCTTTTACTACAGTAAATTTACCTCGGGAGTCATCAAAGGATGTTGAAGTAGCTATGCTGCTATAAATAGTTCTCAACTTGGTTACAAAACCCAAATCTGTTAAATAAAATATGGCTACATAGCTAGCAACTGCCAGTATTGCCGTAAAGAATATAGCGGCAACAAACTTCTCAAATGTAGAAGCAGGGATTAGCAGATCAATTACTGTTTTAGCTTTCTGACCAAAATGCGCAAAGTAATTACTTGCAATTACACTGATGAATAAAAACCCGAAAATTAAAAATAGGGGTTCTCTAAAATTCAGCCTGATATCATAAGACGGTACTTCTTTAAAAGATGGCCATATCGCTATGGTATAAAAAGTTGCAATAACCCCAAAAGCAACGCCCAGGGTAATCAGATAAATCCTCCCAAATTCCAGCCACTGTCTTTTAAGCAGTAGACCAAAACGTTGTATATTAAATGTATTGTTCATATCTCTCGTGTTAATTAAATACAGTTTTTAGTTTGATTTTTTCTGTAAGCATCGCATTGAACAGCAATTCCATGTCCAGCTTACTGTCTTCATGATGATAGTTTGGAGTAACCGCGTTATAACCTGACAACGAGGGTTCAGCATATATTACCGTCTCGTCAAGTTCTGTCATGCGCTTAAAGCAAAGCTTACTGGTGATCTCCTCAATTGAGGCTTTTAATGCTACGGCATTTTCATCCAACATAATTACCGTATCAATCAGGTTGTCCAAATCTCTAACCTGATGGGTAGAAATAATGATACAGCGATCTTCAGTTAGTGCCGCAGCCATAATTTTACGGAACTGCGCTTTAGACGGAATGTCCAAGCCATTAGTAGGTTCATCCATAATGATCAGCTTAGCCTGTGTTGCCAGTCCGAACGCAATAATGAGTTTCTTTTTTTGTCCATAGCTCATGTTGACTAGCTTCTGTGCAACCGGAATATCAAACTCAGCAAGAAGATCGTTGAAATACTGATGATCAAAGTCCGGATAAAACGGGGCATTTGCTTTTACGTACGCATCAATTTTTACGGAGGGCAAGTGGAATTCTTCGGGAATGAAGCAAATCTGCATTAGTAATGATGGCTGCCGCTTCGCGGGATTAAATCCCATTACCTCAATACTGCCGCTATGCGCATAGACTAGCCCGGCAAGGTTTTTCAATAAACTTGATTTACCTGCACCATTTTTTCCAAGTAGCCCATAGATGTGGCCTGCTTTTAATTGCATGCTCAGATTTTTAAAGAGCAAGTCCTTTTTGGTATAACCAAAGTTTAGGTCGTTAATTTTAATCATACTCTACTGTATTAGTTAAATAATACACTAAAGTATAATGTTATTCTCACACTACCAAATTATTTTGAGAAAAAGATCTAACTACAAGAAATAGTTGCTATCAGGCATACTTTACATAATCTTTTTGATATAACTATACTGTGTTGTGCGATTAAGATGTGATCGCATATTTAAGCTGATAGATAGATTGCTATTTGGTTGATCGCCCAGGTAAACTACTAAGAAATGATTTTGTTTTATATGAGTTGCATATAACTTTGCAGTATTTCTGGGTGTTTTCGGCCTTCTAGGGGTATGTTCTGGGTGAATACACCGAGCCAACACCCATCAAACACCCAGAACACACCCATTAAACACCGATTTTTATGCATTTCATATCGAAGTGTCCTATACTTTTTTAATCGCAAAACACATCAACTCTATAAATTCGTACCAGTTGGAAAAACAACTGGTACTATGTAGACGTTACATAAGTTACCTAAACAAGAAGACAATGCTTAAATGGACTGATGTAATTAAATATGCAGATCAGGGCAACCCTGCTCCTGATGAAACTATTTTAAAATCCGAGCAGGAGTGGCAGTCACAACTGTCTGATGAGGAATTCCGAATCACTCGCTTAAAGGGGACGGAGCGTGCACACAGTTCTGAAATGTGCAGTCTATTTGAACCCGGATTATATGCCTGTGTTTGCTGTGACACCTTATTGTTTGACGGACAGCAAAAATTTGAATCTGGAACAGGATGGCCATCATTTACACAGCCAGTTAAGCATAATTCAGTTGCTTACCATTCAGACAATGCGTACGGAATGAGAAGGATTGAGGCACTTTGCAACACTTGTCAGGCACATCTTGGTTATGTATTTCCTGATGGACCTGCTCCCAGCGGTTTGCGATATTGCATGAATGCAGTATCATTAAAAAAGGTTGAAAATTAATTTACATATTCACTATTATGAAGCAACGATAAATCTATGCTTTTATAAATACCGTAAATGAGGATATGAAAGTGATAGCTATTTTGATGTTTATGGTGCTTACCAATGTACCAACTACAAAAAACATTCCTGTACCTAGTGTTGATCTCAAGAAATATGCAGGCACATGGTATTCGTTATATTCCATCCCAACTCCATTTGATAAGGGAAGTAGAGAAACAACAACACATTATAAGCTAAATGACGAAGGATACTTCAATGTATTAACTACCTACAAAAAAACAGGAAGCGAAGAAGTACACAACTATAAATCAAAGATATTCCCCGATGAAGACGGTCATGGATCATCTTTAAAAGCACAATTTATATGGCCAATTAAAATTGCTTATTGGATTATTGATATCGCTGACGACTATTCCTATGTTGTTGTAGGTCACCCTGATCATAAATTCCTTTTCATTATGAGCAGATCAAATAAGCTACCTAAGAAAACCTATGAAGAAATCCTGCAGCGCTGCAAGGCAAAAGGATATGATATCAGTAAACTTACTTCCCAGCAACATTCTTAACTAGTCGGATCACATTACCCCCACCAGCTGCAAGATCGATGGTAACAATATCTTCTTTTTTATAGATTAGGCTTGTTTTACTAAGTTGATTTGGAAATTCTTCTGAATCCGCTACATCACTATATACATCCGCACTATAATCTCCGGAAGACAAAAAGCTAAGCGGAACCTGCAGTGTTCTGCGCTTACTGTTGTTAATAGTACCGATGTACCAGTCGCTGCCATGCAGGCGTGCTATAGTTAGAAATCCATCTAACTCGGCATTAATTACCTTTGTTTCATCCCAGGTTGTAGGCACTTTTTGCAGAAAATCAAAGCCTGCCTGTCCCTCATAAGCATCGGGGTAATCTGCAACCATATTTAAGTAACTTTCCAAAACAACATACATAGCCAGCATATGTGTACGAGTACCGATCATTAATGGCCTGATATACTTCGGCTTGAATTGGTTAGGTTTTACCGCCCTGAATCCACCCAAGTGGTAATCGCTGGCACCAGCTATCATTCGTGTAAAAGCAATATCAAGGTCGTGCTCTGGAGTAAGCGGATTTTGTAACCATTTATTCTGCTCATAATTAAATGTACCCTCTCTTGTAAATTCGTTTGGATAGGTGCGGTTCATCCCAGTAGGTTTGTAAGCACCATGAAACTGAATAAACAAATGATGGGCTGCTGCTCTTTCCAAAATCTCTTCCTGAATTTTTACCATTTCCTGATCGCTCCTATCCAGAAAATCTACCATCATTCCCTTTACACCCCACTTTTCAAATTGTGTAAATGCAGCTTCCAGTTGAGGATATAAAGCCATCCAGTTTACCCATACATGTATCGCTACTCCTTTTTCCTTCGCGTAGTCACAAACCTTTTGCATATCAAGCATAGGAACAGGTTTCGTAACGTCAGCATAGGTTCCTTTTTCTGCATAACTTGTCCAGTTGTTACTGTACCAGGCGAAGCCTCCATATCCAATCACAGAATGGTATTCAATATGATTCCTGGCACAAAAATCTATATAGTACTTATTCGTTTCAAAGTTAACTCCAGGTGCAAATGTCGAATCTGGAACAACATCCCCATTCCACCAATGAAAAGACGTTTTACCTGGCTTTAACCAGGATATGTCTTTGATCTTGCTGGGGTCATTCAAGTTGGTCAGGATATTAGATTCTAAAAAGGTACCGGGCTTATCACTAATCATCATGACCCGCCATGGGGTTTGATGTGGTAAAATGGCCTTCACTTTTATTTCTTGCTGACCTAGCATTGGTGTTAGCTGACTCCTTAGTACTCCTTTGTCCTTAATCAGGTACATACCCGCATAATCTCGCAAACTGGCCTCAGTGATTGCCATATAGGTCTTATCAGGAAATTCAAACAAAGCGGGAACATCCATGAGCACATTTTCCTGCAAGGCACTGAGCTTCATTTTCTGGTAAAGACCTTCGTGACTATTGTTGTAATTATTACCAAATAGTAAAGTCCTCACTTTAGGGCCTCCAGCCAGATTAAATGTACTGCGCTCTTCTGTCAATGTATATTCCGCCCAATTTTGTTGTTTGGGAAACTCATAGCGAAAAGCAACACCATCATTAAATACCTTCACAACAATATTAATTTGTCTTTTCGGTGCTTCACCTTCTGTTAGAGAAATCGTGAGCTGCCTTGCTTTACTGTATACGTTCTTAGCTTTACCAATAGGCAGCTGGTAGTTATCTTCCACATTTTTAGAGACGGATTTCGTTAAAACAAGATTACTTGAAAATTTACCTGTTTCTTTAAAATCAAATGAAAGCTCAGAACGGTTTACCATTGCTTTCCCTTTATAAGTCACCATATAGCTGGGCATCGTTTTATCCAGGGTAAATAAGAATGCAATTTGTCCATCAGGCGATTTCAGGCTCAGCCTCTTCTGCGCAAAGCCACTCGTTTTTATAAGTAAAAAAGAGATTAATAAGATAACTTTAAAAGTATTCATTCAAGTATTTTAATATTTGGTTAGCTCAGTGTGTAAGTTAAGTATTACTTACCTCATTCCAATTACCATCTTCCTTAATCAAATCAATTAAATCATCTAATGCACGGGCAGCGTTAACATTTTTTTTAACAACCTCCCTGCCACGATATAGCGTAATCTTATCCGGACCGGTACCCACGTAACCATAGTCGGCATCTGCCATCTCCCCCGGGCCATTTACAATACAGCCCATTATACCAATTTTAATGCCTTTTAAATGATCTGTGCGGGAACGGATCAGCTGGGTAGTTTCTTGCAAATCAAATAGTGTGCGACCGCAACTCGGACAGGATATATATTCTGTTTTTGAAATACGAGTGCGTGTGGCCTGCAGTATTCCAAAACTGGTTGAATTGATCAACGACAATCCAATAGATTCATTTGCATTGATCCATACCCCATCTCCCATCCCGTCGGTAAATAATGCACCTAGATCTGTTGCAGAATATAGCATCAAGTCATCCGCACCCAATCTTTCATAATCTCTTCTAATGATAATGGGAGTTTTCAAACCCCTGTTCATTAGCTCCACAAAAAATGCCCGTTGCGCAGCCATCCCATGTATCGCATTAGTTTCCAATACAATAACTACAGTACGATCTAGAGTGACATAATCTACATCCGCAAGTTCGGCAGTATCAATACGGACCAGGTTCAAATGCCTGTCTTTTAATTCGGCACCTATAAATTCCTGATAAGTAAATAGTGGATGACAATTGTTCTTATCCTTTAATCCAAGCCATGTTGCGGCATTGTAGATTTGCTTTAAATTACCTGGAAAAGAGAATGAGGGCAGCGCATCTCCAAGGTAGGCCAGGTCGCAAGCCTGGTCGGTCATGTTATACTTGTCCAATCCGGCGCTATATTTATAGCCAACCGCAGTTAGAAAGAAAGGGTCTTTCAGATTTTCCTTAGATACGTCGATCATAACTACAGGATGATGGTGGCCACCAATATGTTGTACCGGATCCGTTTGCCGCCGCAGGTATTGGTATGGACTATACGGTAAATCTTTTACTAAAAAGGTTTCAGCAGCTATTGGCTTAGCTTCCTGTTCCATTTGCATAGCACGACGATCATACCTTAAGGCCATCGCTTTGGCAACAGGCGCCTCAAATTCAGGATCTTCCGTTAAAGACACCCTTATGGTATCACCAAGTCCGTCTTCCAGTAGCGTACCAATACCAACTGCAGATTTAATCCTGCCATCCTCACCGTCTCCTGCCTCAGTTACACCAAGGTGTAAAGGATAATTCATCCCCTCCTTAACCATGGTTTCTACCAACAGGCGATAAGCCTGTACCATTACCTGTGTGTTGCTGGCCTTCATAGAAATAACCAGATTGTAATAATTCAGGTCTTCGCACATGCGGATAAACTCCATTGCAGACTCTACCATGCCGCGAGGCGTATCACCATAATGGCTCATAATACGGTCTGATAAAGAACCATGGTTGGTACCTATCCGCATTGCGGTCCCATATTCTTTACAAATCTTTACAAGCGGTGTAAATTTCTTGTAAATGCGTTCCAATTCAGCCTGATAAGCTAGTTGGGTATATTCAATATTTTCAAAATGCTTTTTGTCGGCGTAGTTACCCGGGTTTACCCTTACTTTCTCCACAATCCTGGCTGCTGATTCCGCAGCATTAGGTGTAAAATGTATATCAGCAACTAAGGGCACGTTGTAACCCCTGTAGCGCAATTCCTTCTTAATGTTGGTCAGGTTTTCTGCTTCCTTTACACTAGGTGCTGTAATACGCACATATTCACAACCAGACTCTACCATACGAATGGTCTGTTCAACCGTACCAATGGTATCCATGGTATCCGTTGTAGTCATAGATTGAATCCTGATAGGATTTAATCCACCCATAGGTACGTCCCCTATCTGAACTTCCCTGGTTAAAAATCTTGAATACTGTATTAAGCTGTTGCTATATCCTTCCATGGCCTGTAATCTGCTGCAAAGATAATTATTAAATCAATCTATCTTTTATAACCAACGTATTTGCAATCAGATCATGGAAGCATTGTTGCTTTTTATTGAGAAAACTATAGAGATACCCAAGGAAGAATGGAGCTGTCGATATCGCTTTCGCTACATTTCTACCGAATGCTACATCTAAGGAAATGCGGTTTCCCGCTATATCCGTAACTTTTATATTTAGTAATCTTTTGCCCCAGGTAGCCTGCTTTTCAGATGCCTCTGCTAAACTGCTGTAAATGAATTTTGCGATAGGAATCAGCGGGATCCCTCCTAAAGAAATAATTATTCTTTCTGATTTTTCCTCTATAAAGACGTAGGCAAGTAAAATCAGCATCAAATAGCCAATGGTTAAAAAGAAATAATCTATAACAGAAGCCAGCAACCGCTGATCAAAGGAAGCAAAATATTGCGGCGCTGTTTTCTGGTAGGTAAAACCAAGAAGCTCACGCAGTTCAGGGAACTCGTGAGCTTCTTTATAATCATCCATATCAGGCTTTCTAATAAATGTGCCTGTCAGGATCTTTAATGATTTTAGTTCTTCAAGCTGGTAAGGCCCTTGCGGTTTGCCAGCTATTACAACTGTATATTCAACATTATTTTGTTTCATTCATTAATACCTTGAAACTTCAAAGCTACTCAATCCACCATCTAAACTGATAAACATTTTATTAGTAGACGTACTGTAATTTGCCGTTTCATAAGTACCGTTCTTCATCCTTTCAAAGCCTTCAAAATCTTTTGATGATAAGCCTGTTTTAGAAGTTAGCCTGCAGCCTACTGTTTTCGGAATCCGAATCTTAACAGAAGCAACACCCGTTTTCACATGAACATCACTAATCGGCAATAGCTCTCCAAATTTAATATCCAGGGCTGCCGCTCCGCCATCAAAATTAAATTCCCTTACCTTGTAAGGAGCAAGATCAAAATCTACCTCTCCGGCACCCATGTTCATGTGTATTTCATAAACCGGGTTAACATTCAGCTTTAGCTTAACGTCATTGCCTCCATCGCCCATGTTCCAACTCTTTTTATTTTTCATCTTGAAAGAAACCGTACGTACGCTATCCAGCACTTCGTTCATCAAAGAAAATGTACCACCTCTTTTTTGAACTTTAGCAACAAACAAACTGTCAGTGCTATCTTTAAGCGCATAAGAAGTTCCACCGCCGCTAATGTTAAGTATCGTTTTCTTAGCTAATGCAGCATCTTCAAATGGGAGATCAAACAATTGCGTCTGTGTACTGGAATCATCGTTATCTATATCAAGATTAAAATGGTTATTAGTTTCTTTAACCGGGGCATGCTGACCTTTAACAAAAAGCACCGTTAACATCACCACCAATACACCTATTGAAATATAGCCGCCCAATTGAGACTTATTTCTGGAAAACAATATATTGACACCAGCTATGATGAGGAATATAGGCCAGAAACGCCAAATGCTTCCCCAATGAAAATCAATTATATTAAAATTCTCTAAAAGGAGTACCCCACCTATAAAAAGCAGTATTATCCCCCACATTATTCTATCAAGTTTCATATTAAATATCTCTTTTGGTGAAGTCTATCTTACTATTAGTAGCGTCAGCAGCAGTCTCTTCCGCAACAGGCATATCTGTAACAGGCTTTGTGGGTACAACAGGATCTGGAGCAATAGGTGCTTCATTCTGCCTTTTCCAATCTTCCCATGCATTCTTATTTTTTGATTTCATGATAAAGCTGACGCCTATGGCTACAAAGATCAACGGCCACATTTTTCCAATATCAAACCAGAAAGGAATAATATTAAACTCATTCATCAAAAAGTAAATACCAATAACCAGCAAGATCAAACCACCCACCGTCTTGGCGGTATCATTATTCTTCTTGTATGGTTTAAAATTGCTTTCAAACTTGGTGTTTTTAAAGCTGTCCTCGTTTATGGTAGATGAGGTCCATGCCTGTGAATTAGGCTTGCTCTCAAATGGGTTTTGAAAGCCCTTGTTATATTCATTAAATTTTGCAAATCGCTTAGCAGGATCATTATTTACCGGCACTACTATCCACATCACCAGATAAACCAATATCCCTGTTCCTACTAAAAAGATGGTAGACAATACAAACAACAACCTGATAATTGTTACATCTACCTCCATGTATTCCGCAATACCGGATGATACACCCGCCACTACCTTTTCGTACTCATTCCTAAATAATCTCTTTTCCATAATATTTATCCTCCGCTATTAAAAATGTACAGGTTTAATCGTTATCTCATCAACATTTGCACCTGTGGATAAACACAGTATACTGGTAATACTTTTTGCTATATCTTCGGCTTGTACAAAACGCTCATTGGGGATTGTTGTTCCTTCCCATGAGGAGGTTAGTGTAGAACCCGGCAACACCGCGGTTACCTTAACGTTGTATTTTGATAACTCTTCCCTAAATACATTGTTAAGACTATACAATGCTGCTTTAGTTACACTGTAACTTCCTGCATTTTCTGAAATTGTTTTGCTGGCAATAGAACAAACATTGAAAATATGCCCAGATCGTTGTTCACGCATTATTTTACCAAAAAACTTACTGCAATAATAAGCTGATTTTAAATTTAAGTTTAGCTGACTTTCAAACTGATCGTCAGGCTCATCCAGTATGCTAGCTGGCAAAAATATACCTGCGTTGTTAACCAGTACATTGGCCTCTGGCAACTTCTCTAAAACGGTTTCACAAAAACTATAGCACTCGGCTTTGATGGAAAGATCGGTCTTTATCGCCAGCACACTCACACCAGTGTAATTTAGCGATTTTGTAAGTTCATCTAGTTCATTCGTATTTCTGGAGCAAACCGCTAAGTTGTATCCCGCTTCTGCTAATTTTATTGCTATAGCACGCCCAATGCCCTTGGTTGCACCTGTTATAATTGCATTCATGTCAATTTTAAATTATAGAGCAATATTATAAAAAAGGGTTGCAAGCCAAAACTTTGAGGCTAAAGATTTGTTAGAAAAGTCTGTACGGCCATTTCCAATTTTTATTGTTTCTTTGTAATACTATTGCTTACAAACGTACAGCTAATCTTTAAAGAATGAATTTCACCAATTTTGGCAAATATTTACTTTTACTAAAGGCAGTATTCAGGAAACCTGAGAAGTTTAAGATCTACCTAAAAGCAATCTTTAAACAAATGGATTTCATCGGTGTCGGATCTATAGGCCTGATTGCCATAATTTCTACTTTTATTGGGGCCGTAATGACATTGCAAATCGCTTTCCAGTTGGTAAGTGATTTTATCCCCAAGACCATCATTGGCTCAGTAAACCGCGACTCCAGTATCCTGGAGCTTAGTCCAACCATCACTGCAATTGTGTTGGCAGGTAAGATTGGATCAGCCATTTCTTCAGAGATCGGAACCATGAGGGTAAGCGAGCAAATAGATGCCCTCGAGATTATGGGCATCAACTCCCCGGGTTATTTAATTCTTCCTAAAATACTGGCCGGAATTACCATGGTACCTATGTTAGTAGTGATGTCTATGTTTTTAAGCATTACAGGTGGTTACCTTGGCGGCACGCTTTCCGGAGCAGTTACCCCTTCAGAATATATTGAAGGCATCACAACAGATTTTAATTCTTACACTATAGTAGTAGCATTGGTTAAAGCGTTTGTATTTGGTTTTATCATTACATCTGTTCCAGCTTATGAAGGTTTTTACGTAAAAGGTGGGGCGCTCGAAGTTGCTCAGGCAAGTACAAGGGCAGTAGTGGTAAGCTGCATATCTATTCTTGCTTGTGATTACATTGTAACCCAGTTATTATTATGATCGAGATTAAAGACATCAACAAATCATTTGGAGATAACGACGTACTTAAAGGTATATCTGGCAAATTCGAGGCTGGGGTTACCAACTTAATCATCGGTGGCTCGGGTTCAGGTAAAACCACTTTGCTGAAATGCATGATCGGATTGCATGTACCGGAAAAAGGCGTAGTAGAGTACGATGGCCGCGATTTCACCAAAATGAACTTTGAAGAAAAGATTGAGATTAGAAAGGAAATCGGAATGCTTTTTCAGGGCTCTGCACTTTTTGACTCTATGACGGTTGAGGAGAACATCATGTTCCCATTAAACATGTTTACTGAGCAAAGCAGATCCGAGAAATTGGATAGGGTTAATTTCTGTCTGGACAGGGTTAACCTGGAAGGCAAGAACAAGCTTTTCCCTGCCGAACTTTCTGGTGGTATGAAAAAGCGGGTAGGTATTGCACGCGCCATAGCCATGAACCCTAAATACTTATTTGTAGATGAGCCCAACTCTGGCCTGGACCCTAAAACGTCTATTGTTATTGATGAGCTGATCAAAGAGATTACTGAAGAATACAATACCACCACTATTGTAGTAACACACGATATGAACTCGGTAATGGGAATTGGAGACTATATCCTTTTCTTGCACGAAGGCAAGAAATTCTGGGAAGGATCCAACAAAGAAATTGCCCATACCGATATTGAAGAACTGAACGACTTTGTTTTTGCTAGCCGCTTTATGAAGGCAGCAAAAGGAAAGTTTTAATACACCACATTTTATGATAAGCCTTTTAACACCTACGCATTGGAAAGATTATGAACTGATTGATTGTGGGGATTTTGAAAAGTTAGAACGTTTTGGAAACCTGGTTCTGTCAAGACCAGAGCCACAGGCCGTCTGGAAGAAAACACTTTCAGATAACGACTGGAAAAAACAGACACACATTAAGTTTAAAGGCCGTTCTGCCACATCTGGAGAATGGGTAAAAAGTGCTGCTCATTTACCAGACCGATGGAATGTAACCTACAAGAATGAGGATGTTGCGATAAACCTTAGATTGGGTTTAACTTCATTTAAACATGTGGGTGTATTTCCTGAACAGGCAGTAAACTGGGACTATATCTCGTCATCCATAAAGAAATTCAAATCGCCTAGTCCTAAAGTCCTTAATCTCTTTGCCTATACTGGTGCGGCATCATTAATTGCAAAAGCGGCAGGAGCCGATACCACGCATGTAGATTCAATAAAACAGGTAGTAAACTGGGCCAATGAAAATCAGGAGCTATCTAAACTTAAGGATGTAAGATGGGTAGTTGAAGATGCTTTAAAATTTGTAAAGAGAGAACTGAAACGCGGCAAAAAATACAATGGCATTATACTAGACCCTCCTGCTTTTGGACACGGACCAAATGGCGAGAAATGGAAGCTGGAAGATCATATCCAGGAGATGATGCAGGAGGTTGTGCAACTACTAGATGAAGAAGAGCATTTCTTAATACTGAATACCTACTCTCTTGGTTTCTCATCGGTAATCGTTGAAAACCTAATTAAAACATCCTTCCCTCAGGTTCAGAATCTGGAAACAGGTGAGCTTTATTTACAAGCCACTTCGGGCATAAAACTACCATTGGGTGTTTTTGGTAAGTTCAATAAATTTTAGCGCCCTGAGCACTAAAATCAAGATTCAGTACTCAGGGCGCTGCTGTAGGTAAATGCTACAGCAGTGGCAACGCACCCAAATAGTAGCTGGTTGAAACTAACTTACCATCTTCGCTTATAAATGCGAACCAAATGTGCAGCGTATCCCCGCTGTATTCAGCAGGAACCGATAAGGTGTACTGCAAAGCAGCTCTTGTGACTGCACCATATTGTGTTAACCAGCGTCCTTTAAGGGGGTTGTAAACCATAAAAATGCAATCATCACTATCTTTTCCATTGTTTCTGCCCAGATTGGGCGACCAGCTAAATTTCAGCTCGGCCACTTCTGCTGCAACAACTCCAAGTCCGGCTGCAGGCTCCAGTTGACCTCTACTTAAAATAGTCTTCTGAAAATCGATCGTGTAATTTGGCGAAACACCCGTTACCGCATTTTTGAGATTCCATTGAACGGCATAGTTCATGGCAGTCATCTCACTGTCGTAGTTTGTAAAAGTTGTTCTGATCAAGCTGGTTATACCACTTAGCCAACCTGTAATCAAACCAAAGCGAATTTGTTGATTTAGTTGTTTTACCGTTGGCGGTCTGGTTCCAGTAGCTTTTACTGCAGCCATCATCCATTTACCATTTTTCCTGCTACCTACCAGAGATCCGGTGCGGCCTGTGAACCCAGAGAAAGGTCCGTTTTTTAATGTTCCCATGTTTGTTAAAGATTTAAATTGTTCGTTATTTATTCTCGGAATGATGTCCTAATCACTCACTGAAACAAAGATAAGCACTCTGATTATCAATCACAAACGAACTCAGGAGATGTCCATAGGTGTCCAAACACTGTCCAGGAATCTGCCCATAGCTGATCAACCGTTTTACCATTATTTGCCAACCAAAATGCAGCGGTAGTGTATGCACCGTTTCTCATACTTTTATCAAGTTTAACGGTCATGCCAGCATAATAGCTGTCATCTTCTTAAAAAACACTTCACGCATTCTTCATCTTATTTACCGACTTTTGATCACAGAATCATAAAATGCCCGGAAAACAAATTTTTCAAACTGAAAAGAAAACACGCTGGAATACCTTTACTTGGATAAGCAGGACTTTTTTTGTCGTTTTTGCAGCTGCAATCATTTGTGTTGTACTCACCCTATCCTCTGTTCAAGTCCCAAAGCTGCCCTTTTTGGATGTGAGTGGTAAATTTAATGCCAATCAGTTAGACAGGCTAAAGAAATCCCAGAAATACAAGGACTTTTCCATCGCCAAATCACATTTAGAAAAAATTAAAAGAGACCGGCAAAAGCATGTAAGTGCAATACATGGCGACAAAAAACGGATTAACATGGGCTTCTATGTGAGTTGGGCATCAAGCAGAGCAAACTCTCTTTCAGATTTAAAACGAAATATTGGGCATCTGGATATGATTGCAACAGAATCGTTTTTTTTAAATGGCGACTCGATAACTGAACAAGTTGATACCGCAGCATTGAGCGTAATTAACAAAGCAGGAAAATTTGCTATTGCCGATATTTCAAATTATGGTAAAAATGGTTGGGATGGTAAGGCCGTAAAAAAACTAACAATTGATACTAGCGCGCAGCAAGAATTCATAAAGAACTTGATCTCACTGGTAAAAAAATATAAGTATAAAGGCGTAAACATCGACTTTGAAGAAGTAAACGCAGATAGCAAAGCCAGCTTTAACAACCTTATGAAAAACCTGTACACACAATTTCATAGGCAAGGCTTACTGGTTATGCAGGATATCGCTGTAGACAACGACGATTACGACCCTAAAATTTTACAGCAATACAATGATTACCTGATATTAATGGCCTACGACCAGCATAGCGAAGATAGCAATGCGGGCGACATTTCTAACCAAGAGTGGGTTGAAGAAAAGCTGGATGACCTTTGTAGTAAAGTTGATGCAGATAAAGTGATTTTGGCAATTGCATGCTATGGTTACGACTGGCCAGATCAGAGTGTAGGTACACCCATGACTTATGAACAGGCCATGACCACCGCTGTAAGTTACAAAAGCAAAGTAACATTTGATCCTGCTTCAGCCAATTTAAATTACCAATATAAGGCTGATAACGGCATTCAACACCGTGTATATTTTACCAATGCTGCAACCTATTTTAACCTCATTCGCAAGGCGGATGACTGGGGAGTTGCAGGAATAGCATTATGGCGTTTGGGTGCTGAAGACAAAAGAATATGGCAATATATTTCCAGGGATCTAAGTTTAGAAGCCTTGAATAAGAAACCTTTTGACCTTCGATCAATTTCTTCACTTACTATGAATGGCATAAACTATATCGGCGAGGGAGAAATATTAGATTTAATATCTACACCACAACCAGGCATAGTTAGGTTCACTTTAAACAAAGATAATTTTACCATCGCAAACCAGCGCTACCTTAAAATACCTAGTCCGTATGTGATTAAGCGTTATGGTTACGCAGAGAAAAAAATTGTTTTAACCTTTGATGATGGCCCAGATCCTACCTACACCCCACAGATATTAGACATTTTGCAAAAAGAGAAAGTACCAGGAGCATTTTTTGTAGTCGGCATTATGGCAGAAAAAAACATGGGCTTGCTGCGAAGGGAATATGACGATGGCTTCCTCATTGGAAACCATACTTTTTTTCACCCAGACATGTCAACTTTGGGCCCTGCCCGTGTTAAATTTGAACTAAATGCCACCAGAAGACTAATAGAAGCTGTTACTGGTCATAGCACCATTCTTTTTAGAGCCCCGTTTAATGCAGATGCAGAACCTCAAAACACTTCAGAAATATTGCCTGTTGCGCAGAGCAGGAAGGAGAACTACATTAATATAGGCGAGTACATTGATCCAGAAGATTGGGAACCTGGAAAAACCGCAGATCAGATCTTTGACGAAGTGATTAAGCAAAAAGACAACGGTAACATTTTGTTATTGCATGATGCGGGAGGCAATCGCGAGGCCACAGTAGCTGCCCTACCACGCATTATCCATTTTTTCAAAAAGGAAGGTTATACCTTTTCCAGTATTGCAGATTTGATGGGGCGAAAACCTTCAGATTTAATGCCAGAGGTAAATTCTGCAGCCAATACTGGCTTCTTAGGCTCTGGTGATTATTTCTTCATCAACTTCTTCTACTATGGAAATATCACTTTGAATGTGATATTTACCGTTGCCATTGTCCTGGCAATACTGCGCACATTCTTTATCGCCTATCTTGCAATCAGGCAGCGAAAATTAGCTCGGAAAAATGCAGATTTATTGGTCAAGAACCCTAAAGATCTGGTGAGTATTATTATCCCGGCTTACAACGAGGAAGTTACAGCGATACAAACCATAAATAGCCTGTTAAAATTAGATTATCCAAATTTCGAACTCATTTTTGTGGATGATGGCTCTAAAGACAAAACCTTCGAAATCGTAAGCGCAAGGTTTAGCGATCATCCACAGGTAAAACTCTATAGCAAAATTAACGGAGGTAAAGCATCTGCCCTTAATTATGGTATTGCAAAAGCATCTGCAGAATATTTAGTTTGTATAGATGCAGACACACAATTGAAAGCAGATGCCGTAACGGAGCTCATGAAGCTTTTTTATAGCGAAGAAATTGCTGCTGTTGCAGGTACCGTTAAAGTCGGCAATGCCCATAACCTAATCACAACCTGGCAGTCTATCGAGTACATCACCGCTCAGAATATGGACCGTCGTGCCTTCGATTTGTTGAATACCATTACTGTAGTTCCAGGTGCCATTGGTGCCTTTAGGAAGTCGGTTATTCTAGAAGTTGGGGGCTTTACCATAGATACCCTGGCTGAAGATTGCGACCTTACCATGCGAATTTTACGTGCTGGATATAAGGTTAAAAATTGCGACACTGCAATTGCTTATACGGAAGCTCCAGAAACAGTAGAGATGTTGTTGAAACAACGCTTTCGCTGGAGTTTTGGTGTTATGCAAAGCTTTTGGAAAAACAGAAAAACATTCTTTAATAAGAAGTATGGTTATTTTGGAATGGTTGGCATGCCCAACATTCTTATTTACCAAATTATACTGCCACTTTTCTCGCCACTAGCCGATTTCTTTATGTTGGTTTCACTCATCGGCGGAATCTTCTCCCTCAGCGCAATAAACAACCTGACGAGTGCTGGTTTTTCTGGCATACTTAGTTTGCACAATGGTTTCGGTCAGGTGCTGTTCTATTACATTATTTTCATTGTGTTAGATATGTTGTTCGCCACTATTGCTTTTCGTATGGAGAAAGAGAAATTGAAAAACCTCCTATATCTATTCCCTCAACGTTTCTATTGGCGACAATTGATGTACATCGTTCTATTTAGAGCTTGCAGAGGTGCATTACGCGGACAACTAGAAAGCTGGGGAACATTAAAACGGACTGGTAACGTAAAAGAAACGGTTAACCATTAGAAGTTTTATAATTTTAATATTTTCGCATAGCTCAATAACCTTACATTTTCATATTGCCAATGTCCATTTTCCCATCCCCATTTTTAAATATGGATTCACTGTTTAAAAGGTAAGTGCCACTGGTCACAACTACATCCCCAGCCTTTAATCCTGAAATAACGGCAACAAAACTTTGATTTCCTGGCCCCACCTTGATGATCTTATGGGAATAGCTGCCATCGGTATTTTTGACCCAAACCATATCACCTTTTCCGCTTTTTAATATGGATGAAGCTGGTATGGCTAAAGTTCTCGATTTCCCGTTTTGGGTAGCAATATAGGCCAGCATACCCGGTCTTATTAATCCTTGCGTGTTCGGAATAATTACCCTGATCAAATCAACTTTTGATGCATCAGAAAGTTCAGGATTTACAAAGTCTATCTTTCCTTTAATAACCTGGCCGCCCAAATCCGGTAATGTAACGTTCACTTCATCTTTTTGGTGATACGCTCCTATTTCGCTGGCATAAATTTGTGCCTCCACCCAAAGGCTATTCAATGCCTGGGTTTTCAGTATCGGCATACCTTCTGTTACATAGTCACCTTCATGCACCATAATATCACTCACTGTTCCGTTGATCTTGCTCAGGATGGTTGTCGTAGCAGTAGTTTTCCCGGTTGCTGCTAAGTTCCTAATCTGTGAAGCAGAAAGCCCCCAAAGCAATAGTTTATTTTCAGCAGATCGGGTCAGTTGTTTGTAATCAACATCCGGGTTATTCAACTTTTTTTGCTGTTCTTCCGCCAAAAGGTATTCCTTTTCAGCCTCCAGCAGATCTTCGCTGTACAGGGCGTAAACTGGTTGACCTAGGGTTATCTTTTCACCTGTGGCCCTGATAAACAGCTTTTGTATCCGTCCAGCTATCCGTGCGCTTAACTCATCAGCCTGATTTTCATTAGTTGATACTGTCCCGGTAACCATTTTTTCATCGCCAATATTTTCTTCCTTTACTGTATCGGTTTGAATTTCAGCTAATTGTATTTGTGCTGCTGTTAAGGATAGGCTATTACTCACCATCGCTGAATTCATACCAGTTAATTCTACTTTAATGAGCTTCATCTGACAGATCGGGCAATCGCCTGGATAATCTTCGTGTATTTGCGGATGCATTGAGCAGGTATAGTAAATTTTATTGTGCATTTCGCCTGCTTGCTGTACCTGCTTTACCCTTTGTCTGCAGGAAGCCAATCCTGCAATCAGGATGATGAGGAGAAAAAAATATTTATATGCTTTGCTATATAGCGTGATCTGATTATTCATTGTCTTGGGTTTTTAAGAAACTTTCACTATCTGTGAGGTATTGTGCATTTTCAGCGATACTATCCATCTGCGATAACCCTTTGGTTACTTGTATCTCATTGCCATTAATAGCCCCCACGTTTACCGCATGAGCCTTATAAACAGGACCATCTTTGATCCAGACCAGTTGCGTGCGACCCAGGTCAATTAATGCGGAACGTGGAATCCACAAGCCACTTACACTCCCAGTTTGGATGGTTGCCTTTACTATACTATTTACTTTAAGGTCATGGTTCATATTATGAATATATACCCGGATACTGGTGCTTCTATCCCCCGGCTGCAAAAAGGGTTCGATAAAATCCACTTTACCGGCGATGGTCATTTCCGGCATATCCGGCAGCTTGATAGTTACTGATTGGTTTAAACGTAACATGACGTTTGCAGCTTGATCAATTTTGATGATAGCCCATAAGCGGTGCGGATCGACCACATTAAATATATTCTGCCCTTTTTCTACATACATACCTTCGCGGATGGAAAGTGGAACGTTGCTACTGTAATTTTCCGCTGGCTTTACCGCAGCGATCCCGGCCATTTGCGTATGCGGCATATCATGTACATGACCATTATAAGGGCTGTAAACCGGTAGATTATAAAAAGATTTTCCGGTTTTTACTACCTTAATTAACTGTGCAGATGTCATGCCCAGCAACAACAATTTTTGTTTAGCGGCATCGATTAAAGCTGTTTCCTGCAGTGAGTTTTTTACCAGAAATAACAGATCTTGTTGAGCAGTTACCATTTCAGGACTATATATATCAAAGATTCGCTCCCCGATATGAATTTCCTGGAACGCATATTTAATGTATAATTTTTCAATACGTCCGGAAAACCTGGCCGCGATATTATTAAAAGTTCGGGTATCAAAATCCAGGTATCCATCGGCTTGTATTTGCATGGGTATTGTCTTTTGCTTAGGACTGATGGCATTGATGGATGCAATCACGGATGAATTAACGGGCTGCAATACGGTACTCAGACTAATACCTGCGCTTTCGCTGGTCTGCTGTTTATTATTACATGCCGCTACTGTAAGCAGTGTCATCAAACTTAAAGTCACTATCGTTTTAATACTACTCATTTTCTCTTTCATAAGCTACCTGTAATTGTAAGAGTTCCTGTAAAAGGTCTAATTGGCCCATTCGTGCAGATTGCAGGTCTTTGACACCATTTAAGACCGAAGGAAGATCACCTGTATTTTGTTCGTAGGCCAGCAATGCGGTTTTATAGCTATTCTGCATGGCGGGAATAATGTTTTGACTATAATTTTTAAGCTGCCTTTTCTTACTGCTAATGTCCATTCTTAAAGAAACTAGTAGCCCTTCTGCACCATTTAGCTTGTTTTGTTTTTCATTTTGCAAAGCTTCTACCTCATATCTGATACCTTTTAAATTCGCTTTATACCCTTTTGACGTCCAGGGCACAATAGGCATAGTGACGGAAGCCATCAGAATATACTGTTTAGGGAAGCCGCCATAACTGATCATGTGCCCAGCTTGTATTCCGAAATCCGGTTTGCGTTTGCTATATTCTACCTGGGCATTCAATTGCTGTAACTGGATATTACGGTCGATCATTTTGATATCGCTTCTTCTATTAGCTAATTTGGCGGTATCCGTTAAACCCGTTTCGTAATCCTTGGCGGCTAAAGTGGTATCTACAGAGAAGACGGTTTCCTTGTCCTGGTTCATCAGCGTATTGAGCATCACTATTTTTTGCCGGATCTCGTTATCCAACTGCTCTTTAATATTTTCCAGTTCGTATAGATCGGCTTTTGTTTTATAGATATTGCTCAGTTTTTCTTTGCCATAAGTCAATTTAATATTGGCATATTTTAGCATATATTCTAATAGTTTTTTGGTGTTTTCCAATAATGCCAGCTTTTTTGCTACTACAACCTGATCGTAATAGTACCCACTAGCTTGCGCTAACAATTGATTTTTCAAATAAGCCCGCTCCTGCTCAGTAATTGCCGACATGCCGTTCATGTACTTTTCTTTAGCTTTCAGCTTTGCGGGATTGGTAAACATTTGTTCGGCCTGGATCATAAATGAACCACCTTTGGGGTTAACTGAATAGGGTGTTTGAAATTGACCCGCACTGAGTTTGGGCGCATCCAGGCTTTTTGCACCTTTAGCATATTCATTTTGTGCTGCTACTTTGGCATTATAAGCCAATATCGCAGGATTTGCCCGGCCAATCCTGACCAACACCGTATCTAAGGGAAGCACTGATAACTGCGCTTTTAAAAGGTTAGCAACAAGTAAACTGATCCCTAAAAGGGTAATAAATTTCTTCTTCATATACATTATTCCTTTACGTCCAATACTTCCAGCTTGCCATATCTTCTTAGTTCATATTCCTTGACCATTAAAAAGATAAGGGGAGTAACTAAGAGAATATGCGTGGAAGAAGTTAATACACCACCAATCATCGGTAACACAATAGGCTGCATCACATCGCTTCCAGTGCCGGTTGCCCATAGTACTGGGATCAAACCAAACAAGGCGACACAAACTGTCATTAATTTCGGTCTCAATCGTTTAATAGCACCGTTCATTACATAAATGCGCAGGTCTTCTTTAGTAATCGTTTCTCTAGAATTTCCCTTTAATGCCACAAGTTGCTGCATAGCATCGTTTAGGTAGATCACCATGACGATACCGGTTTCTACTGCGATACCAAACAGGGCGATAAAACCTACCGCCACGGCAACGGATAAATGCACCCCAAAGAAATAAACCATGTAGGCACCACCGATCAGCGCAAAAGGAATACTGATAAGGCTAAAAAATGCTTCGCGGATAGAATGAAATGCGAAATATAAACAGGCAAAAATAATGAGTAGCACAATGGGCAATATCATTTTCAGTGTGTGTTCGGCCCGGATGAGGTTTTCGTATTGTCCGCTCCACTCTACAAAGTAGCCTTTCGGTAAAGTTTTAACCATAGAATTCAATTTATCCTGCGCTTCTTGTACAGTGCTGCCTAGATCCCTATCCCGGACATTGAATAAAACCGTACCGCGCAATAAGGCATTTTCAGACTGGATCATCGCCGGGCCGTCACTAATCTTAATGTCCGCTACTGATGATAGGGGTATAGGGCCATTATTGGGTGTTTGCACCAATGTGCGTTTGATTTCTTCTAGATTATTCCGGTAGTCCTGTGCCAATCTCAGATTGACACTAAATCTTCTCCGTCCCTCCACGGTAGGCGTAATATTCATCCCGCCTAATGAACTTTCCACAATCTGGTTTACATCATCCACACTTAAACCGTATCGTCCAATAGCCTCCTTATTAACCTGTATATCCAGGTATTTACCCCCTGTGATCGGGTCAACATACATATCCTTAACGCCGGCTATCCCTTGCAAAGCTTTTTTCATTTGATTGGACAGGGCGTATATCGTGTCGAGATTCTGCCCGTAAATTTTTAGTCCAACATCGGTGCGAATGCCGGTAGAAAGCATATTGATCCGGTTGATGATCGGCTGTGTCCAGCCATTCACAACACCAGGTATTTGCAGTTTGGTATTCAATTCATCGATAATATCCTCCTTGTTTATTCCTTTGCGCCATTCTGCTTTGGGTTTTAAAAGGATTATGGTTTCCACCATACTGATCGGTGAATTATCCGTAGCGGTATTGGCTCGCCCGGCTTTACCTAACACGTTTTTCACTTCGGGAATGCTCTTGATGATCCTGTTCTGCACCTGTAATAATTGTTTAGCTTCTGTATTGGATACATCAGGTAAAGTAACCGGCATAAATAATATCGTCCCTTCATCCAAAGGTGGCATAAACTCACTGCCAAGGCTTAACAATAAGGGTATACTGATCAGTAATGCTATTATATTGACGGCAAGCGTAGTTTTACGCCAGGTCATGCACCAGTTTAAGATCGGTCGGTAAACCCTTTCCATAAAGCGATTTAGGGGATTATGCTCATCTGTTCTTAATTTTCCTTTCACAAAAAAGGAGATCAGAACCGGGGCAAGTGTTACAGCCAGTATCGCATCAATGGCTAAAATGAATGTTTTTGTCCAGGCTAATGGGCCGAACAATTTGCCTTCCTGTCCTTCTAGTAAAAATACCGGCAGAAACGAAGCGACAATAATGAGTGTGGAAAAGAAGACCCCACGGCCTACCTGCTTCGATGAGGATTCTATAATTTTGATTCTTTCTTCTTTGGTCATGATTTCTCCTTTTCTTGTGCAATAGCTAGGTTACGGTGTGAATTCTCGACCATTACGATTCCATTATCTACGATTACGCCAATGGCTAAGACGATACCTGTTAAAGACATGATATTAGATGATATGCCAAAAGCATTTAATAATATAAAACTGGCAGCAATGGTAATCGGTATCTGTATAATGATACTTAACGCGCTGCGCCAACTAAACAAAAACAAGATCACGATAATGGATACGGTGATCATTTCTTCAATGAGTGTATGTTTGACAGAACCGATAGCGCTCTCGATCAGTTCGCTTCGGTCATAAGCGATTTTGAACTTTACGCCTGGCGGCAAGCCCTTTTGAATATCTGCCATCTTATCCTTAACTGCATGGATCACCTTGTCTGCGTTCTCCCCGTAGCGCATCACAACGATACCTCCTACCGCTTCACCCGCTCCGTTCTGATCAAAGATACCCAAACGAAGATCGCCGCCCATTTGTACGGTAGCGATATCCCTTATTTTTACCGATACGGTATTGATCGTTCCGATAGAGATGTTCTCAACGTCCTGCAAAGTTTTTATATAGCCCAGCCCACGAACGATGTAACCCGTGCCGTTCATTTCAAACTTACGACCACCAACATCATTATTATTGCTTTTGACAGCCTTAAGCACCTGGCTCAGCGGGATATTGTAATAATTGAGTTTATGTGGATCAACGTTGATCTGGTATTGTTTTTCAAATCCACCGAAAGAGGCTACTTCACTTACGCCGGGCACAGTTTGTAAGCCGAATTTAACGTACCAATCCTGCAAAGCCCGCTGTTCGCCAAGGTCAATTCCTTTGGCCTCTAGTGTATACCACAGGATGTGACCAACACCTGTACCGTCAGGCCCAAGCGTGGGCGTAATCCCTTCGGGCAACAGCCGTTGTGCATAATTCAGTCTTTCCAGCACGCGGCTTCTTGCCCAGTACACATCAGCTTTGTCATCAAAAACAATATAAACGAAGCTCATCCCAAACATGGAGGTCGCCCGGATTGCTTTTACTTTAGGGATGCCCTGTAAATTACTTACTAATGGGTAAGTTACCTGGTCTTCCATGATCTGCGGACTGCGGCCCTGCCATTCGGTAAACACGATTACCTGATTTTCAGATAGGTCGGGAATGGCATCAATAGGATTTTCGCGTATAGCATAAGTACCCCAAGCAAAAAGGATTATGGCTATCAGTAAAACGATATACCTGTTTTTTAAGGACAGGGTGATCAATTGGTTAATCATCTTAATTGAATTAAGGGGGATATAGCAACCCATACCCCATGATGGTTTACATTTTCATTTTTTCAGCAGCCATAGCCATCAACATTACCTTTTTCATATTTTTAAAATTCAGAATGAACAAATATTGCTAAACGGAAAAATCCGGTAGCGTTAGGAAGGTAATTAAAATGATTTCAATGGTGGGCTGCTGATCGCAGCATAGAGGTTCGGATCAGATCCGGTAGGCGCAGTTTAAAGTATAGATAGGCGTAAGACTCACAAAAGGCGGCGCATGGCTGTAAAAGCTCGTATAAGCCGCTGCATTCGTTACTTTATTTAGTATAAATGAAGTTTTTGCTTCAATAATAGCCGGAAAGAACTTAACCACAATAGTAAAAGGATCAGCACCGAAATGGTTGTCTTTTACTTTAAAAGATTGTTTCATGGTTTTGCAGCAATCATTCCCTTTGGTGATTGTTTTTTCACTTTCGTGGTCTGCTCCAATCGTTAGATTGGTTGTTTTCAAAATACCACAGCAATAAAAACGACTGGCCGACACACCGATAGCGGAGAGCAGGTAAACAGCGGTTAATAAAATGATGGTGATCTTTTTCACAAGGCTAAGATAAGTATTTTGATGTCTCTTTCAATAAGTCAATGTTAAACCGCCACCTAAGCCCATATCACTATCATAATGCGTTGATAATGAAAAGTATTTGGTGACAATGTATCGAAGTCCTGCTGCATATTCCTTATCGGTATTCAGCATAATATTAAAGCGCATACGGCTTGAAATAGGAATATCGTCCCGTCCTAACTGGAAACGCAATTTGCCATTACCATCGATACGAGCATCCGCTACAAATAGCATGGG
>NZ_JBSRZD010000016.1:0-46392 GCF_054057295.1 Pedobacter sp. UYP24
ACTTATAATTGTACATGAAAAGTGGCCCGTTGATTACCGTAATGACTGGCCCGCTATCATCCGTTTTCGCTGGCCCAGTATCACCGTTATAGACAGAAATTGGTGTATTGGCATTGGAAGGTAGTGGCAGATCAGTCCGTTATCGTATTATAATTAGTTAGAAACAAAAATCTTTATTTGCCGAAATAAAGCCTGTCAGTTACCCGTAAGTACGGTTAATAAAGCATTGCAGTTGATTAATCGCTTATAGCTTCTTCCCTAAAAATCCAGCAATTGATAAAAAAGTTTATTTACTTTAGCAAATTGTTCAACCTGATAAATACCTATTTTTAATTATGAATTGTAAAAAACTACTTGTCCTATTAATGTATATGGGCTTTTCGTCCACATTGTTTGCTCAAACCTGGGAGGCTAAAACCGCCCCGTTAATGAGTAAATTTGCTAAAGATGTAAACCCCAAAAATGTTCTGCCAGAATATCCTCGCCCGCAATTGGTACGTAAAGAATGGCTTAACCTTAATGGTATATGGGAATATCAACCCGGAGCAACTGGAGATGTGTTGCCATCAGGTAAATTAGCTAAAACCATCCTTGTGCCTTTTCCTGTTGAGTCTGCCCTATCAGGGGTAGCTGAACACCATGAACGGTTATGGTATCGCCGCAGTTTCACCGTGCCCACAGCATGGAAAGGCAAACATGTAATATTACATTTTGGTGCGGTCGATTTTGAATCAGAAGTATTTTTAAATGGCAAAAGCATGGGTGTGCACAAAGGTGGTTATGACCCATTTTCTTACGATGTAACGACTGCTTTAAAAGGCTCCGGTAAGCAAGAGCTTACTGTACGTGTTTTTGATCCTACTGACAATGGTGGATACCCACGTGGTAAACAAAGTTTAAACCCACAAGGTATTATGTATACCTCGGTTACAGGAATCTGGCAAACCGTTTGGGTGGAGCCTGTTGCCAAAACCAGCATCAGTGAGATTAAGATCGTTCCTGATCTTGATGCGTCAGCAGTTAAATTGACAGTAAGTACTACCGGTAATTCCAAAGGCACCTCAGTTTCTGTTAAAGTAAAGGATGGTAATAACGTAGTTAGAACTGTATCAATAAAGCCTAATGTTGAAACCAGTATTAAAGTTGCTAACCCTAAACTTTGGTCGCCTGATAGCCCATTCCTGTATAACTTGGACATCGCGCTGCGTAAAGGTGGTGCAAATACCGATGCTGTATCAAGCTACTTTGGTATGCGTAAGATATCGGTTGAAAATGAAGGTGGATTTAAAAAGCTATACTTAAATAATAAATTCTTATTCCAGTTAGGTCCGCTTGATCAGGGTTTCTGGCCAGATGGTGGTTACACCGCGCCAACAGATGCTGCTTTAAAATACGATCTGGAAATGATCAAAAAGTTTGGTTTCAACATGGTGCGTAAGCATATTAAATATGAACCATATCGCTGGTACTATTGGGCAGATAAGTTAGGTGTGTTGGTTTGGCAAGATATGCCATCACCAAATTCTTATACAGAACATGTTCCTCCTGTTGATACAGTCGAGTTCAGATCTGAATTAACCCGCTTGATCAAAACCCACTGGAACTCGCCAAGTATTGTTACCTGGGTGATATTCAATGAGGCACAAGCACAGCACAATACAGCTGGTTTAGTGAGTATGGTGCACAAACTTGACCCGTCACGTTTAATTAACCAGGCCAGCGGTGGTAACCATTATGGTGTGGGTGATTTTCTGGATATTCACAGTTATCCACCGCCTGCTGTACCATTTAGTACTACACAGGTATTGGCTTGCGGCGAGTACGGTGGTATTGGTTTTATCATTCCTAAACATACCTGGAAAGTTGGTGACACCTATATCATGATCGATAATAAAAACGATTATACCAACTTGTATGATAAATTTGCGGATGACCTAACGCTTTACAAAACTAATATGGGTTTAAGTGCGGCAGTTTATACAGAAATTACCGATGTTGAAGTTGAGCTAAACGGTTTAATGACCTATGATCGTGAAGTTATTAAAGGTGGCATAGATAAGATCTACGCGTCAAATTATAAGGCGATCCACGATAATGTATACATCAGGGAAGTTTTACCTTCATCACAAAAACAAGCCAGAGAATGGAAATACACTACAGACGAACCTCAGGGCGAATGGTTCCATGCCACATTTAACGATGCTTCCTGGAAAACCGGACAGGCTGGTTTTGGGACCATAGGAACGCCGGGTAGTATTATAAAAACCATTTGGAATACCAATAATATCTGGATGCGCCAGGAATTTGCATTAGGTAATTTATCAGCAGAAGAAAAAGACAAACTTGTATTGTACATTCATCATGATGATAATTGCGAGGTTTATATCAATGGTGTTAAAGCCGCCACTATCAGTGGATTTTCTTCTGACTACACGGTAGTGCCTATCAATGCCGAAGGTAAAAGCGCAATTAAAACTAATGGAAAAAATATAATAGCTATCCATTGTAAACAAACAGTGGGGGGTCAATATATTGATGCAGGGCTATCTTTAATAAGCAAAACCAAGATGTAAACTGATTATAAGTTCTATACAAGAGCGTGTTTATTAAAATCTTGATATATTTGCCGAAATAAAGCATGCCAGTTACCCGTTAGTACGGTTAATGAAGCATTACAGTTGATAACTAAATAACACAATAATGAGTATTAAACCCAATACAGTAGTATCATTAACTTACGAATTGCATACGACTAATTTAGAAGGACAACAAGTTTTTGTAGAGAAGGCCGATAAGGAAAATGCATTGGTATTTTTGTATGGCACAGGAATGATGTTGCCTAAATTTGAAGAACATTTGGTAGGATTACAGGTAGGTGATTTTTATGACTTCGAATTATCTGCAGCAGATGGTTACGGAGAGCTGGATCCAGGTGCTTATGCTGACTTGCCTAAAGACATGTTTAAAGAAGTAGATCTTCCGGCTGTAGGTGATGTAATTCCTTTACAGGATAATCAGGGCAACCATTTCAGAGCTGGTGTTACTGCAGTTGGTGAAGAGACAGTTTCTGTAGATTTGAATCATCCGATGGCAGGTAAAAACTTAATATTTGCTGGTGAGATACTTGCTGTACGCGAAGCTACGGAAGACGAATTAAGCCACGGCCATGCTCATGGAGCAGATGGTCATGCTGAACACTAGTTGATCATTAATTAAAAAAAGCCAGTTTTGTTTTCAGGGATTTATTAAGATCCTTATCGAAATAAAACTGGCTTTTCCATTTAATAGGAAATTTATAAGTGCTAAAGTTTATTTACCGCTTCTAAGTCTGGCAAAATCTTCAGTCTTGATGTACTCATCGTAAGTCATCATTTTATCAATGGCACCATTTGCGGTTAATTCTATAACACGTGTGGCTACAGATTCTGTTAGTGCATGATCTCGTGAGGTAAATAAGGATGTACCCTTAAAGTCTTTTAATCCGTTGTTTAAAGCAGTGATGGATTCCAGATCAAGGTGATTGGTTGGTTCATCCAGCAATAACAAATTGGCATGTTTAAGCATCATTTGAGAGAACATACACCTCATCTTTTCACCCCCTGAAAGAACCTTTACATTTTTCAGTACTTCTTCGCCAGAGAATAACATTCTACCTAAAAAGCTCCTAACAAACTGTTCATCCATTTCTGTACCTGAATACTCGCGCAACCAGTCTACCAGATTTTCATCTTTTCCCTCAAAGTATTGAGAGTTATCATTTGGTATATCGGCGATGTTAATGGTAACACCAAATTTGAACTCCCCGGTATAGTTCTTTTCTCTGCCCGACAAGATGTTGTAAAAAGCGGTAGTGGCTAAGCTATTTGGCGACAATACGGAGATCTTATCGCCTTTGTTTACCATGAAACTTACATTCTTAAACAATACTTCGCCGTTAAGCGAGTACGACAAGTTTTCTACCTGCAAGATCTGATCTCCTGCTTCTCTGCCTAAATTGTTAAATAATATGGCAGGGTATTTTCTGCTGGAAGCCTTAATCTCAGAGATGTCAATTTTATCAAGTGCCTTTTTACGTGAGGTTGCCTGTTTTGATTTTGAAGCATTCGCGCTAAAGCGCTGGATAAATTCCTGAAGCTCTTTAACCTTTTCTTCCAGTTTCTTGTTTTGATCGCCACGTTGTTTAAGTGCAAGCTGGCTTGATTCGTACCAGAAAGTATAGTTGCCAGAATAGATATTCATCTTTGAAAAATCAATATCTACAATGTGGGTGCAAACTGCATCCAGGAAGTGCCTATCGTGAGATACTACCAATACAATACTTTGATAATCGGCCAGAAAGTTCTCCAGCCATGCAATTGTATCAATGTCCAAATCGTTGGTAGGCTCATCCAGAAGCAATATATCTGGGTTACCAAAAAGCGCTTGCGCCAATAGTACACGTACCTTCTGGTTACCATCAAGCTCTTTAAGTTGCTTGTAGTGATGCTCTTCTTTGATGCCAAGATTGCTTAACATAGTAGCCGCATTACTTTCCATATTCCAGCCATCCATTTCTGCAAATCGGTTCTCCAGCTCTCCGGCGCGCTCACCATCTTTATCTGTAAAGTCTTCTTTTAAATAGATGGCATCCTTTTCTTTCATGATGTCGTATAGCTCTTTATGACCCATCATAACGGTTTCAATCACGGTGAAATCATCGAATTCATAATGGTTCTGCTTTAGAACAGCCATGCGCTCTCCAGGAGTAAAGGCTACACTTCCGGTGGTCTGATTAACTTCACCAGATAATATCTTTAAAAAGGTAGACTTGCCGGCACCATTTGCACCAATTACTCCATAGCAGTTGCCCTGGTTAAATTTTAAGTTTACATCTTCAAATAAGGTGCGTTTTCCGTAACGGAGGGATAGATTAGATACTGAAATCATATTTTTGAATAAGCCGCAAAGGTAAGTATTATTTATAAATTGAATGTTGTAAGTAAATTTACTTTGCCGAAGGCTTGGGTACTTCCTAGATTGTATTGGGAAGTAGGAAGGATGTATGCATTGATCATACTTTTTTATGTGAATTCTTTATCAGGATTAGTAGACCAGTGGCTGTGTCAGTAAAATGGAAAGTCAAAATTATCAAAATAACGTTTTTTTTTACAATTGTCGTTTGAGCGGGAATACTCCATTCACTTAAATCCTAGTCCGCAATAAGTTCTAGTTTTTTGTTTTCTCTAGGTAATAATGTCTTTGAGGTTTGTGTTGTACTTATATTTACTGTTAACGTTTTAAAATTTTTTGCATAAACGGCGTTAGTTGCATAACCATTTTCGTATCCCACGATCCTAAATAATTGAAGAAAACCTGATTTGAACCACAGCCAGCTATTTTTGAATTTGCTGTTAGTTATGGTTGTTATTTATATGTGTATTTTATAGGATTAGAAGCTCCTTTTTTTCTGTATTCTTCAGGAATTCTCTTCCTTAAATACATATTTTGTAGATCATCTTCTGCATTTTCGCCTATAAATCCATATCGTTTGTTATTATGGTTTTCAAACTCAGGAAAATATTGTTTTCTAGCCAAATGCCATTTTAAAGGTTTGTACACGCCAACAATAATTCCTTTTTCTAAAGCTAGAACATATTCGGCTTTTTGTGCTCTTTCGACATCAAGCTTCCAAGCATATCTTACAGCATCATAAACATCTCTATCATTAACAGTTCTATTTATGTTTATAAGTATCATTTTATGATTTAGTTTTGCTGTCTCTGCCTTGTATCTAGTTAAAATTTCATAAGCATTCATTGGTCCAATTTCAGTACTATTATGTCCACCAACTTTATTTGTCGTGCCTGGAAAAGCATCTATCAGAGATGCTTCAACATGAAATGCAGTTGCGCTTTCTAAACCGTGTCTATGAATAATATGAATTACATCTAATCCGCTTTTCAAAATATCTCTAATTCGTTGGTATTTTAGGTCGAAACTTTCTTCTTCATCGTCATCAGACACAGAACATTTTAAATGTTGGAAAATTCTATTTCCTTGACCTTTACCAACATAAAATGTTTCTCCATTTCTTGGGTCAATTAATCTATACACGTAATTGTTTAACTCTTTTATTACTTCAGATGGAAATTCTGTTATTTTAAAATTATTCATATGATTATGGAGTTTTTATCAGATTTAATCAATATTAAAGGTTATAACGACATTCAAAAATTGTTTATACGAAATCAACGACAGGAAAGCTTCTCAAGGAAATCCTTATAGATTTATTTCGTTTTATATGTTTTATATCCATGTGTAATGTAATAACCTGAGCTCGATTAATCACTGTGCTTTATCTATGGATATTTTCTCAAAAAACATTAAGAAAAAGCGGTAATATTCAGTGTGTTTTCTTATATTTAAGTGTCTTAAGATCAAATATTTAGATTAAACAAACATGAATATTACCACTGATAAAGTTACTGAAATTTTCTATTTAACCGATGAGTTTTGTAATGAATTCAAGACTATTATAAGCGCCCATATGATTGGAAACGCACCTAAACGGAAGCCCATCATGTCTGAGAGTGAAGTTATCACCTTAATGACCCTTTTCCATTCAGGTGGTTTTAGGAATATGAAACACTTCTATCAGCACTATGTCCAGAAACATTTGCAGTCTGAATTTCCCAGGACAGTTTCTTATAGTCGTTTTACAGAACTAATGCAAAATAGCCTGTTACCGATGACTTTGTTTCTAAAAACATGTTGCATGGGTGAATGTACAGGAATCTCATTTATTGATTCCACCCCAATCAGGGTCTGCAAAAACAAGCGCGTAAAGCGAAATAAAGTATTTAAAGATATAGCCACTGTTGGCAAATCAACTATGGGTTATTTTTTTGGTTTTAAACTTCATTTAATCGTTAATGATAAAGGTGAAATACTCAACTTTGTGATTACCCAGGGCAATGTTGATGATCGACAACCACTTAAAAATGAGAGATTTGTTCAATCTATCAAAGGTAAGCTCTATGGAGATAAGGGTTATCTATCCAAAGAGCTGACAAACATGCTTTTTGTCGATGGACTTCATCTGATCACCAATATCAGAAACAATATGAAAAACTGTCTGATGGAATTGAAGGACAAGATCTTGCTTAGAAAAAGATCTATAATTGAAACCATTAATGACGAATTGAAGAACATGTGCCAGGTCGAACATTCAAGACACAGATCTTTTGCTAATTTCATTACAAATATGATCTCTGGACTAATTGCATACAGCTTCTTCCCTAAAAAGCCCGCAATCAAATTTCAAGTGGAAAAAACGGCCCAAGTTAGTCTGTTTTTATAATCGAGTTCAGGTTAATAAGTATTTGCAAATCACGTCGTATCAATTAAAAAATAGTGCAGCAAATTTTCTAGGATAGATGTTATTTTAATAGAAATAATAAATATCCATTTTTAAAAGACTCGTCATTAGATTACATTGATTCATATACAAATTGAATATGTGAGATTTTTGCGCGATTTTTGCTGCAATACACTACCATTATTTATGAAACAGGAAATAGAAGTTTTAAGTACCATTATAAAACGAAGAAGGAGCATTTTTCCTAACAGTTATACTACAGAAGAAGTGCCTGTAGCCGTAATAAAGCAAATTCTTGAAAGCGCCAACTATGCACCAACACACAAACTTACCCAGCCCTGGCGCTTTATGGTATTTAGAAATGAGGGCAAAGAAAAGTTGGGTATTGAACTGGCAAGATTATATAAAGAAACTACACCAACACAGCATTATCTGCAAAAGAAATACGATAGTATAACTGAAAAGACTGCTCAGGCCAATTGCATCATCGTGTTGAATGCCAAATTAAATCCAGATAAGCTCCCTGAATGGGAAGAGGTAGCAGCATTGGCATGTGCGGTGCAAAATATGGCCCTTACTTCCGAGGCATTAAATGTTGGTTGTTATTGGAGTTCTCCAGGAATGATTGCAGATATGAAGGATTATCTTAACTTAGAGGAACAAGAGAAGTGCTTTGGTTTATTTTACATGGGATACCACAATGAAGAACCACGGAGCGAAGTCCGCACCTCTATTGAAAGTAAAACTAAATGGATAGAATTTTAGAGTATGCAAAAAATTAAAGAAACGCTTTATCAGCTATGCCTGAGCTTTATAGAGCAGCGCGTTCAAACTGCAGAAACCGCATTAAACCAAGCCAGAGAGGCTAGTAACGATGACACTAAAAGTAGTGCCGGCGACAAATATGAAACGAGCAGGGAAATGATGCAGCAGGATATAGATAGGAACAAACGTTTGCTGATTGATGCCCAGGATAATTTAAGGGTTTTAAAATCAGTGGATATATCACTGCAATCTGCTAAAGTGACTCATGGTAGTCTTGTGATCACCAATCAGGGCTCATTTTATATCAGCGTTAGCGCAGGACAGTTGCATGTAGATGGCAAACCGATCTTTGCGATATCACCGGCTTCACCAATAGGAAAACTACTCTTGGAAAAGTCAAAAGGTGATGGTTTTGATTTTAACGGTAAAAAATATAAAATACAGGATATAGTTTAAGAACAGCTATTAAAAGCTGTTCTTAATGCTATTGCTTAGGGTTTTAGGAGTCCAGTAACCGCTTGCTATAATTCTTCTGATGGTAAATAAAGGGTCTCTTTCATCACGCTTGGTAGACAATTGAAAAGCCATTTTGAAACCTCTTTTCTTTAGTTGTGGGATGCCTTCCGCATTCCATAAACCAAAAGGATAAGCAAACTCGGTCATCGTTTTGCCAGTAATTTCTTCCAGTTTCTTAGTTGGTTTATCTAACTGCTCTTCCCAATCCTTTCCTGCGTACTTTTTAAAGTTTTTATGGTCGTAGGTGTGACTGGCTATTACGTTTCCTGCTTCAGAAAGTGCTTTTATCTGTTCCTTACTCATGTAATCTACAAACTTGCCTTTTCTGCCAATTGATACGGTCATGATAAAATAAACAGCTTTAAAGCCATATTTTTTTAACGTAGGCGCAGCTACAGTAAACTGATCCATGTCTGTATCATCAAATGTGAACATGATAGGTTTGCTTGGTAGTGCTGCTTCTGTATTCAGGTAAGCATACAATTGATTTGGTAGGATAGAGTGGTAGCCACTATCTGCCAGCATTTTAACCTGATCTTTAAAATTTTGAATCTCAACAATGTAATCTTTACCAACTTTACCATCTGCAGGTTTCCAATTCCTGATCTGATGATAGCAAAGGATAGGCACCTGTTTTCGGGCTAATATAGTCTTAGCATCTGCCACCTTTATTTTATTGATGTCAATCTTGCCAGATGGGGTAACCTGACCTTGATTCTCACCGTTGGCTGTTTCGCCATTTACAGATGTAGAGTCGTTGGAATTTGCAGAACCGTTTTTAGTTTCTGACTTTGACTGGCAGGCGGTAGCCAAAATTACTGCCGCAGCCATTAGTGTTAAAAGGTGTCGTTTCATTTATAGAATGTTTAATGCAAAACTATAAAATCAACTCAGTATTCTTTGCTAGAACTATCACTTTTATTACAATTAAATTCAAGTCTGCATTATATTTTATCGATATTTTAGCGATTTAATTAACATATCATTATGAAGAAACTTTACTTTCTATTTTTAATACTTTTTTGCGTTGATTTTGGGGGCTTTTCTCAGGTTAAAACCTTCACCCTGACAGAGGCTGTGACTTCCCCACCTAAGGCAAACTATCAGTTGGCTTCCAGGTTTTCTCCTTCAAAAGTTAAAAAGATGGTTTACTCTACAGCAGTTGATCCACATTGGTTAAAACTGAGCAATCGTTTTTGGTATGAGTATGAAACTCCTAATGGAAAGCAATGGTATATTGTTGATCCTTTAGCTAAAAGCAAGAACAAGATCTTTGACAATGCAAAGCTTGCTGCAGACATTACAACCATTATACGTGATCCCTTTGATGCTCAGCATTTACCATTGCTTAACTTAAAGTTTGCAGCAGATGAAAAGAGCTTAACTTTTGAAGTAAACAGTACTGTTGATGAATTGAAAAAAGACCGCAAGGATAAAAAGGCTGCAGATTCTATGCAGAAGAAGGTGTATAATTTCACTTTTACCATTGCCACTCAGAAGTTAACTGAGCTTCCAAATTTCACAAAGCCTAAAGCTAAGCCATCCTGGGGGTCGGTTGCTCCTGATTCTTCTGCCATCATATTTAGCAGAAATTACAATCTCTATTGGATGGACAAAGAAAATTACAGAAAGGCGGTAAAGAATGAAGAGGACAGCACCATTGTAGAGCACCAGTTAACGAAAGATGGTGTTAAGTTTTACGCTTATGGAAGTGATGGCGATGGAGAATCTAATGAGGATGAAATTAAAAATAATAAAAAGAGGCGTGGAGCTTATGTGATGTGGTCTCCTAACGCCAAGTACTTTGTGCTGGATAGAACGGATTCCCGGAAGGTAAAGGATCTATGGGTAATTAATAACACTGCTGCTGGCAGGCCAACGCTGGAAACCTATAAATACCAGATGCCAGGCGAAAAGGAATCGCCTATTGATGAAATCTTACTGTTTAATTTTGCAGCTAAGACCTTCAAAAAGCTGGATGTATCTGCATTTAAAGATCAGTCTGTTTCTATCTGGTCTGCACCTTCTTTAAATAAGGACCGCGATAATGAATTCAGTCCATCTTTATGGTTGGGTAACAACAGCAAGTTTTACTTTTCACGCACCAGCAGAGATTTAAAAAGGATTGATGTATGTACCATTGACATTAATACAGAGAAAGTTACCCCGCTGATAGACGAGCGTTTTAACACTTACGTAGAGATTAACCGCCCAGGCTTAGTTAATGATGGAAATGAAATCATCCACTGGTCTGAAAGAGATGGTTGGGGTCATTTTTATCTTTTCGATAACAAGGGGAAATTAAAGAACCAAATTACTAAAGGCCCTTTTCATACCGAAAACATTGTAAATATCGATCAAAAGAATAGGGTATTGTATTTTACAGCAAACGGCCGAGAAGATAAGGAAGATCCATATTATTACCACCTGTACAGCATCAAGTTTGATGGTACAGGTTTGAAATTACTCAATGCTGGCGATTTTGATCATGCGGTAAACATGAACGACGAGGCTAAGTTCTTTGTAGATAACTATTCCAGAGTTAATGCTGCGCCAAAATCTGTACTAAAAGACAACAACGGAAGGGTAGTTATGAACCTGGAAACAACTGATCTTACCTTGCTTTTAGCTGCTGGTTATAAGTTTCCGGAACCTTTTAAAGTTAAAGCAGATGACGGGATAACTGATGTTTATGGCGTAATGTACAAGCCTTTCGATTTTGATCCAAATAAGAAATATCCAATTATTGAATATGTGTACCCTGGTCCGCAAACAGAGGCTGTAAACAAGTCGTTTACCAAAAGTATGGACAATACAGATCGCCTTGCGCAATTGGGCTACATAGTGATTTCTGTTGGGAACAGGGGTGGTAATCCGGCCAGGTCTAAATGGTACCATACTTTTGGTTATGGAAACCTTCGTGATTATGGCCTTGCAGATAAAAAGGCAGCTATTGAACAACTGGCCGATCGATTTAAGTTTATAGATATCAACAAAGTTGGTATAACAGGCCACTCAGGTGGTGGATTCATGTCTACCGCTGCTATGCTGGTCTATCCTGATTTCTTTAAAGTAGCAGTTTCCAAAGCCGGTAATCACGACAATAGCATTTATAACAGGTGGTGGAGCGAGAAGCATCACGGTGTTAAAGAAATTATTTCTGCTAAAGGAGATACCACCTTTACCTATGATATTGATAAAAACCCGCAGATTGCAAAAAATTTAAAGGGCCATTTAATGATCATGACCGGTGATATAGATAATAATGTGCACCCGGCTAACACCATCCGATTGGCAAATGCACTGATGAAAGAGGGTAAAAGGTTTGAATTTGTGATATTACCCGGACAACGTCATAGCTTTGGTGACCTTACCGAATATGCTTTTTGGAAACTGGCAGACCATTTTAACAAATATTTGATAGGCGATTACGATACTCCGGATCAGGTAGATATGGTTGAAATGGACAGAGAATTGGAAAGGAAGAAATAATAATTAAATTAGTAAATCTTTCTACTCCCATTAAACGTTAACTAAGCATGAGATTATTAATAGAGCGCAAACCAGTTAAAGTATATCCCGATCCAAAAAGGGTAATAGCCCGATTTTTTTTTAATGGAGCAGAACGGGCCATTGATGTGATAAAGCATGTAATGAGCCTTACCGATCTTGAAGTATTTGGTATTATATCCCCCTTACTTCAAGAGTATTCAAAAAGACATAGAAACATTACCAAGATCCTTACCCGTCATTGTAAGAAGGTTACAGTAAGTATAAAAGATGCTGGTTTTGATTATGACGACCTTGAAAAATACCACCGCTTATTAATCGGTTCCTATTTTACACATGAATATTCCATTGAATCAGCTGCTTTTTTTAACCCTTCTATAGTAGAAGATCCCGATCAGTCGGACTTGGTAGAAGGTGAAAAACGTGTTATCATTAGTTTCCGAGCCGTAGGCGAGGGGCATATTTCGTCTGTGGTATTTAGAAGAGCCCTTATTGACAGGAACAACGACATTACCGTTATTCCAGCGGGAAATTATATAGATGAAGCTGAGGTAATTAAGAATGCTGTTTATAATAAGAAGCTATTTCTAAAGAAAGGTGCTGATTCTAAAATTGATCTCGTAGTATTGGATGAAGTAGGGGTAAGATTAGAAGATAAGTTTGATTATTCTACCTTAAGAAAAATCATTCTGGATTCTAAAAGCCTGCAAAAAGACGATCTTAGGAAACTGGAGTATGATAAGATCCTTTGGCTGTCTGATACTTATCATGAAATCAGTTTTTCCAGGGATACAGATATTTCAGACCGCGTAATTTTCCCGATATCAGAATTTGAGCGTAAAGGGATAGAGGATGCCCGCTTTGTAAAGTTTGTTAAAGACGATGGATCAATCGTTTATTACGCCACTTATACGGCTTTTGATGGGGCGATGATTATGCCTAAGTTGCTGCAAACTACAGATTTCTATGATTTTAAGATCAGTCCGCTACACGGCGTAGGTGCGCAAAACAAAAACCTTGCATTATTTCCAAGAAAGATAAAGGGCAAATACGCAATGATGTCTCGTATTGATGGCTGCAATAATTACCTGATGTATTCAGATAAGTTAACGGTGTGGGACAATCCGGTAAAATTACAAACACCAAGATACCCATGGGAATTTATTCAGATAGGTAATTGCGGCTCTCCAATTGAAACCAAAGATGGCTGGCTGATGATTACACACGGCGTTGGTCCGATGAGGAGATATTGCCTTGGTGCAAGTCTTTTCGATTTGGAAGATCCAACTATTGAGATCGGAAGGTTATCAGAACCGCTGTTAATACCCAACAATGATGAGCGGGAAGGATATGTGCCCAATGTCCTTTATTCTTGCGGATCAATTATACACAATGGTGAGCTGATTATTCCGTATGGACTCTCTGACTATTGTTCTTCTTTTGCTGGCGTCAGTATTGATATCTTGTTAGAAAAGCTAAAGACATCAGACAGTATTATATAAAGGATATCGCTTATAATATTCGATGGTAGAGGCTAATATAGTCCTCTACCATTTTTTGTTGAGAGAAACTGGCCATTGCCCATTCTCTGCAATTGATTCGTTCTATTGCTGAAAGTTTATTTACCGCTGCTACTGCACCTTCAACATCATTTACGAGGAAGCCGGTTTCCCCATCTTTAATTAACTCCGGCATAGAACCCAAGTTAAATGCAATGACTGGGGTGCCACATAGCATAGACTCGGCTACGCTTAAACCAAAAGGTTCTTCAAAACTAATTGGATGCAAAAGGGCAGCCGCATTACGCAACAACTCGTTTCTTTTTTCTGGCCCTGCAGACCCGATAAAAACAATATCATCATTTAAGAAGGGTTCAACCTTTTCTCTAAAATACTCGGAGTGCTGTACAATACCGGCAATGATCAACTTCCTGTTTGCCTTTTTCGCGATTTGAACTGCTTCAGCGGTGCCTTTATCGGGATGGATCCTTCCAAAGAATAACAGATAATCATCTGGCTCGGCATTATAGGTAAACTCCTTAGTTTGCAATCCATTATATACTGTTGCCAGGTAATTTAAGGATGGATGCCTGTTGGAATTGCTAATGGAAACAAAATTACCGATCTCATTGTACTTTTGATAGACCCTCAATATTTTCTCAGAAGAGAAACCATGTATCGTAGTGATCACCGGTGTGGGGATCAATTTAGAATAACTTAATGGAAGAAAATCGTAGTGGTTATGGATCAAATCAAAACTCGATGCCTTTTCCATCAGGTTGCTGATGTGGAGACATTCTACCACTTTTGCATCGGCAGTTTTGTCTTCCTCATATCCTTGCGCAATAACTGCATCAAGTTTGGCAGTCGTAATGGAATCACTGGTAGCAAAGAGCGTCACTTCAATGCCCTTTGCTACCAGTCCCTCGGTTAAGTTGGATGCCATTTGCTCCCAAGGGCCATAGTGCCTTGGCGGCGTTCTCCAGGCTACCGGAGCAAGTACAGCAATCTTCATAAAATCTTAAACGGTCTCTTTTTGAACTGCAATCAAATCATTGCCTTGTATAAACTCATATTCAAACTCCATGGCTTTTAATACCGCAAGATGAGATATCCAATAGGCCAGTGTACTTTCTGCACCCTGGTTTCTATTTAAACCATAGGTTTGTAGTCCGTCTGCACATCCTTTGGTTTCATGATCAAACAGTGGTATCCGCAGTATATTTTCTCCAAGGAACCACTGATAGGATACATACATCTGTTTAATGTAAAGCTTATCGTGCGTGATCTCGTATGCCTTAAAATACATCAACACCATGGCCATAGTTTCTATAGCTTGCTGATCGTATATGGCCATTTCAGGGCCATCTCTAAACAACCATCCATCATTGCCTACAGGATTAAGGTAGCCGTTAATAAGCGTTTTCTGCGTAAGGTACTGCATGCTTTCAAAAGCAATGTCGTAGGATTCCTGATCCTTACTGATCTCATAATAACTCATTAACGCCAGTGGTAAAATGGCATTGTCATAGGTCATCTTCTCTTCAAACCAATGCCAGTGACCAATCTTATTTTTCCGGTAAGCAGCTTTAAGTGGCTCTGCTAATTTATCTAGTTGTTCTTTAATATACTCATCTCCAGGATTTGCTTTAATATAGTGTGTTAAACCTATTATCGTGTTTCCTAGTCCCCTAAGGTGTTTAAGGTCCTTAAAATGAGGTACTGATTTTAAAAACAACTCTTTAGCAAACTCGCGGTAGGAATTGTTTGGTGCGTTATTGATCAGGTAACCCAGCGACCAGATGGTACGGCCAAATGAATCCTCTGTTCCTATTTCATCCAGGTATTCTCTTCTAAAACTTAAGAAATTACGGAAGTTGCCATTATCGCATTGCATGTATTGGATGTAGCTCAGGTAGATAGGCAATAACTCCAAGGCCACTTTACTCTTATTTTGCTGATAAGCCAGAATAGTTAAAATCAAGGCACGCGCATTATCATCTACACAATAACCCTCTTTTAAATTAGGAATACCATATTTAGCATGCTGTACAATACCGGTATCATCTGTTAACCTTCTGATGTGTGCCAGGTTAAATGCAGGCATAATATCTGGATCAATGATTGGTTTTCCACCCGTTTCCTTCTCAGAAAGGTATTTATCTACCGCCTCATTCAGCACATCAACAAAAACCTCACCTGTAGTTGGCCAGCGAAGGTGCAAGCCATACTCAAAAGCATTTTCTTTTAATTGTTTCAATTTATCAGGATCTTCAAACAAATCATTCACAATCTCTGCTAAAGCATCAGCATCTTTAAAATCGAATAACTTACCACGGTTATCAGCCAATAATTCCTGTGCATGCCAATACGGAGTAGATATGACCGCTGCACCAGCACCAACAGCATAAGACAGGGTTCCACTTGTAATTTGCGCCTCATTTAAGTAAGGCGTAATGTACATGTCGCAGGCCGTAAGATAATCATGCAATTCTTCTTCAGATACGAACTTATTTATAAAGGTTAAGTTATTCTCTACGTTGAGTACTTTTGCACGTCTCTTTAAGCTGTCTCTATATTCTTCTCCGGAGTTACGAATTACCCCAGGGTGAGTGGTTCCCAATATCACATACATCACATCAGGATTCTTTTCCACTATTTTAGGTAGGGCTTCAATAACAGTTTCCAAACCTTTATTTCTGCTGATCAATCCAAAAGTAAAGAGTACCTTTTTTCCTTTAAAGGCCAGTGAATTTTTTACCGGGTTATCTGCTTTGGGTTCCAAATCAGGCACACCATGCTCAATTAACTGTATTTTATGATAGGGGATGCCGTAGATGCTGGTTAAAAAATTAACAGCACGGTGACTCATCACCACAATTCTGGAAGAGTATTTCGCAATCTCACGCAACACTGTTAATTGCATGTGGTTGGGGTCTTTCAAAATAGTATGAAAGATGGTTATCAATGGTTTTTGTAACCTGGCAATTAGCGGAAGAATATATACGCCACTTTCTCCCCCATAAATTCCATATTCATGTTCCAGAATGCAGGCATCTGCCAAGCTGGTATTGATATAATCTGCCGCTTTGATATAATCTGTCTGATTCTCCTGGCGTATCACACGTTTTACTTCTTTAGGATATTCGTATTCGTCAACGTTCTCCGCGTCATTCATGGCAACAACATAGCTGTCCTCCGAAACCGCGTTTTTATCAAAGCCTATGGCTCTTAATAGGTTATGATTAAAAGTAGCAATACCACATTCGCGTGGGGGATAAGAGGATATGTAAGCGATTTTCATAAAAAATTAGTGTCTTGGATATAGAACAAAATAACTGGCTAAATGTTCTGTCTGAAGCATGTAAATTTACGTTAAATTACGATAAGGTTAAACAAAATTAACCGAGTAGATCAATTGTGTTTAAATAGTGACATACCATTAATAATGGTATTTGCTAACTTTGTTGCTCATTAAATTGGCTCATGAATACAACATTACCCAGTTCAAACCTGGTAGAAAAAACAGTTTTTCCTATACTTTTTGCGCTTAGCTTTTCGCATTTGTTAAATGATACCATTCAATCGCTTATACCCGCTATTTATCCAATAGTTAAAGAAACTTACCATCTCACTTTTGCTCAAATCGGGCTGATTACCCTTTCCTTTCAAATGGCAGCTTCGCTTTTCCAGCCATTTGTTGGTCTATATACCGATAAAAAGCCACAGCCCTATTCTTTGGCGGTTGGGATGGGCTTTACCCTTGTAGGTTTAATTCTTTTATCCTTATCAACCGGTTTTTATATGATGCTGGGTTCAGTAGCCCTTGTTGGTACAGGATCGTCGGTATTTCATCCTGAGGCCTCACGCATGGCGAGTGCCGCCTCTGGCGGAAAAAGAGGATTGGCGCAATCTATCTTCCAGTTGGGTGGTAATGCCGGAAGTTCCATCGGACCTTTGCTGGCTGCCTGGATCATTGTTCCAAACGGACAGGTTAGTATCATCTGGTTTTCTGCTATCGCTTTGTTGGCTATTTTTATACTAAGCAGGGTAGGCAACTGGTACAAGAGTCATTTAGTAATTTTAAAAGCCGGGAAAGGCATTAAAGGACAGATTGCTGAGAACAATATTCCAAGAAAAAAAGTTATATTCTCAGTGGTTATTCTCTTGATACTCGTGTTTTCTAAGTATTTCTATATGGCCAGTTTAACCAGCTATTTTACATTCTATGTCATTGATAAATTCCATGTGTCGGTACAATCTTCGCAAATTTACCTCTTTGTATTTCTCGTTTCTGTAGCTGCAGGTACGTTAATCGGCGGACCGATCGGCGATCGTTTCGGTAGGAAATATGTAATCTGGTTTTCTATTCTTGGTACTGCACCATTTGCTTTATTATTGCCGTATGCCAACCTGTTCTGGACTGGCGTTCTTGTTGTTCCCATTGGGATGATCCTGGCTTCTGCTTTTTCTGCAATTCTAGTTTATGCGCAAGAACTCATACCTGGTAAAGTTGGTTTAGTATCAGGCCTGTTCTTTGGCTTTGCCTTTGGTATGGGTGGAATAGGCTCCGCGATATTGGGTAAAGTGGCAGATACCACAAGTATTGAGTACGTATTCCATATCTGCTCTTTTCTGCCTTTGATAGGTATTCTTACTGCATTTTTGCCCAATATTGAAAGTAAAAGGAAATAAAAAAAGGCGCTGTACAGCGCCTCTTAACTTTCTATTTTAACTCCTCTTATTTGTTGTTTAAAAACACAAACTGATGGTCGAACATGTCCAGTTTGATTTTGCTTTCTTTATCAACCGTTCCTGCCAGGATCTGTTTAGACAACTCATTGAGTATTTTCTTCTGGATCACTCGTTTTAACGGTCTTGCTCCAAACTGCGGATCATAACCCAATTCTGCTAGCCAGTCCAGCGCTTCAACAGAAGCTTCTATTTCTACACCCATTTCTGCCAATGTATCCTGTACATGTTTAAACTGCAGGTCAACTATGTTCCTAATCTCACTTCTGTTCAGCGGAGTAAACATAATCAGCTCATCAATCCTGTTTAAAAACTCAGGCCTTATCGTTTGCTTTAACAGTTCAAACAATTCAGACTTAGTCTTTGCAATTACCTCATCGCGGTTTTCGTCGGTCAAACCTTTAAAGTTATCCTGTATCAAATGAGAGCCGATATTAGAAGTCATGATGATGATGGTATTCTTGAAATTAACCAACCTGCCTTTATTGTCGGTTAGTCGACCATCATCCAATACCTGCAATAAAATATTGAATACATCTGGGTGTGCCTTTTCAATCTCATCCAATAAAACCACAGAATAAGGTTTGCGCCGAACTGCTTCCGTAAGCTGCCCACCTTCATCGTAACCCACATAACCCGGAGGCGCACCAATCAACCTGGATACGGCATGCCTTTCCTGATATTCGCTCATATCTATCCTGGTCATTGCATTTTCATCGTTAAATAGAAACTCTGCTAATGCTTTTGCCAATTCTGTTTTACCAACACCTGTAGTTCCCAGAAAAATGAAGGAACCAATCGGCTTACGTTTATCCTGCAATCCCGCTCTTGAACGCCTAATGGCATCAGAAATGGCTTCAATGGCTTCATCCTGTCCGGCAACACGTTTGTGTAATTCAGCTTCCAGATTCAGCAATTTCTCCCGCTCACTGGATATCAGTTTAGTCACAGGAATGCCTGTCCAGCGCGCAACAACACCTGCAATGTCATCTGCAGTGACCTCTTCCTTAAGCATCCTGCTTTCGCTTTGCTGGTTAGCCAGTTCTGCTTTTAGTTTTTCTGCCTTATCCTGTGCCTCTTTGATCTTTCCATAACGGATTTCTGCTACCCTTCCATAATCACCCGCACGCTCTGCCTGTTCGGCTTCAAGCTTATAGTTTTCAACCTGTTCCAGCTCGTTGTTGATGTTGTCTACCAGGTCTTTTTCACCCTGCCATTTTGCTTTGATCTCATCACGTTCTGCAGAGAGGTTAGCGATATCTTCCCCTAGCGATTTTACCTTCTTGGTATCGTTTTCGCGTTTAATTGCTTCCCGCTCAATCTCTAGCTGCATAATCTTACGATTCAGCTCATCCACCTTTTCGGGTACAGAATCCATCTCCAGTCGCAGTTTAGATGCCGCTTCATCCATTAAGTCGATTGCCTTATCCGGCAAGAACCGATCTGCAATATACCGTTGCGACAACTCGACAGCTGCTATAATGGCTTCATCTTTAATTCTTACTTTATGATGGGTTTCATATCTTTCTTTTAGTCCCCTCAAAATAGAAATTGCATCCTGTGTATCAGGCTCATTGACCATTACCTTTTGGAAACGACGTTCCAGTGCTTTATCTTTTTCCAGGTATTTTTGGTACTCATCCAGCGTGGTCGCACCAATTGCACGCAACTCACCACGCGCCAATGCAGGCTTTAAGATATTTGCTGCATCCATAGCACCATCGCCACCACCTGCACCAACCAGGGTATGGATCTCATCAATAAATAAGATGATGTCCCCATCGCTCTGTGTTACTTCTTTCACTACAGCCTTTAAGCGTTCTTCAAACTCACCCTTATATTTTGCACCAGCAATCAGTGCACCCATATCCAAAGAATAAACGGTCTTTGATTTGAGGCTATTTGGTACATCACCTTTGATGATCCTAAAGGCAATTCCTTCAGCAATAGCTGTTTTACCTACACCAGGTTCACCAATAAGTATCGGGTTGTTCTTGGTTCTTCTGGAAAGGATTTGGATCACCCGCCTAATCTCATCATCGCGACCAATTACCGGGTCCAGTTTACCAGATTCTGCATATTCGTTTAAATTACGGGCATATTTATTTAAGGCATTGTAGGTTGCTTCTGCATTTTGATCAGTAACCCTGCTATCGCCACGAAGCGATACAATGGCGGTCTTCAAATCTTTTTCATTTACACCCTGATCTTTTAGCAAATTGGCTGTTGCATCATTGACAGATAAAATACCCAACAATAAATGTTCAACAGATACAAATTCGTCTTTGAACTCCTTTAAATAAGACTGGGCTTTTTGCAAAGCTGAATTGCTACCGGATGTTAAGTAAGGGCTGCTTCCAGATACCTTTGGAAACTTCGCTATTTGTGCATCCAGGTTTGTATTAAGAATATTGAGATTAACATTCAATTTCTTTAATACATAAGAAACTACATTTTCATCAACAGTAAGCAATCCTTTGAGCAGGTGTGCCGTTTCAACAGCCTGTTGTTGGTTGCCCTCGGCTATTGCGGAAGCCTGCTGAATTGCTTCCTGGGCTTTGATGGTAAAATTGTTAAAATTCATACTAAAAGAACAACAAAGCGAGTGCCATGCCTTCATTTTTTGAAAGATCGGAAATAATGTCTTGTCGCCTGTTTTCTTACTGCTTAAATGACTGATAAATAGTAGTTTAAACTGAAATTTTGTCTGTTTTCTATTCCCTTTCTTTACCTATGGTTAAATTTTCCGTCTTTTGCAGTACATCCATATGCTCATGAAACAGTTTTTTAAGCTATACCTGGAATCCTACAAAGGTTTGTCTGCCCCATCCTGGATGCTTGCGCTTGTGATGCTGATTAACAGGAGTGGAGCCATGGTTATCCCTTTTCTTGGTGTATATATGGCCAATTACCTGCATTTTAATTTGCGGGATACAGGTATGGTATTGAGCTGTTTTGGTATTGGTGCAGTTTGTGGGTCATTTTTAGGGGGAACGCTTACCGATAAGATAGGTCATTTCAAGGTTCAGCTCTTTAGTCTGCTGCTCATTGTTCCCATGTTTATAGTGTTGCCCCAATTAAATACCGTTCCTTCACTTGCCATTGGTGTATTCCTGTTGAGTATTATCTCAGAAACATTTAGACCCGCAAATTCAGTTTCTGTAGCATTTTATTCCCGTAAAGATAATGTGATCAGAGCTTTTTCTTTAAACAGGATGGCGATGAACCTGGGTTTCTCCATCGGACCAGCTTTAGGTGGTTTTCTCGCTGCCATTTCCTATGCTTTTTTATTTTATGGAAATGCAGTGGCTGCCTTTTTATCTGCAATTGTATTTTTCCTATATTTTAGAAACAGGAAAGGAAATATCACGCAAAGGGAGGAAAGGGAGTTGGAAGAAGACACGATACCCAGTACTTCCCCATTTAAAGATTTTTACTTTATACTGTTTAGCCTGTTGTGCAGTGTATTTGCCATCTGTTTTTTTCAATTGCTCAATACCGTTCCCTTATATTACCGCACGGTTTACAAGATGCCAGAGCAGGAAATAGGTATCATCATGGCTTTCAGCGGCGTAGTGGTTTTTTCTTTGGAGATGCTGGTTGTACACATTGCAGAGAAAAGATTCAGTTCCAGGGCCGTCATTGTTACAGGAACAGTTTTGTGTGCCATATCCTTTCTTATGCTCAACCTGTGGACGGGTACTCTGGTGCTTTATTTATCGATGTTTGTGCTTTGTATTGCAGAGATACTGGTGATGCCCTTTATGGCAACCGTGTCTTTACAACGGTCATCCGTTAAGAAAAGAGGTGCCTATATGGCAATAAATGCACTTTCTTTCTCTATAGCCCTCATATTTTCACCATATATCGGTACCAGAGTAGCTGCAGATTTTGGATTTAATACCCTTTGGTGGGGTACTGTGGGTGTATTGTTATTGACCGCAATAGGTTTCCTTATTGTGATGAAAAGGATGAAGCTTACTCGTTAAAAAGAAAGAGGTATTACGACAATACCTCCTTAAGTTTTTCTGTTTGATGATCCGCTAAACCTTGCAAAGGCTTAACAGCAAGCATTTTCATCATCATATTTAAATCTGCAGAGATGGTCAGCTTAGCGGTAGTAGCATGATCTCCATTGGCCTCCACATTCCATTTTAATTCAATATCGAAAGGTGGTTTTTCTGTAGGTATAGCAATAAGCTCTTTATTTTCTATTCTTTCAGAAATCTTTATCGCAAGCTTAGCCATGTTCTGAATGGTAAAACTCGCCTCATCCGTAGTAGAAGACCAGTTATAAATATTTTCCGGCATCAATTGCTGGTGGTTATTCAGGTCTGCTAAAAATGCATAAACATCTTCTACCGGCTTATTAATTTCCGTAGTGCTTTCTATAACTGTCATCGGGTCTTTAGGTTAAATGTTCTAATTCTTGTCCCCATTCAGATGGGTTACTACGCCATTTTGTTAGCAGATCAACATCATTTTGTGCAATAAAACTATGTTCTGCTGCGTACTCAATTAAGGTGTTGTAATTGGATAGTGTAGTATACCTGCACTTTGCAGCTTTGAAATTCTCATCGGCCTGGTCAAATCCATAAGTAAAGATGGCTACAAGTCCGGCAACCGACAGACCTGCATTTCTTAAAGCATCAACTGCCTGTAGGCTACTTTTTCCGGTAGAGATTAAATCTTCAATAACAACTACACGCTGTCCTTCATGAATTTCACCTTCAATAAGACTTCCTGTGCCGTGTTCTTTAGCTTTTGCCCTAACATATGCAAAAGGTAATCCCAGTTCCTGGGCTACCAATGCGCCCTGAGGGATTCCTGCTGTAGCTACGCCTGCAATTAAATCTACTGAGCCGTATTCTTCCTGAATCAATTGCGTTAATTTCTGTCTGATGTAAGTTCTAACAGATGGGTGAGAAAGCGTGACTCTATTGTCACAATAAATAGGGGATTTCCATCCAGATGCCCATGTAAAGGGGTTATTTGGCTGTAATTTTATTGCTTTAATTTGTAATAAAAATTCAGCAACCTTTAATTCAATATCACTTTTATTGTACATGCTCCAAAAATACAGAATTTATGTTAATGACCATGCGTTGTTTATCACTGAATTGTATGCGTATTGTACTGGTTTGTTTCAAATAGCTGAAAGCCAGTTATTTTAGTTTCGTTCTAATTCGTGCCTGATTCGGCTATCATAGGGACCTGGTTCTACCCTTGTTTAGGTTTTGGTTGGGTCTTGCTTAGGTTTGGTTGGGTAAAAGGTACCTTTTCCCAACCAAAGCCCAACCAAAGCCTTATTAAAGCCCAACTTACCCAAGAACAAGACCCAAACCTGATCCGAATCAGTTGCTTGCTTAAACCGTACTGCTCATGCCGCAATATTTTTTTATACCCTGTTGTTCTCCGTAATAGAAAATAGATATATTTGGGTGTAAATATTATGAAAAACTACAGGATCTACATCAACGAGAATACCCTTTTTATATCGGATAGTGTTCCGAAACAGTTAAAAAACATTCAGCAACTGGAAAAGAAAGATTTTAATTTGCCTTCATTCTATAAAAATCTGGTTAAGGGTACACCTACCGATTACATCCTGGTAGATTCAGATCCTGAACTACTTTTTAAAAAAATAAAGAAAAGTTGTGAGCTGATTAAGGCTGCAGGTGGCTTAGTGGAAAATGCAAAAGGAGATTACCTCTTTATCTTCAGGAACAAAAAATGGGATTTGCCTAAAGGCAAGGTAGAAAAAGGGGAGAAGATGAAAGAAGCCGGTTTGCGTGAGGTAGAGGAAGAGTGCGGCGTTAAAATAGCTGTTAACGGCAAAAAGCTTTGTAAAACCTATCATGTTTATGTGCTGGGAAACAAACTTGTGCTTAAGAAAACAAACTGGTATAAGATGGCGGTTAAGGGAGAACCTAAACTGATCCCTCAAAAGGAAGAGGGCATTACAAAAGCACTTTGGCTATCTTCAGATGAGTTGAAACCCGTTTTGAAAAACACATTTCCATCAATTGTGCAAGTGCTGGAAGCGGGAAAATTGTTATAGAAAAGGAAGTGCCTGAGTAGGTAGAAATGGGCTTACGTCTCCTCCATACCTCAATATATCTCTAACAATGGTAGAGCTTATGGCAGAATACTCTGGTTTGCTCAATAATATGATGGTTTCCATTTCTGGCATTAGGGTTTGGTTGATTTGAGCAATTGCTTTCTCATATTCAAAATCTCCTACAGAGCGCACACCTCGTACCATAAATTGTGCGCCTATTTTTCTGCAAAAGTCCACTGTAAGGCCCTCATACAATTCAATATGAACGTTTTCGTGTTCTGCAAATACCGCGGTAACAATGTTTTTGCGTTGCTCAGCACTTAAAAAACTTTGTTTCGCGCTGTTTAGTCCAATGCCTACAATGATCTGATCAAACAAGGGCAGCGCACGTTTAAGAATATCAACATGTGCAATTGTTATCGGATCAAATGAGCCTGGGAAAAGTGCGATTTTCATATTGGAAAGATACTAAATTGTTTACTGTGCCTTCAATTTCTTACTGGTATTGACTATTATAGTTTTACAGGCTCAAAAAAGCTAAAGGAGGAATTCCCATACCTGCGGGTTTCTTTAAAACCAGGTTGTGCATTCAATTTTAGCAGAGAAGGGTGCTCTACAATCAATACACCATTGTCGGCAAGAAAGTTATTGTTTATCACCAATTGCGGGATAAGCGAAATGGTTGGTAAATCGTATGGAGGATCAGCAAAAATGATCTGATATTGTTGCTCGGGCTTTAGCAGGAACTTAAAAACATCAGCCTTTTCTACCTCAATTTCATTGAGCTTATATTTCTCAATCACTGATTTTACCCAGTAAATACATCCCGAATGTTTGTCTACCGCGGTAACTTCCTTGATCCCTCTTGAAGCAAATTCAAAGCTAATGTTGCCAGTGCCGCAAAATAAGTCGAGCACCGCACAATTGTCAAAGTCGTACGTGTTGTAAAGGATATTGAATAATGCTTCTTTAGCCATATCCGTAGTTGGCCTAACCGGCAGGCTAGCCGGTGCATTAAAGCGAATGCCTTTTAATCTACCGCCAATTATCCGCATAGGTCTACCGCAAGTATGGTGCTATAATAATGGTTTGGCATGTCTTTTAATAGATCGATGTTTAAATCTTCCCGATGCAGCACGTTAAATTCAATGTTATTGAAGTATTTACCTAATATTTTAAAGCGGTTGTCGTCATTTTGGATAATGCCACTAACCAATACACCTACAGCTTTAGTCTCTATATCCAACTGTTTGATCATCAGCAACAAGTAATAGTTAAATTCATCATCGTTGCTGATCTCATAGGTATGCTGAAATAGAAGGTTGTTGCCACCGGTATAATTAATTTGGAATGAACCTGCTGTAAAATCCACTAATAATGCATTTTGTTCTGGTTGCTTATTTAAACACAACAAAGGGGCAGATTGATCAACTATCTTGCAGTCTGCAAAAGATTCGTTTAATATTTTTTCAGCGTTGCTGTCTATGTTAAAAATGGAAGTAAAGTTAAAACTGTCCGATTTTTGTGCATGCAACTTGTCAGATTGACCTGTACTAAAGAATTTGGCATACTGATCAAGGTTCTGCTCATCTACAAATTCTGCAGGAACTGCGATGGTGTTTGGCGTATAAATAGCAGCCTTTACCTCCTGAAATGGCAAAGCGAGATAGTTGTCGGTTTTTAGTCGCCCGGCAAAATCTTGGATCGGATCGGCGCTTTCCTGTTGATCGTATAATGCTTTTAGTTTTCCGGCAGATCTATCTATGATCGCATAAGAATAGCTGTCTGCCGTAACCTTTATTAAAAGCGTACAGCTGGTGGCCGTTGCGGGGTCAAACTCAGTATCAACTAATAATATGCTATTTTTGCTATTCATATTCACAAAAATAATCCTTTTTTCTATAACCACAGCATCGCATATTTGATAAATGGACAAAGCCTCTTTAATTGCACAATCCTATCAATTTAATCCCACATCAGAGCAATTAAGCTTTTGTAAGGAAATGGCCTTGTTCCTTTCTCGACCGTTAGACAAGCAGTGCTTCATTTTGCGTGGTTATGCGGGAACGGGGAAAACAACATCGGTTGGCGCGTTGGTTAAGGCACTCCCAAAATTTGGTTACAGCAGTATTTTACTGGCTCCAACAGGACGAGCAGCTAAAGTAATGAGCAATTATACTGGCAGGAAGGCACTTACCATCCATAAAAAGATTTATAGAAAAAAAACGGCCGTATCAACAGAGATGTCCTTCCTTCTGGCACCAAACCTGGCAGAGTATACCCTTTTTATAGTGGATGAAGCCTCCATGATAGCCGATGAATGGAATACAAAATCTGGCTCTTCTTTTCTAAAAGATCTGATGGAGTTTGCTTATAATGGTAAAAACTGTGGGATTATCTTTGTAGGAGATACCGCCCAATTGCCACCTGTAGGTAGTGTGGATAGTCCGGCGCTTAATGGTAAGCTCATATCGGATAAATTTGGGTTGAAGGTTACTGAGGTTGAACTGACGCAGGTAGTGCGACAAGAAAAGGAATCTGGGATACTGGCCAATGCCACCATGCTTAGGGAGATTATCAACAACCACCAACTGGAAGAAGATGATTTGCCATTGCCAAAGTTCTTAACCACCTCTTATAAGGATATTTTTAGGATGACCGGACTAAAGTTGGTGGAGGGACTAGAATATGCTTATCGTAAATTTGAGATTGAAAATACGCTGGTGGTATGCCGATCCAATAAATCTGCAAATGTTTACAACCAGCAGATTAGGGCAAGGCTGCTTTATAGAGAGGAGGAGCTGACAGGAGGAGATCAGATCATGGTGGTAAAGAACAACTACTTTTGGTTACCTGAAAATGAATCGGCTGCGTTTATTGCCAATGGCGATATGGCTAAGATTACGCGGGTTAGAAATACGGAAGAGCGTTATGGTTTTCGTTTTTGCGAGGTAAATCTGGAGTTTATTGATTTCCCGGAAGCAGGAAACATTACCTGTAAAGTAATGCTGGATACACTTACCGGTGAAACACCTAGTCTCTCTTTTGAAGATAGCAATAAGCTTTTTGAGCAACTAAATATAGATTATGAGCACATTGGTAATAAGAAGGAGCGATTTGCTGCAATAAAAGACGATCCATATTATAATGCCTTGCAAATCAAATTTTCTTATGCAGTTACTTGTCACAAAGCCCAAGGTGGGCAGTGGGATGCGGTATTTGTAGACCAGGGTTATTTAACGGATGAGATGATAGATCTTGATTTTCTTCGCTGGTTATATACAGGGGTTACCCGTGCTAAGAAGGAATTATTTCTGGTAAATTTTGCTGCAAATTTATTTGCAACTGCTGCAGTTGAGGAGTTTTAACTGGCCAAAGGCATGGAAATAATAAACGTAGAGCCTTTGTTTTCCTCGGTTTCAATGGTAAGCGTACCACCATGCTGCTCCACAATGTCTTTAGAAATATGCAATCCAAGTCCGAGCGACTTTTCGCCATTTAAACCAGATCTTCCGGCCTTGGAGAACTGGTCGAACAACATATTCTTCAGGTGTTCAGGAATACCTATTCCGTAATCCTTTACTTTAATTTGGCACCCCGTGTTGTTTTTAGATAACTCAATATCAATAGGGGTGCTATTATCAGAGAATTTCAGGCCATTACCAATCAGGTTGTCCATTACCCGGCCAAACTTGGAAGCATTTAATGGAGTTAACAATTCAGATTCGTTTGTAATAAAATTGATTTTCCTGTTTGCTGCGGCATTGGTCTGCCAATTTAAGCAGATGTTGTTAATGTAGTTTACCAGATCAATATCCTGCAATTCAAAGGCTACTTTTTTTACCTGTATCACCTCAATTAGATCGTTAATAATATCCTTGGCCTGCTTTGAAGAGCTTAAGATCAATTTGATCTCTGTATTATCATTGCCTTCATTATCTTCCAACAAGATTCTGCTTAGCGCTTCAATATTGTTTAAAGGGTTCCGTAAGTCGTGCGCTACAAAACCAAGTATTTCACTTTTTTGTCGGTTGAGTTCCTGCACTTCTTCATTCTTTTCTTTGAGCTGCTTAATTCGCACAAAGTGTTGCGATTTATAAAAGTAACTATATCTGGCTGAAAGGAATAATACGAGCGACAATACTACGGAAGCTATAAAATTAAAAAGCTGCTGTGCAGGTGTAAGCACAGGTACAATTATTCCTATAAAGAAAAGAAAAATAACATATCCTACTAAGATTAAAATGTATTTCAGCTCAAGCGCAAAAAAGGTACTCACTATAAAAACCCCTAATAAGAACACCATTAGCGTGTTTTTAACATTGTGCAGGGAATAGATGTAGCTTACATAAAATGTACTGCTTAAAAGAAAGATAGTAAATGCCAGGGTAAGCAAGTTTCTGGAAGCCGGCCTCGCCCATTTGCCATTTAAGAATACGGAACTCAAAATAATGAATAGCGCAGAACCACTTAACTGGAATATATTACTTAAATTATATTCTGTGATGTTTGGAATCTTTAGGATCTCTTGATAATTTAAATGAGCAAAAATTCGAATTGAGGCTGAAAAAATAAAAAATGCTGTGCTTAAGATTTTTATCTGCTTAATATTAGCATAGCTATAGGACACCCTGAAATCAGAGATATATTTTGAGGGCGTTTTATATCGTAAAAGATTAAGCAATTTGGTTATTTTAAAAGCAAAAATAGCGAAAGGAAACGAAGTTGTGTTATTAATGTGTTATTTTTGCTAAAAAGTTATTCTATGCTTCAATTAGCCGCCATTGAGTTTAATAAAACGTTCTTTCTTAAGTTTTTAAAGTTCGGACTGGTCGGTTTTTCAGGTTTAATTGTTGATTTCGGTATTACTTACTTTTTTAAGGAGAAGTTGAAAATCCATAAGTATGTTTCCAGTTCCTTTGGCTTTGTGGTGGCTACCGCAACAAATTATACATTAAACCGTTTATGGACTTTCAATAATCATGATCCCAATGCTGCGGTTCAGTTTGGCAAGTTTTTTATAGTGTCACTATTTGGACTGGCATTAAGCAATGGGTTAATTTACATCCTTAATGACAGGTTAAAGTGGAATTTCTACGTCGCAAAGGCTTGTGCAATAGTGCTGGTGTCTTTGTGGAACTTCTTTGCCAATTATCTGTATACATTTACAGGATAGATGGTGCAACAACAGACGCATAACAGGGATCGGATACTGATCATTTTTTTGGCTATTTGGGTATTGATGAACTTGGTGCAGGCCACCTTTATGGATCTTCATGCTGATGAAGCTTATTACTGGATGTATTCCCGGTTTTTAGATTGGGGTTACTTTGACCATCCACCTATGGTGGCACTCTTTATTAAAATTGGCGATAGCCTTGCGCATAATGCATTAAGTTTGCGCTTTACCACGGTAATTTCCACGGCTTTAGCCTTATATGTGCTTTGGAAATTGCTAAGTGAAGAAATAAGGGATATCAGGTTATTTATTTTGCTGACTTCATCTCTGGTGGTATTCCACATGTATGGATTTATTACCACGCCAGACGCGCCGCTGCTTTTATTTACTGTGCTTTTCTTTTACGCGTATAAAAAATATGCAGAACTAGATAGTTATAAATGGGCAGTTATATTAGCTGTGATTATAGCCTGCTTATTTTATAGTAAGTACCATGCCATCCTGATTGTCTTCTTTACCGTTATTTCTAATTTTAGGTTGTTCAGGAGACCCTCTTTTTGGCTGGTTATTGCAATTGCTTTTATTGCATTTTTACCACATGTTTGGTGGCAGGTTCAAAATCACTATCCTTCTTTTTATTACCATATTATTGACCGCTCTGCAGATGCTTACCAGTTTGAGTTTACCTACCAATATCTATTGGCGCAGCTGGCATTGGCTGGTCCGCTAGTCGGCTGGTACCTTTATAGCGCTGCAGCAGCATACAAATCAAATAATCTATTTACCAGAGCATTGGTCTTTAATTTCTTTGGTATTTTCATATTCTTCTTTATCACCACTTTTAAAGGTAGAGTAGAAGCGCACTGGCCATTGCCCGGAATGATTTGTATGATTGCTTTGGCTTACTTGAATTTAGCAGGTAAAGCAATGCCCAAATGGCTGGACAGGTTATTTATTGCCAATATTATACTGATTGTAGTGGTTAGACTAGTGCTAATTATACCTGTTCCATTTTTAGAAAGGATTAATTTAATTGGCGATTACTTTGGAACACAGAATTGGGCCATGGCAATCCATGCAAAAGCAGGAGATGCCCCTGTGGTTTTCGTTGATTCCTTTCAATTGCCCTCTAAATACAATTTTTATAACAACACGACCAAGGGTTTTGGCTATGATTCTCGCAATTACCGTAAAAATCAATATGACATCTGGTCTTTAGAAGATAGCCTGAGAAACAAAAAGGTTTATTATGTTCTTCAGCACAGTGAGGGCCATAATGATCAGGATACTATCTATACGGATAAAGGTGTGTTTTATGGTCGCTGGCTGGACCATGTACGACTCTACCAAAAAGTAGATATAAGTCCGCTGAGCATGGAATCAAAATGGGTTGCCGGTAGTACTAAAACAGTTAAGGTGAAGATTAGCAATCCATATGATGAAGCCATTTCCTTAAATAATACCGGCCAACAGTACAAATGCTACATTGAATATGGATATAAACAGCAAGGCAAACTTATAGCGGCGCTTGAATCGGTTTCTTTGCCTGCCGGAGAAATTAAGATACCCGCAAAAGAAGCGGTTAATCTTGATTTTGTAATCAAGGCACCTAAACTTCCAGGTAACTATAAAATGATCTTCTCTATACGCACGGAGCCATTTTATGGAAGCAGGAATAGCAGCCACATTGGAATTGTTGTAGTTCCTTAAGTCAGTTAGTCTGCATCGTAGATCACCACTTTCTCAAACAAAACCTTAAACTGATCAAGGAAAGCAAGGTGTAATGGGTGAACCTGGTATACGTCATGACCAGCCATATCTTCAAAAAACACAGTTAAAGAAAAGGTATAGGTGGTATCTACTACTGCACGATCAATAGCCGCTGGTGTACCAATATGAAAAGTTTTGATAGTCTCAATACCTTGTAAAGATTCTAATCCTCCTTTAAAATCATTTTTTTGTTGAGCTGTAGTATCGGCTTTAAGCCAGAATAAAACGTGATGTGCAAGCATAATAGGGGTTTTGGGCAAATATAGCAATTGTGTTTTACTATCAGACGTAAAAAAATAGGGCGACAAGTTAATACCTGCCCCCCTAAACCAATCTTCCTCACTAATTCTTTTTAATTATGCCTTACTTGGCATTTCGCCTTTTTTATGGTTGCCTTTATGTGCTTTTTTTTCTTGTTGCTTCTTGTCTCTAAACGCTTTATAAGTTACACGTTGTTTATCGTTAAGGATCGAATTAATTTTGCTATCGCGCTCATCGAAAGCAGCTTTCATTACAGCCGGATCTTTTTTCTCTCCTTTAACATGCGTTGCCTTAATTTTTTTTATCTCAGCCAGGTTAAGTGCGTAAACTTTAGATTTCTGATCTGCCGTTAGCGATAACTTCTTGTCAAGCACATCAGTTGCATGTTGTGCTTTTTCTTCTGGAGTTTTGTGTTGCTTTTCTGCTTTTTGTGCAAATGCCATAGTGCCCATTCCAATAAATACTGCGGCTGTTAAGATTAATTTTCTCATGATCGTTTTTTGTTCGTTTTTAATGAATAGAGCGTAAAAGGGTTCAAAGGTTTAATATTACCTCCTGTCATTTAACAATTTTTAACATAAATGATATCAGATAGTACTTGCAGGAAGTGTAGAGTTTGTCTAATTTTCGCAGCGAAAAAATTCGGTCTAAATGGAAGATTTAAATACAAATACAGGGAGTTCATCTTACGGAACTGATATCCGTGCGTTGAATGAAATGATACAAAAGGAGAGTGCGTTTATTGATCTCCTTTTTATAGAGATGGACAAGGTTATTATTGGGCAGCGTTACATGGTAGAGCGCTTAATGATTGGTTTACTTGCTGATGGACATATCTTGCTGGAGGGAGTTCCAGGGCTAGCAAAAACACTGGCTATTAATACGTTATCTAAATGTATTGATGCTGGCTTCAGTCGCATACAGTTTACACCAGATCTATTGCCGGCAGATTTACTGGGAACCATGATCTATAACCAGAAAAAGGAAGAATTTATAGTTAGGAAGGGCCCATTGTTCTCTAATTTTATCCTTGCAGATGAGATTAACCGTGCACCTGCTAAAGTACAAAGTGCCCTGTTGGAAGCCATGCAGGAGCGGCAGGTGACTATTGGAGACAATACGTTTCCTTTACCAACACCATTTTTAGTATTGGCTACACAAAACCCGATTGAGCAAGAAGGAACTTATCCGTTACCAGAGGCACAGGTGGATCGTTTTATGTTAAAAGTGGTTATTGGCTATCCAAAAAAGGAGGACGAGAAAATGATCATGCGGGCAAATATTGCTCCTCAGGGTATGCCTAAGCCAACAAAGATTCTTCATCCGGATGATATTATAAGGGCAAGAAAAGTAGTGAGAGAGGTGTATATGGATGAGAAAATTGAGCAGTATATTATTGACATAGTATTTGCTACACGTTTTCCTGAGCAATACAAACTGGCAGATTATAAAAACCTGATCAGCTTTGGTGCTTCGCCCCGCGCAAGTATTAATCTAGCTTTGGCAGCTAAGGCTTATGCATTTATTAAGAGAAGAGGTTACGTGATTCCAGAAGATGTACGTGCAATTTGTCATGATGTTTTAAGACATCGTATTGGACTTACCTATGAGGCTGAGGCTGAAAACATAACTTCTGAAAACATTATTACCGGAATATTGAACGCGGTTGAAGTACCATAAGCTATGGATACTAAGGATCTCTTAAAAAAGGTTAGAAAGATCGAGATCAAGAGTCGCGGTTTAAGCAACCAGATCTTTTCGGGCGAATACCAATCGGCGTTTAAAGGTCGTGGTATGGCGTTTAGTGAAGTGCGGGAGTACCAGGTTGGCGATGAGATTAGAACAATAGACTGGAACGTTACCGCCAGGTTCAATCATCCTTACGTTAAAGTATTTGATGAGGAGCGGGAAATGACCGTGATGCTATTGGTAGATGTAAGTGGCTCAAAGAATTTCGGGACGCAGACTCAGCAAAAACAGGAGCTTGCAACAGAAATCTGTGCAGTTATCGCATTTTCTGCTATACAGAATAACGATAAAGTGGGTGTGCTGTTTTTTAGTGATCAAGTAGAGAAATTTATACCTCCAAAGAAGGGCAGGAGCCACATTCTAATGATTATTAGGGAGCTCATTGATTTTAAACCCCAGCATAAAGGAACCAATGTTGCCGAAGCACTCCGTTATTTTACCAGTGCAATCAAAAAAAGGTGTACCTCTTTCCTGATCTCAGATTTTATGAGCAGCTCTTTTGAGAATGAACTTAAAATTGCCAATAGGAAGCATGATTTAGTCGCATTGAGAATATTTGATCTTCATGAGGAGGAATTTCCTGATTTGGGGCTAATTCCTGTTAAGGATGAAGAAACAGGCCAGCTTGCTTGGGTAAATACAGGTGATAAGGAAGTACGCTTTCAATTTAAAAAGGCGGCACTGGAACGTAATGGCAGATTAGATGATTTATTTAAGCGTTCAGGAGTTGATTTTACCAAGATTGGTACACACCAGTCGTACATTAAGCCATTGATGACATTGTTTAAAAAAAGGGGAGCAAAGCGATAGCGTTATGAGACAATTAATGAATTGGTGTTTTTTCGGAATGCTATGTGTGTTCAGTTTAAATGGATATTCGCAAAACACAACTGCTGGTGCCAGGCTTGATAAATCAAGTATCTTACTTGGTGATCAAACTACATTGCGGTTAAGCGTAAGTTTGCCGGCCAATGGTAAGATAGAATTTCCGATACTTTCTGATACCATTTCTGCTAAAGTGCAGATTGTGGATATTGGGAAACTTGATACTGTAAAAGATGCATCAGGCCGCTGGGTAATTAGCAGGGCCTACACCATTACTGCATTTGATGCAGGAGTACAAACCATACCTGCGTTTAAATTTATTGGTCCGGATGGACAGCTGTTAACTGATCCAATACCATTGCAGGTGCAGGAAGTAAAAGTGGATACCACAAAGGGTGTATTTGATATTAAGCAACCCATGACCGTTAAATACGGATTTATGGATTGGCTAAAGGACAATTGGGGATTGCTTTTAGCTGAAACACTGTTGCCAATTGTTCTAATAGGCATCTGGCTGTATTATAGAAAGCATAAAAAAGTAAAACCAGTAATTGTGGAAGTTAAACCGGCAATACCGGCAGATCTGACTGCAATAAATAAGTTGCATGCACTTAGGGATAAGAAATTATGGCAGCAGGAAGAAGTAAAGCAATACCATAGTGAGCTTACAGATATTCTGAGAGAATACTTGGAGCAGCGCTTTAATATACCTGCTATGGAACAAACATCTGAAGAAATATTTGGGAGTATAAAAGATCGGGATATAACACCTCAGAATAAGGAAATACTTAGGGAAATACTATTGCTGAGTGATTTGGTAAAGTTTGCCAAGCAAAAACCACAAGCAGAAGATAATGAGCAAAGTATAGAGAACGCCCTGGCATTTGTTAGTGCATCTAGAATTGTAAATCCACCTGAAAATAAAATACAACAGGACGATGAACTTAATTGAAGGAATAGAATTTGCTAACCCTGGCTTTTTTTGGTTGTTATTGTTACTGCCGATTACGATTGGCTGGTATATCTGGAAAAACAGGGTGCTGCAGGGAACGATGAGAATGTCGACCATTGCTGGTTTCATCAGGGTGAAATCGAGTTATGCGATATTGCGGCATTACGGCATCGTTTTGCGGTCGCTGGCTTTGATCTTTATTATTACAGCATTGGCCCGACCACAATCGGCATTAAGCTGGGAGAACACCACAACAGAAGGAATAGATATTGTAATTGCTACAGATATTTCCGGAAGTATGCTTTCTGAAGATTTGAAGCCCAACAGGCTGGAAGCCGGGAAGAATATTGCTATGGATTTCATTAAAGATCGTCCCGATGACAGGATAGGTTTAGTGGTTTTTAGTGGTGAAAGCTTTACGCAGTGTCCTTTAACCATTGATCACGATGTGCTCATTAACCTGTTCAAAGATGTGAACAATGGAATGATAGATGATGGTACAGCGATTGGAATGGGACTTGCCACAGCAGTAAACAGGTTAAAGGAAAGTGAGGCTAAAAGCAAAGTAGTGATTCTGCTTACTGACGGATCAAATACTACCGGTTCCATACCACCAATAACAGCTGCGGAGATCGCCAAAAAAATGAATGTACGCGTCTATACCGTAGGTGTTGGAACAAAGGGTTACGCGCCATATCCGGTAAAGACCCCTCAGGGAATTCAGTATCAGCAGGTACCGGTAACCATTGACGAGCCAACGCTAGCCAACATCGCAAAAATAACAGGGGGTAAATACTTTAGAGCAACCAACAACGAGAAGCTTAAAGACATTTATCAGCAAATTGATAAGCTTGAAAAAGCGAAGATTGCGGTAACACAATACCATAAGAAAACAGAACGCTTTTTACCATTGGCATTAATAGCGCTTGGATTGCTGCTATTGGAATTTGCGTTGAGAAATACACTATTTAAAGGAGCCTTAACTTAATATGATGTTGCGTTTTGAAAACATACAATTACTCTGGGCATTGGCTTTAATTCCGTTAATGATTATTGTTTTTTTGATAATCAGAAGGTGGAAAAGAAAAGCATTAAAAGCATTGGGAGATCAGAAGACGGTAAGAATGGTTATTCCTGAGGTGTCTTTTAGCAGGCCGGGTATAAAATTCATTTTGTATATTATCGCCTTCGCAGCGATGATATTTGCCGTGGCCAATCCACAGATAGGCACTAAAGTAGAGGAAGGTAAAAAAAACGGCTCAGACCTGATGATCCTTTTGGATGTATCTAACAGTATGTTGGCAGGTGATTTGGCTCCCAATAGATTGGAAAATGCCAAAAGGGCAATATCTCAAATGATTGATAACCTGCACAACGATAGGGTAGGTATTATCATATTTGCAGGAGAGGCTTATGTGCAGCTGCCTATAACAACAGATTACTCGGCAGCCAAGCTGTTTCTGAACAATATAAACACCGAGATTGTACCTACACAGGGAACTGCAATAGGGGCTGCAATTGAGATGGGCATGAAGTCGTTCAGCCTGGTTAATGGAACTACCAAAGCAATGGTGATCATGACTGATGGCGAGAACCATGAAGATGATGCTGTAGCAGCGGCAAAGGAAGCAAACTCTAAAGATGTAACCATTCATGTGATTGGTCTTGGGTCACCGGAAGGAGCACCTATGCCTATTTATAGAAATGGCAATCCGGTGGGTTTCCGTAAAGATGAAAGTGGACAAACGGTTGTTAGTAAACTGAATGAAGACATGTGTAAGGAAATAGCTGCTGCGGGAGAAGGGGTGTACGTGCGTGCATCAAATGCGAATAGCGGACTAGGTATCGTGCTGGATCAGGTAAATAAAATGCAAAAAAAGACCTATGACAGTAAAGTTTTTAAGAATTATGAAGATAGATTCCAGTTCTTTTTAGTTATTGCTCTGGTACTGCTATTGGTGGAGTTCTTTATTTCCAACAGGAAGAATATGAAGTTAAGTGCGTTAAATTTATTTGAAGTAAGGGATATATGAGGAGGATAGTAATAGTTATTTTAATGGTATTACCGGGTACTTTACTGTTTGCACAGAAGGAGAAGCGGGATATCCACAAAGGGAATCAATTATACTTGCAGAAGAAATACGCAGAGGCGGAAGCGAGTTATCGCAATTCGGTTAACAAATCTCAGCAGTCTGTACAAGGAAATTTTAATCTTGGTGATGCCCTTTATAAACAAAAGAAGTTTGATGTTGCAGCACAAAAATTTACAGAGTTAGCTACCTCTTCCAATAACAAATCGGTAAAAGCAAAAGCCTATCATAATCTTGGAAATACTTTGCTGGAATCTAAGAAATTGGAGGAAAGCATCAATGCCTATAAGAAATCTTTAATTAGCAATCCAAAGGATGATGAAACCCGGTATAACCTTGCTTATGCCCAGGAGATGTTGAAAAAGCAACAGCAGAAGGACAAGGATAATAAGGATAAAAAAGATAAGAATAAGGATAAAAAGAACGACAAGAAGGACCCGAGTAAGGATAAGCAGGATCCTAATAAAGAGAAGAAGGATCAGGATAAAGATAAGAAGGACAAGGATAATAAAGATCAAAACAAAGGGGAACAACCACAGCCTGATAAACTTTCTAAAGACGATGCAGAACGAATGTTGGATGCACTGAACCAGGAAGAGAAGAAGACCCAGGACAAGCTAAAAAATAAAAAAGCCAAAGGCGTTAAGGGACGTATTGTAAAAGATTGGTAGGTTTGATTAATAATGAAAATGAGAAATATACTATTGCTGATGTTACTATTTTGCTCCAGAACGCTACTGGCAGCAGATATTCAGTTTACGGCATCAGTAAATAAAACAGAGGTTGAAGTAGGCGAGCTATTTGAGGTTAGTTTTACAGTTAACGGGTCTATGCAGCGCTTTACTCCGCCAAGTTTTAGCGGAATGCAAGTTGCCGGTGGGCCGAACCAATCTTCCAGCATGACTTCCATCAATGGAAACAGTTCTACAAGCATGGCTTTAAGCTACGATCTAGTAGCTGCTCAGGAAGGAGAATATACTATTGGTTCTGCTACTGTTTTGGTAGATGGTAAGCTATATAGGTCTAACCCAATCCGGATAAGGGTAGTGAAAGCAAGCGCAGCCACAAGAGGGAATTCTACTTCTGGCGGCGGTGCTACAGCTTCAGGAAATTCAACAGATATTTCCAAATTGATATTCATTCGTGCTGTAACAGATAAGACAAATGTATACCAAGGTGAGCAACTGGCGGTAACTTATAAGTTATATACAAGTATCGATATTGTTGATAATGCGTTGGACAAAATGCCTGATTTTAATGGTTTCTGGAGTCAGGAGATAAAAGTAAACACGCAAAATGTGGAGTGGGCTACAGAGATTTACAAGGGAGCAAGGTATAATGTAGCTGTTCTGAAAAAAGTTATTTTATTTCCTGAACGCTTTGGGAAATTGGCACTAGACCCTTTGGCCATGACATTTATAGTAAGGCAAAGTGTACCTTCAAACGACCCGATGGAACAGTTTTTTGGTGGTGCAACTAAAGATGTAAAGTATCAGGTTAAAAGTGCATCTGTAACTATCAACGTAAAGCCATTACCTGAAGCGGGTAGGCCTGCTGATTATCAGAGTGCGGTAGGTGATTTTTCAATCAGCTCCAGCATAGATAAATCTTCAGTGCGTGCTAACGAAGCCATAAATTACAATCTTATAATTTCGGGAACTGGAAACTTCAAGTTACTTAAAACACCGGAACTCACCGTTGCTGCAGATATCGAAAAATACGATGCTAAGATTGATGATAAACTTACAGAAAGTTTGGATGGAGTATCTGGAAGCAGATCATACACCTATTTACTAATTCCAAGACATAGTGGGAAGTACAAGTTAGCCCCATTCAAGTTCTCTTATTTTAATCCTGTTTCCAGGAAATATGTGGAGCTAAATATGGAGCCGCATGATCTAATTGTTGCAAAAGGTGATCCAGCTAATAATGTTACTGCATTTGCGAATGGCGGTCAGCAGGATATTCCTGAGCTTGAAAAAGATATTAGGGACATTAAAACCGCTTCTTCTGAATTAAAAGTTCCATCTGATGGGTTTTATGGATCACTGGCATTTTTCTTTTTAATAATTGCAGGACCTTTATTGTTTTTACTAGCACTTGCTTACCGAACATGGTATAGAACCTATAATAAAGATGCTGTAGCGGTTAAAGGTCGTAAGGCAAGTAGAATTGCAGCCAGGCACATGGCCAATGCTCAGAAGCAATTGGATGCTGGGGACAAAAAAATATTTTATGAGGCTGTTTATAAGGGGCTGTATGGTTATCTTGCCGATAAATTAAATATTTCTGCAGCTGATCTAAGCAAGGAAATTATAGTTGAAGCATTGTTGAATAAATCAATCGATTCTGCAATTATTAAAGAGGTTGAAGAAACGATAGACCTATGTGAAATGGCGCGCTATGCTCCAATGGCGGGAGTTTCTCAACCAGAGGTACTGGAGAAAGCAAAACGAATTATTAAAGACATCGAAAATGCACAGACGTAAGCTAACCCTACTATTTGCACTGCTCACTTTACCGTTTTGGACCATTGCGGGCGGAACTACGGATTCCCTTTTTGCAAAAGCAAATAGGGCGTACGCGCAAAAGAAATATGAAGCTGCTGTTAATACCTACAATCAAGTTTTAAATGCTGGTGCCAAAACTGCAGCGGTATATTATAACCTGGGCAATGCACATTTTAGGCTTAATAGCCTTGCACCGGCAGTTTTAAATTATGAAAGGGCACATCGCATATCTCCTAATGATAAAGATATTAATGCTAATCTTGCTTTTGCTAACTCCAAGATTGCAGACAAATTAGAAGTTGTGCCAGAGCTGTTCTTTATGAGGTGGTGGAAGTCCTTTCTCTCTTTGGTAACTGTTCAAAATTGGTCGATTTTTGGAGTACTTTCTTTGCTTACGGGATTCTCTGGTGTCATAATATATTTGTTTTTACAAGAATATCAATTGAAGCGTATTTCATTTTTCAGCGGTCTTTTGTTGATATTTCTGGGTATTTGCTTTATAGGTTTTGCCAGTTCAGAAGATAGCTATCTACAGACGCACAAAGAAGCTATAATCTTCAATGGGATAGTGAATGTGAAAAGTGTAGCAGACATAAAGCAGAAAACCCTTACTATAATTCATGAGGGTACGAAAGTTAGAATTATTGAACTTAAGGATAATTGGTTTAAAATAGAGTTGCCAAATGGAAATATAGGCTGGGTTGAAGCAGGAGCATTGCAATTGATCTAGTAATTTTAAGTCCCATTCCATAAATTATGTTTGCTTATTCTTAAATCTTTTATAATTTAGCAGCAACCAAGTATAAAATCAATGAACGATCTCTCCCCGCATGTCGCTAAATTTTCGACATCCTTTACAAAATCATTTTACAGTTTCTCTATTAATACCTATTGCAGTGCTTTTAGATAATTAGCATTACTGTGCCTATTATTTCTTACTTTCATTATTTTTCTAACCAAATATTCCCTCTATTATGTTCAAAAAAAGTTACTTTTTAGTTTTAATGTTTGGGCTTTCGCAGCTTTTACAAAGCTGTGCCAAGAAGGAAGCCTCATTCAATGTCGTCGAGATGACGCTGGACAAGTCTGCCGTTTCCCTGACACCTAATGGTAGTATAAGTGTTAATATTTCTACTGGAAATGGTGACTATACTGCAGTTTCATCCAATAATGATGTGGCAACCGCTAGAATCGCTGACAATGTGATTACGATTACCGCCACTACAAAGCAAGAGCGCGCGAATGCTGTAATTGTTGTGACAGATAAGATGTTTAAGCGGCAAAGTATTGATGTAGTTATTGCCAAACTTTTTGAGATGACCTTAAGTACTACTGAGGCCGCAATGGAAATAGGTGTTCCAGGTAAGGGCGAACTTACTATTAATATAAATACAGGAAACGCTGGTTATAAGACTGAGCTACTTGAAAACTCAAGTCAATTTGTTGAGATCAATAATACAAAGCTGGAATCTCATGCCAAGTTTACAATAAAGGCCATTGCTGCAGGCATTGCAAAGATCAAAGTGACAGATGCACTTGGTAAACAAGCCCTGCTTACCCTTACTATTACTGCACCTTCTACGCTGTTACTTTCAAAAAGCGATATCACTTTAACCGCTGTGCAAGGAACTGAAGACATTACAGTAACTAAAGGTAATGGTGATTATAAGGTTTCGGTTGCAAACCCCCTGGTTGCTAAAGCGCTAGTTAAGGGAGATGTGATTAGCATAAAAGGAAAAATTAATGGAACAACTGTTGTTGTTATTGAAGATAAAAAAGGACAAAAAGCAGCTGTTAATGTTAAGGTTGACGGACCAGCTTTCGCAATGAATTTAAGCGACCAGTATTTCGGCTATGCCAACTTCAATGATATTGCAATTGTTGACGGATTTATAAAAACACTTAAGCAAGTAACCTTTGAAATGACCTGTAAAATTGACGGCTACCGTGGTCTTCAGACTTTTATGGGATTAGAAGGTCAGTTGTTGATAAGAGGCAAAAATGATGACTACCGTCCAACCCATCCCTTGCAGATAGTTGGTTTAGGAGATAAGATTACTCTTGAAAGTACCAGGAGTTTTAATTTAAATGAATGGATGAACATTGCTTTGGTTGTGGACTGTGATCAACAGAATGTTACTGAGAAATACAAATTATACATTAACGGAGTTCAAGATGTTCTGGTAGTCGCCCGCCAGGATGAAACACATTCCTCTATTAATTTAGCTTCAAGTAGTGATGGAAATAGGTTTGAGATTGGTCGTGCTTTTGGCCAGGATTTTAGAGCAATGAAGGGCACTGTATCTGAAGCCCGAGTTTGGACAGTTGCACGTACTGCCCAGCAAATTAAGGACAATATGTGCGTCTTAGCTCCGGGAACAAATGCTGGATTGCTGAGTAGGTGGAATTTCACTGCAGGGGCTGAAACAGGCTATATTCAAGATAGTAATGGTGGTAAATATGAGACCAATCTGATTCTTGCTAATGCAAAGCTTGGAGGTGATTATACACAGGTTAAAGCACCTAAAACTGTTTTTGTGAGCAAAGGCTGTCCTAATTAAAAGCATTATATCCTTAATTTTCTATACCTAATATATTTTGAAATGAAGATAATATCTAAAATACATATACTTTGCCTGATCTGCTTCTTAATTGTTATATCCTGTAAGAAGACGGAGATAGTAGCCTTGCCGGAAGATTCCATTAGCAAATCCATTGCACCTGTTACCAAATTGGTTGCAATGCCGACAACCGATGAGAATGAATTGGAGCTGAGTTGGACCAATCCGGATGATGAGGCTTTAATGAAAGTGTCCATTACCTATTCACCAACAGATGCGGGAGTAAAATCTACACCAAATCCAATTGTTGTTAACGCAACAAAAGGAAGTAGCCAGAAAGTATCGATTATGGTGCCTACAATCACCAAATATGTGATCAGTGTTGTGGCGATCAATAGGGCAGGCGCAGTGTCGGCAGCAACCTCGGTTCAAGCAACTCCATATTCAGTTAGCATACCGGACTTAACACCTGTTTTTCTCAAGCGAGCAGATACGTTAATGTCGTCATTGGTAAAGTTGTACCTTGATGGCAAAGCCAGGGATATCTGGACTTCCAACTATCCATTCAAAACAGGGTTTTGGGATGGTGCTGCAGTAATATGGGGACATGGAGGTGCATTTTCTGGATACGTGGCTTTGAAAGAAGCATCAGAAGCTTTTCCTGCCTATAAAAATAAGGTTGCTAACTTATACGATGACAGGTTACTTACTGGAATAGACCAATTTAGAAATACTGCGAACAATAAAGCAGAGGCTTACGCAGTTTACCCTGGTCAGGGTGATGAGCGATATTACGATGATAATATATGGGTAGGGCTTGATATGATTGATTTATTTACGCTAACTAAAAAACAAAGCTATTTAACCAGGTCTAAGATGGTTTGGAATTTCATTTTAACAGGTACAGATGATAAGATGGGCGGAGGGGTATATTGGAAAGAATATGGGAACTCCAAAAATACGGCTTCATCTGCACCTGCAACGGTTCTTGCAGCTAAGTTATATCTTGCGACTAATGATCCTACATATTTAAAGAGCGCAAAAGATCTTTACGCATGGACCAAGAAGACCCTTCAGGACCCATCAGATTACCTGTATTGGGATAACGTAGTGCTTTCTAATAGTAACGATCCAAATTCAGCGCTGATAATTGCTAAGGAAAAATACCCTTACAATTCTGGTCAGCCAATGCAGGCTGCTGCATTGCTTTATAAGATAACCGGTGACAGTCAATACCTGACTGATGCTCAGAATATCGCTAAGTCGGCCTACAAGAAATGGTTTATCCCATTCAATTCTTATACCATTGGAGAATCATTTAGGATTCTAGAACCAGGACATGTTTGGTTTCAGGCAATTATGTTTAGGGGATTTATTGAACTGTATAAGATTGATGGAAATAAAACCTATGTAAAAGCTTATCAGAAGACGATGTTAAATGCATGGCTTTCCAGTGCGCGAAATAAATCTACAGGTTTAATTAATGAGGACTTTAGAGGAGGCACTACACAAGCAAATTTTGATATACTCCATCAGGGAGCGTGTTTGGAAATGATTTCCAGATTGGCTCTGTTGGAGCAGGAAGGATTCTAATAATTTCTTAAAAAGAAAAGAGGCTGTATCGTGGTTAAAGATGCAGCCTCTTTTTTTTGTTTGATAAACTCGCGAATTAGAGTGCGGGTAGTTTTTTATCTAGATATTTTACAAGGAGATTTGACCAAATTCTAAAAGTATTCTTTCCTTTTTTAACGCTCAGGACCAACGCTTCTACGGAATAATTCTTTGCCAATAGCGAATATAGGTTTTCAAGGCATTCATCTAACGTTTCAGGTTCATACTCATTCCAATCCCTATCTCCTTGATAATCTATTCTGTTTATCAGTTTGTTTAAGAAACTTTGAGGTGCATTTAGAATTAAACCCGGAGCATATTGCAAGATAACCTCATAGTCAATCTTTTCGTCGATATAATCAATCATCCTTTGGTAATTACCTTCACTTTCCACTAGCGCTAAAGAAAATTCTGCCGCATGGCTATCATAATGGGCCATTTGTCTTGCATTTGCTAAAACTCTATTTTTCCAATGGTTAAAATCGTTATCAGAAGAACGATGGAGAGAAACAAATTGATAATCCAGGAAATCTGGGTTTTTGAGTAATTGACGCTTAAGAACTGCAGAAAGCTTCATTTCATCTCCACTCATCTTATATATTTCTATAAGTCTTTCGTAGTATTCGAAATCGTAGTCATTATTCGTATTTTCCTTTATTTGTAGCAGACAATAAGCTTCAGCAGATTTAAAATCTTCCTCTTCTATCAATGTATCAATGAGCTTAAGATTATAACTTAACGCATGCCTTATAGGTGGAAATAAGTGCTTGTAAGTTTTAAACTGATCGTTCAGGATCACTAATCTAAACACATGCTGCAGAAAGTGATCCCTATCGTGTTGCGATGCAGATACTTTTTCCTCGTAAATCAGTACCATTAATTCCACTATTATACTTTTTCTTTCTTTGTCGCTGGAAGTAAAAAGTGTTGCAATAAGCTCCAGATATGGTCGGCGGAATCCGTAATCATTTAAAAATAACGCTTTGGTAAAATAGGTTAAGCTCTTTTTCCAGGAATCGTTTTCTCGGATGTTTGTGACTACTGCGCTAACCTCTTCGATGATCTGTTTAATGTAGCTACTAATTCTTTTGCTGGTGGTACTAAGGCGATCCTCATAAAAGCTACAAACATCTATTATTGCATTAAACTGTAAGAAATAAGCTTCATTAGTTGGCTGGGCACGATAATTTTCTAATATGCTCCGGTGAAGATCTGACCAAAGTTCAATAATTTTTTTAACCTCCAGAGCATCTGCTTTAGTCTTTTTGTTGATGACAGCCTTCAAGCAATTTTGAGTTTGATCAATGATTTCTTGTGGGGTATAATCTGAAGACTTATTGGCAAATTCATTCATGAAGGAGATGCCAATGTCTTTATGCTTTTTTGCAATTTTTAATACCCATTCAGTTAGCAATCGTGGATCTGCTAATTCAATTGCTTCCTGCAATGGATCTATTTTCTTTGCCTTAGTGATTTTTGCAGGTTGTTTTTTGTCGCCTTTCACTATAAATAAGAACAGTGCTGTTTTATGCTGGCAGAAAGGGCTGGGGTCTTCACAGTCGCATTTATGGAAAATTACTGCAGATTTCTCCAAGGTAATATTCACATCGAAGCTTTTATTGAGCACATCTATATAGGATTCGAAATGACCAGGACTAATCTCATCGCATTCCCTTACTGCGCATTTTTGTGATTGTTTTATTAATTCTGGAGAGAGAACTGATTTATAATTTTTAATTGTCAAATTCATTGCAATATAATGTCTATTGGAGATACCTGGTCACTAAATTGGTGTCGTTGTTGCCCAAATATACCATTATCCTAGTGATTATTAGATGGCTTTATCGGCTGAATTTTGTGTATGTGGTGCCTGGCTTCGTATATTTTGTATTCGTTACAGGCACATCAAAGATTATTTATTCGCCTTTTGGATATACCAATGATGCAGAACCGATAGCCGACGGATACAGAATGGATAACCGACGTACGAAGCCGTGCCGAAGCCAGGTACTAGCCAGGCCGAAGGCAGAGGGTCATGGTGGACAGGGGGTGAAAGTAGAAAGCTACCAAAAAGCTTTTGAAGCCACTAGGAAATTATTAATCAGGCTGGGTCACATTGGCTAAATATTTTTTAACACTATACTGTTTAGGCTTCATCCCTATATGATTTTCAAATACTTTTGTGAAATGACTAAGATTGGTAAAGCCGAGCCGGTAGCCGACATCTGAAACTGATAGTCGCTTTTCATCTCGCTTCTCTAATTCCATTAATAGCCTGCAGATCAGCTCTTCTGCCTTAATACGTAGAAAAAACAGTTTGAATGTTTCACTAATAACCTGAGTTCGATTAATAAAATCGGAACAAAACGGTAAATATCGATAAAGAAATAGTAGATAAATTGGTAATATTCAGTAGAATTTTAT
>NZ_JBSRZD010000017.1:0-42140 GCF_054057295.1 Pedobacter sp. UYP24
ATATATAAAATTCTACTGAATATTACCAATTTATCTACTATTTCTTTATCGATATTTACCGTTTTGTTCCGATTTTATTAATCGAACTCAGGTTAGTAACTTGAGTTAATTAAAAGAATGACGGAATTCCATTGGCGAGAAGCTTGTTTTGGTTTTGAATAATTTACTGAAGGATTGCAGGTGTTCAAAACCTAAACCGTAAGCAATCTCGCTTACCGAAAGATGGGTGGTTGAAAGTTGCTCTTTGGCGAGTTCTATCAGCTTGTTATGCAAATGCTGCTGGGTACTCTGGCCTGTCAATGATTTAAGCAGGCCACTCAGGTAACCCGGCGATATATTTAAGCTTTCGGCAATGAAGGTTACGCTGGGCAGTCCTTTTTGCGCAAGCGCGCCGCTGCTAAAATAGCCATTGAGTAAGTCTTCCAGTTTGCTCAGGATTTCATGGCAAGCGATCTTCCTGGTAATGAACTGGCGTTGGTAGAACCTTTCCGAATAGGTTAGTAGGAGTTCCAGCTGTGCAATGATCACGCTAGCACTGAAGCGGTCAATATTAGCGTGGTATTCCTGCTCAATGTTTTGGGTGATGGTAGTGAGCATCGTTTCTTCCTTGTCGGATAGATACAGCGCCTCGTTAACCGAGTAATTGAAGAATTCGTATTGTTTGATGGTTTTGGCCAGCGGGGTATTCCATAGAAAATCTGGGTGAATTAGGATCATCCAGCCCTCAGGACGGTGTATCAAGCTACCCTTTTCAATGTCAATTCCGAATACCTGACCTGGAGACATAAAGAACAATACCCCTTCGTCGAAATCACTGGACTGCTGGCCGTATTTGAATTTAACGTTTTTCATCCTTTTCAACGAGATCGAATAAAAATCATAAACTATACTAAACGGACCATCAACCAAGGGTCTGTTCAAGTCTTCCATGTGCACCAAGCTAATGAGCGGGTGAGCAGGTTTGGGCAGACCCGCTGCCCGGTGGTATTCGGTGATCGTATGAAAATGGAAAAGTAGGGTATTATTCATAGCTAGGTTAAAGTTCGTTATTTTTTATGATAAGCTAATGCAAACTCTTTGGCTTTGTTAACGGTTGACTGATGTTCCCTAAGGAACCGGTTACGATAATTTTCATCGCTGGTTACTGGTATAAATGCCATTGTCAATATCGGAAAGTAAGGTGGGCTGCGTTGGGTGCCAGTTTAAATGTCTCTGTGTCCATTCGCTGGATGTCGGGCAATCAATAGCCGCCATGTGCGAAAACCAGCCAAAATGTTCAGATGCAGCTTCCGGTGCTATCGAAACTACAGGTAAATCCAGTTGCTTACCGATGGCTTCGGCTATCGTTTTAACTTTTATAGCTTCTTCCGCACAGGCATGATATCGAGGTGCAGATTCCGCGTTCTCTAAAGCCAGCCTGTACAAATGAGCTGCATCCAACCGGTGTACAGCGTTCCAACGATTCTGACCGTCACCAATATAAGCCGAAACACCTTTTTCACGGGCGATATTAACTAGTATGGGTATAAATCCATGTTTATCACCATCGCCATGTACCGATGGTGATAATCGGAGAGCTGACGCACCAACAGCGTCACCTGCTTGTTCGGAAGAGCGCGGCCAGGCAGGGTTAATCGGAGGAGTTATATCCTCTGTTGCCAGCTTCCCCGGACTAACCAATGCTGTGCCGGAAGTTACAATGAACGGACGATCAGAACCAAGCAAAACTCCACCAATTGTTTCAATGGCAATTTTATCTACCTGGCAAACTTCCGCGAAGCGGGTAAAGTCATGGATAAACCCGGCATGGATCACTCCATCAGACTGAGCAGCACCGCTGCGGAGACTATCGAGATCTTCCAGATCGCCTCTGTGAACTTCCGCACCGGCATCAATCAACTTTTGGGCCGATTCATCCGATCGGGCCAGCCCTAATACCTGGTGGCCGGCACTTATTAATTCCTGCACAATGGCAGTTCCTATGAAGCCTGTGGCTCCTGTGACAAATACGCGCATAATTATTTTCTCTTGTTGATACAAAGATGCGCTGCTTTGGTCCCTTGGATTTATCCAAATCTGCGTTTGGTTTAGCCAAAACGTATTTAACCTGGTTGGATTTAATAGTTGTATCAGTTTCTTAACCGATTCATCAGAGGGCAAGGCAAAAACTACTTACAGGCCTCCTGATGGAAACCGGTTCAGGGTATTTCTCGATATACCCACACCTCAGAACAAATTGTATGGGGGCTGTTATTTCCAAAGCCTTATTTATCTTTTGAGAAAATGGCACTTCTTCCAAAACTTGCGTCATGGGATGAATGGCGATGCCTTTTTCCCTGATCTTTAACAACAGGCGTTGTAAACGCTTTCCGGTTTCTAGCAATGAAGTCACAGTATCATCTTTGCTAGTTATTAGCAACCAACCTGCTGAACTGTTCACCTGCGTTTTTACCTCCTCTAATCCCTGCTCGCGAAAACTTTTACTCATCACAGATGATTTATTATAAAAATTCCTGACTACCCAAGCTGTAAATCCTGTCATTTCCATACTAGCGGGAGTTAAGCCATCACCATATTTCGCTGCATCCTTTCCCGAAAATCGTATCCAATCGCCCAATTCTTTTTCCGCGGTATCCCTGTACATCTGATGCCGATTGGCGGCTATTGTTTGTTCATTGAGCCAGCTGAATTCTTTTGTTTTCCTTGGAAAGTAATGGAAATAAGCTTCTTCTTCGGTGGTCAAGCTGCGCAGGTCGTCCGCTTTAAGGGTATTGTTGAGAAAATTAGAACGAACTGTTCTCCGCTGTTTTATTTTTGAAATATCAAATTGTGGGATATCCTTTAACTTCCAAAGTAACACCTCCATGATCTGTTCGTCCTGGTTTGTTTTTGCAAGTGTTCTCCATTCGCAACAATAACCATAATAACTGGCCGCATATTCCATGTTTTGGATAAAGGCACCTATAGACAAAATGGTTTCCCGTTGGGTAGGATCTACGGCGGGCAGCCATTTAGACCGATCATTGCAAATGATCCAATGAAAGGGGCCGATGTGATTTACAAACCACGGTTGTGTATTATGACCACTAGGCGCAAGTGAAGCTAAATAGAGTATCTCCTCCTCCGCATCAAGCAATTTATTAAAGGGAGCTAGTTTTATATCAGAACGCACAAAATTACTTTTGTCGCTTACGAGGTAACCTAATCCCCCAACAGCTAAAATGGTGCCGCCGGAAATCCCTAAAAATTTTCTCCTTTTCATAGGTCTATTATTACTTATTCTTTACTAATTGAAACACGAGCAGGACGACAATACCTGCAAAAAAGTTGAGTTGGTTGCTTCCATAAGCTACTGTCGCTAAATCTTTTTTGGTTGGTCGTATTCAATTTTTTTAATGTTGAATTTAGCATAGGTAAAATCTTCTGCTTTTAATCGCCATAACACTTCAGCAGTTATTGGAATGAGCATACCACCACGTTGTTGATAATTACTGCACCTAATAACCCATTTTTCTAAACCAGCATCTGCCATATATCTTTCCGTAGCCAATTGTACGATCTCATCTTTATTATTGAAGGTTATCGTATAAGAAATGGAAAGGTCTTTTTGTTTGTAGCTCAGCATAGCAGAATTAGAGTCGATGGGGCTCCACTTTAAATTTTCAGAAGGCAACAAATTTGTAGGGAACCAAACGCTTTCTCCAAGCCAACGAAGTAATTCGCCCTGATTAAATTTTTCCCCCTTATAATCGGCAACTTTAAAAAGTGAGAACAGTGAAACAACCAATCTTCCCCGACCTGCTATATATAGGTCGCGTGCTGTAAACAGGTTGGTTTTACCTTTCCAAATAAAGCCGGGTTGCTCCGTTGTAAAATATTCTTCGCCAACTATATTAGCCCAATCCTTTTTTAATCCTGATTTAAACTGGCCATCGTGCGTTAACCTCACATAGCTGACATAAGACTGCCCGTTTGTTAAAACATGTTTAAAATAACGCTGAACAGGAACAGGCAGCCCGGAAAGCTCTTCATAGCTAAATAATTTTTCTGAAATGCTTTTGGAGTGGGTAAACAAATCAGACACTTCTTTACTGAATTGTCTTGAAAGCATTATGCGCGCTATAACAAATGCGGTTATAATTACCGCAGTCAAACTAATAGCTATTTTAAAGACGAAATAATTCTTCATTTCCGTAGTCGATAAGATTACTTGCTGCTTTCATGTTGTCAATTATTAGTATCTCTTTTATCCGTTTAAAAAACGATCATAGATTCAATGAATCAAAGGTGGGCAGTAGAATGTGGTTTCTACTTGATGGCCATCCGATAATAGTGTGATGTATGTCACTAAAAGCCCAACATGTTTCTAAAAAACTGGAATTTGCATATTGAGCAGTATCAACCGCATTTCAATAACGGGCAAGGATATATAAGTTCCTACAGGAAAGATTAGTTCATAATTTCGTAAATTATTAGCATTAATTTTGTAAACGGATAATAAACCCCACAAAAAGACCAATTTATGCCTGTGGTGGACTGATGATTTGACCGTACTTAGTGTCAAATAATTAACCCTATTACCTACGGAATACCGATGGCTACCCATAAATTACCAAGATTGCATACGCCACTACAGGTAAGCGAAGCGCAATCGACTGATTTTCGCCGTAATGGCCATATCTTCATCCCTGGCATATTACAGCCGCATGAACTCTCGGTTTACCGCAAGGTGATCTGTGAGGCTGCCGAACGCTATAATACTGAAAAACGCGAACTGAATGACCGTGACACTTATGGCAAAGCTTTTCTACAGATCATGAACCTTTGGGAGATGGATGCAGCAGTAAAGCAATTTACGCTAGCAAAACGCATGGCTAAGATCGCGGCAGACTTAATGGGAGTAGAAAATGTAAGAATTTACCATGATCAGGCTTTGTTTAAAGAGCCGGGCGGTGGCCCTACCCCATGGCACCAGGATCAGTACTACTGGCCATTAGATACGATGGATACGATCACGATGTGGATGCCACTGGTCGATATAGATATCAATATGGGAATGCTCACTTTTGCCACGGGCTCTCACACAAAAGGTGTAGTATTTGATTATGAGATCTCAGATGAGTCGGAGGCCGGGTATGAAAAATACATAAAAGATAATGGCTTTGTGTTATCCCGTCAGGATTCTGTTAAGGCTGGTGATGCAACTTTTCACTATGGAAATACCATACACAGCGCCCCGGGCAACTGTTCAGCACAAATGCGGGAAGTGATGACGGTCATCTACATGGCTGATGGGGGGCGGGTAATCGAGCCTAAGAATATCTGGCAGCAAAAGGATCGGGAACGCTGGCTAATGAATACGCCAGTTGGCGAACTCGCAGCTTCGGCAATCAATCCGAAGGTTTTATAAAACTGATTTAACAAGATATCATGAAGAAATATTTTTTTGCAGCTTTGCTTTGCTTTTGTGGTATGGGCCAGCATCTTTTTGCCCAGAAACAATTAGCTCCGGCTTATCCATTAATTGTACACGACCCATATTTTAGCATTTGGTCCAACTCAGATCTGCTTACTGATAAGCCAACTACCCACTGGACTGGCTTTAACCAGCCGTTGATGGGCACGGTAAAGATAGATGGCACCACTTATCGCGTACTAGGAGAACGACCAATTGTCTATAAAACACTTTTGCCCACCACAGATGAAAAGGGATATGAGATGAGGTATACAGAAGCAAAACCTGCTTCGGGCTGGAATGGGGAGAATTTTGAGGACGCCAATTGGAAAGTAGGCAAAGCACCATTTACAGACAATAACGAAACTGCTGGAACACTGTGGAGGAGTAAGGAAATCTGGACCAGGAGGACTTTTGAACTGAAGGATGCTGTTGATATGAATGCCCTTTTCTTGAAGATTAATCATGACGACTACATTGAGGTGTACCTAAATGGCGAACTGATTTACAACTGCGAATGTTGGTTAAACCGCATGTCGTATTTTTCGATAGCAAAACTAAAAGGTGGGTTAAAAAATGGCAGGAATGTTCTGGCCATTCACTGTCAAAATGTTGGTGGCGGGAGCTGGCTGGATGCAGGACTTTCCCAGGAACAGAATCCGGTAAAGGATAAAAAAATACGGACTGCTCTACAAAAGAAAAGCGAGATCAATGCCACGCAGACTGTCTATGATTTTGTATGCGGAGGAGTGAATGTTAAACTGACCTTTACTTCGCCCCTGCTAATGGATGATTTGAACTTGCTATCCAGACCAATTTCCTATATCTCTTACCGGCTGCGCTCAAATGATGGGAAGCAGCATGATGCTGAGGTTTATTTTGGAGCCTCGTCTTCTATTGCCGTCAATCAGGCTAACCAGGCAGTAAGTGCAAACCAGTATAGATCAGGAAAGCAATCAATTTTGAAGGCCGGCACCATCGAACAACCATTACTGCAAAAACGAGGGGATGACTTGAGAATAGATTGGGGCTATGTTTATGTCGCCACAGACCTAAAGCCCGGGGTAAGCCAAAGTATTACACCCTTAACTGCAGGAGTTATAGACAGGGAGCTGATGCTCAATACAAACGTAGTTTTAGGTAAGGTTGGACGCGAAGTTAAAGAACAGGTATTTATGCTGGGTTACGACGATCAATATGCAATCCAATATTTCGGAACTAATCTTAAACCGTTCTGGAAGGAAGCGAATCAAGAAACTATTGAGCATCAGTTTGCACTTGCTGGTACACAATATACTTCGATATTACAGCGTTGCAGGGCTTTTAATCAAAAATTGCATAGCGATGCTGTTTTGACTGGCGGCGAGGAGTATGCAAAGCTTTGCGAAATGGCCTACCGGCAGAGTATTGCTGGACACAAACTGGTAAAGAGCCCGCAAGGTGACCTCCTTTTTCTTTCTAAAGAAAATTTCAGTAATGGTTCCATCAATACGGTGGATGTAACTTATCCTTCAGCTCCCCTATATTTAGTTTACAACCCGAATCTGGTAAAGGGAATGCTTAATGGAATTTTTTACTATAGCGAGAGTGGGAAATGGCAAAAACCCTTTCCAGCACACGATCTGGGGACTTTCCCTTTAGCCAATGGGCAGACTTACGGAGATGATATGCCCGTGGAAGAAGCGGGAAATATGATTATATTAACTAAGGCCATAGCCAGATCTGAAGGCAATGCAGCTTATGCACGCAAACACTGGAAGAGTTTGTCTACCTGGGCCGCTTATCTGGAAAAGGAAGGTTTTGATCCAGCCGACCAATTGTGTACGGAAGATTTTTCCGGACGACTGGCGCGCAATTCAAACTTATCACTAAAAGCAATTGTGGCATTAGGCTGTTATGCTTCCCTTGCAGATCAGTTGGGGGAAAATGCAACAGCAGAGCGCTACTGGAAAAGTGCAAGAGAAATGGTTCCCAAATGGTTGAAATTAGCGGATGACGGAGACCACTACAGCTTGGCTTTCGAACAGAAAAATACCTGGAGCCAAAAGTATAATTTGGTATGGGACAAATTATTTAAACTGAATCTGTTTTCAAAAGAAGTCTTCGCAAAGGAAATTAAATATTACCTAACCAAGCAAAACGAATTTGGGCTGCCGTTGGACAATAGAAAAACATATACCATTAACTATTCCGTATTATGGACCGCCGTATTAGCAGCAGACAAACCAGAATTTGAAAAATTTGTACGTCCGATTTATAGATATGCAACGGAAACGCCTTTAAGAGTCCCGCTGAGTGACTGGAGCGAAACAACCTCGGCCAAATCGGTCGGTTTTCAGGCAAGAAGTGTAGTTGGTGGCTATTTTATGAAAATGCTAGAATTGAAACTAAAAGTAGGCAGATAAGTCCTTGACGGAATTTTTTACGGTAATTGAGGGGACTTACCATCATCTTCCTTTTAAAAAGTTTGTAGAAATGTGACAAGTCTCCGAACCCATTACTGAAACAGATATCGGATATGGATTTGTCGGAATGCACAAGTTGCTGAATTGCGTAATTTATACGGTAATCGGTCACTGTTTCTATAAACGTTTTGCCTGTTGTTTTTTTATAATATTTGCAAAAAGCATTACTAGTCATATTAACCGTAGCCGCAGCTTTATCCAGCTGAATCTCCCCTTGGTAGTTGTCAATAATGTAACCTAGAATTGTGCTGATCCGCTCCGCTTTGTCGCCAGTTTGCTGTGCCGATTCCCCTCGCTGGTCCAGCAAATGGTATTCTTTGGACTGTGACAATACATAAAGCATATCCAGCATACCCATTAATCTTTTGAAAGGAATTTCTTCATCCTTAAGGCGAACCATAAGTGCGCTAATTTTCGCAGCGCCATCGCCGGTAAATTGGATGCCATGTGCACTTCTTTGCAACAGCATTAATATTTCGCTTAATTCCGGCAGGCCTAAAAAGTCTGCGCCCAAAAAGTCTGCGCTAAACTGGATTACAACAGAAGCAATCGTAGTGTCCGGATCTTCACTCGGATTATTCTTCCAGCAATGGGGCAAGTTTGAACCGATCAATACCAAATCCCCGTCACCATAAATCCCCATATGGTCGCCTACATACCGGCTGCCACTACCCCTTACAATCAGCGTTAACTCGTACTCAGGATGAAAATGATAAGGCGTTGCAAATTCGCTAAACTCCCTTAATAGAAACGAGTGACTTGGGAAAGGATTTAATGCCTCGAAAGACGCTTTTATCATGGAAGGTTAATTCATATTTTCATAAAAATAGGGTTTGAAATTTTAAAATGGATAAAAAAACCCATATAAATGCATGTATCGGCAAACGTAGAGGCAATTTATAGCATCGAACTAACCTATTCCATCATTGTGATTTTTAATCTCTTTTGTCGTCAATCATAGGAATATTTTAAAAACATCTTAAAGTAAAATCAGCTTTCCTGGAAAATCACTTTAATTTTCTGATTTATAATTAATTTGAATATTTTAGCATTCAAAAAACGCTATGCAATCTATATTAACCTTACTTTTCATTTGTATTTCCTTTTCTCTTAAGGCTCAACTATTTGGCCTCATCCCAATAAATTCTTTTAAGGAAGGTTATTATTATAATTTAAAAGGTGAAAAGATTTTGGGCAAAATTGCAAAAGATGCTAGTGCCAAAAATATATTTCGAAAAGGCAATTATTTTCTATTTAAACCTGCGGACGGCGGTGACAGAGAACGGATCTATCCTCAACTGATTTCTTGCTTTGTTGTTGGAAAGGACAGTCTTACAGTTTCCCATGGGGAAAAGGCAAATTTTTATAATGTAATTCTAGATACTGAGGTCAAACTCTATAACCAGATGAGCTTTGCTACATCGGGTGGAGGAATGGCAATGTCTGCTAATGGTGGGTTTTATGGTGGGGGCGCCGCAACCAGGAAAGTGTATACTTATTATTTCGGACCTGACGCAGATCACCTGCAGGAATTGACAAAGAAAAATTTCCTCGCCTCAATGGTTGAAATCTTGAAGGAAAGACCTGATCTAGCTGATAAAGTAGCGAAAAAAAAGTATAAGTTTCGACACATTGAAGATATTGTTGATGCTTATAAAGGTAACTTAAACTAAATCTTCCTTCGACTTCAGAAAGCTAAAACGATAAAGGATCCCCGTTTTCTAAGCGGTCGAGTGTGCTGTTCATTTCTGATACACCTGTTGTCAAAATTAAAAAACTGATTTTCCAAGAGCCGATCGTATTGACCGATTTTGATATCAATCAGGTTAACAGAATGGTGTTCCATAAAAACGATCATTATCAATGATGCGATGACCAAGAAATTAAAAGGCCGGATGCTAAGACCCCTGCCTTTTGCTGAGCATTGTTACGTGTTTATGCCACTGCCCGAAAAAAACTGGGAAAGAAAAGAATCAGACCTGCACAAGACAAACTGATCAAAGGCAAATAAGTGAACAGTTTTAGTGAAATTCCCCCATTAACCATCGAAGAACGAATTTTAATTAGTTTGCAAACAACCTAACCTGCAAAGAAATTAGGATCTTTTTATCCTAATTATTTGATGATCAGATTTAAAGCCGCGGAGAATTCTCTTTCAAATTTTTCATAAGTATCAATCCCCGGTGGAAATTGTTTGTAACGTACTATGCCGTCTTTGTCAATCATATAAAACTGAGAACGATATTCACAACTATAATTATCTGAGACGATAAAATAAGTCCCATTGCTGTTTTTAGAGTTATATATCATGTCATCCAGCAGAATATTAAATTTGAAGTCGTATTGATTTCTGAATTCCTGTATTTTCTGCTTTCTTAAAATAAGCCGCTTGTTTTCATCAGCATCGAAAATCGATGTTTTGTCTACGCCATAGAAAACAACATCATGCCGGCCTGCATAGCGTACAGCCATTTCATTAAAGTAGGCATTGAACTTTTCCTTTTCTGCATTACTGTCATTGGGACTAAAAAAATACAACACCGCTGCCACCCCTTTCCCCACTTTATAAGTCACGGGCTGGTCGTTCATGTCTTTCAGTGTAAAATCTCTCGCCCTTACGTTAAGCATACTAAAGTCTCTTAGCGCATACTTTTTATTAACTTCCTTTATTAATGCGTTGTAATATTCCCTAACATTACTATTTTCTCCATTAACTTTTTCAAACGCTTGAAACAATAATTTTTTCAGCACAACTGTTTCTTTATCTCTTTTAATATAGCCTGAACATACCTCTAAAGCCAATTGAGATTTACCTTCCTCCAGTAAATACTGAACATAATGTTCCTTGATTTGCTCATCCCAATCATTAATCTTTTCTGCAATGGCTAAATTTTGCAAAGCCGAAGAAGTGTTTCCTTGTTTATGTTGAATTTCTGCAAGCAAGCCCAAATAATTTCCCCTGTAGGCTTCCACGTCCTCAAGCCATTTTTGCTTATCAAAAATGTAATATGGCATTGAATTTTTTGAGGATACCAATAGCGCTATAGCTGACGTTGTGTAAAATTCTGCCCTTGGAAGATTTTGATTGTTTTTTAACAATGTCTTTGCAGCTTTTAAAAACGCATCCTTCCTGATTTCATCGGACTTTATCTTGCTTAGGTATTTTTCAGCGTTAGGAAAATCTGCATGCTCAAAGTTAACTTTAAACGCCTCGAGATATATCCGGTCAAATTTACCTTGATGCTGGAGATCCGCAAATTTGTGTTCTAATTTTATAAGTGACTCCTCAAATCCACCATCTTTCATTGTCTCAATAAACGCTGCCGAAGTATCTGCAAATGCAACTTCAGCTTGTGGATATTTTGCCAGAAGATCCCCCTTCAAAAGGTCTTTTGTATTTAATTCCCTAAATCGTGTTCCGAGATAATACATTTCTGTAAGAAATTTCTGACTTGTACCCCTTACCAAAGAATCTACCCAGGTTTTCTGGAATTGCAGATTAATTACAGGATCTGGAAACCAGGCTCCAGTTTCATAGTACTTCAATAGAAAAGTTGGCCTTAATTCTGGATTCATTTCAAATTCTTTTAGGAACTCCATCCTGGCTTTTTTAACATCTTCAACTTCCCTATAGTTTATGGAGATATTAGAAATGAATTTTGCAGCAGTGGCTAGTGCTCCTTTTAACAGTATACCTTTATTATACAAAGGAAATGTGAATACCTCATTACTGTCCCTGCTGTTTCTGGGTACGATGCCAATTGCCAATACCGAATCGGGAATAACAAAGGACCCGACCGTGCGCTGTCCATCAAATTTTGCTTTTAAAGTTAGCCATCCTGAATTGGCGCCCGAATAATATAAGGTTATTCGCGGGTCAACTTTTTTAGAAAATACGCCAGTATACACAAAGTTAATTTGCTTTCCTGTTTCAGGCTTATCAGTACTCAGCTTAAAGGCTGAATAGGTCTGTGCCACTCCCCTGCTCCCTACTCCAAATATGATGAAACAAATAATTAAAATTTTAGAATACATGATACTTAGTTTAGGCAGCTTGCAATATGGATTTAAATACATAGTCACAACACAATTTACAAAACTTTCTCGTTATCTGATATATCATGATTGATATCCTTAGAATCCCTTAACTGCCCCAAAAGAGCTTTCGAAAAAAAATCTCACGACAATCTTTCACATTCAACTGGATAAACTCCAGCAAAGCTAATTTTTATAAAAACTTCCGCCCTGACCGTAAAAATCTAAAAAGGTCACTGGCTATTGCCAACAACCTCATTTAAAAATTAATAATTGATGATCAATTAAATTATCAGAATTTATCTTATTTAAGGCCGAAAACGAGCCCGACATTATAGCTTGATCTGGTATTTTGAATTTTATCTCCAGAATTGTTTTTTACAATATCAGAAAAACTCGCTTGTCCATCTGCTTCAAGAAGAATTTTTACATGGCTGGAAACAGGTATTTTAACACCGATCCCGAAATCAAAGCCCAAGTCAGGACTCTTGAAAACATCTTTTAAATCAGTTGCAAATGCCGTCTCTGTAGCATTCATTAAAACTCCTGCGTAAGGACCAAAATTTAGATACCAATTGCGCTTTTTCCCAAAATGCCAGTTTGCCATTACCGGTATAGTTAAATAATCTAGACGGTAATTTGTTGCATAACTCTGTCCAGTGTTCAGATTCGTGATATAACCATTATCCCAACCTTTTTGGTCGTAACCTGCTTTTACTTTCACACTCCATCTATCCGAGAAAAAATAATCCCCGAAAGCCGTCACATTGAAACCGCTTCTTGCATTGCTGTTTGTGAGGGCTCCACTTGTAGCAGTTGCATAATTGTAGCCAACATGTGCACCGAGTTCCAGACTACCTTTTTCTTGTGACAATGAGGAAAGGCTTATACCTGTAAAGAATAAAATTGTAAGTAATTTTTTCATTTTGATTGTTAATTTAGTCCGCGAAGATATTAACTCGTGACAACAAACAAAAAGAAAATTGATGAAAAATTACTAAGGTTAACGGTACTACAGAAATCAAAACTGGATTACAAAGATTTTTTTTAAAAGTTTACTCAACCTTCTACCAGTCCATTTAGGCATATTTTTATTTGTAAGTGGTTCTTGTAAGATGCTCCTTGCTGGTAAAGCAAGGAGACTAATCGAGGCCACATAGTCCGATTGCCGTCATTAAAAGTTATTGCCAAAAACCGTCAATCTCATAATCTTCGTCAGGCACCGTCTCACCTGTAATGTAGGTAAAACAGTAGTATCCTGCTTCGGCGCCACCAACCGCCCAGATCGGGTTGCCACATCCCCATTTTCTGCCAGATAACACCATACCAAGCACATCCCTCAACCGTTCCTCTAGATCATTCCGGCGTTCAGAGGTATTACTCTCGATATACAGTTCTAAATATTTCCGAACAGAAATCGGCTCAAACATACTACAGCCCCTTATAAAAACGTAAGCCCGATTCGTTTATTCAAACCTGTTTCAAAAATCCGGATGAGCGTAGAAAGCTGTAAATTGCCTTTACCATTCTCAATTTTTGAGATATAGCTCTTTTTGGTACCAGTCTTATCGGCCAGTTCCTGCTGGGTAATTTTCGCTTCCCTACGTGCTTCCTTCAGCATTTCACTGATGATAAAACGATGTGCATTCTCTTCAAACGCATTTCTTTTATCCGTACCAATCTGTCCATGTTCTGCTTCGATCAGCTGATCGAACGTTTTAATAACTTGTGCCTTCATATCAAATATCTTTAGTATCAACGCCTCGAAGGGTAGAAATACGTATTACCATTACTATCACTGCATAAATGGTTGCAAATTCCGGGTTAGAGCCGATTCTCTAGATGAAGTGGTAATAAAAGAGTTAATACAGTTAATCCCTGGAGAATTTTATTTATCTATTTTTCATCTGGTCTCACAACATATTTATAATAAACATTTCGGCGAAGCTTCAAATACACAATCGCAAATCTTTAAAAGTATAGAAGAACATTTGAAAGGCTAAATAACACTAAGGAACTTCTACTGACGGGTAAAATAGACAATGACGACTACTTAGTATCAACATATTAAATAAAATAGTACTTAAAAATCCCTAAAAACACTAAAATTTTATAGTTCACAAATTAGCCAATCCAAAGAAATTGTAATAATCTGAATATCAGATATATGAATAAAAAAGGGAACCTCATTGCTGAAATTCCCTTTTTCATTGGTGCACTTGTAGGGATTCGAACCCCAAACCTTCTCATCCGTAGTGAGATGCTCTATCCAATTGAGCTACAAATGCAATTTTAAGATGTTTTACGCATCTCCCGTTTCGTTAACGGACTGCAAAAGTAACGCTTGAGATTCAATTTAGCAATTTTTTTGAAAAAATTACTAGGCGCATCACTTCAACAAACTGATAATTAACCCTCTATTGCTTTTTTAATTGCTTCAAAATCGGGCATATTACCTGCATCTTCCAGAACTTCGGTATGAATAATCGTGCCTTGCTCATCAATTACAAACGCTGCGCGCTTGGAAACCCCTTTTAAATTGAATACAAAATCTTCGTAAAATGCACCGTAAGCCTTAGAAACTTCCTTATTGAAATCTGAAAGCAATGGAAACTGGTAAGATTGATCTTCTTTGAATTTAGCCAATGTAAATGGCGAATCCACCGAAATACCTACTACCTCTGCATTCATGCCTGTATAATATCCAAAGCTATCACGCATGGTACAAAGCTGTGCCGTACACACGCCTGTAAAAGCCATTGGAAAAAACTGAATTACCAATTTCTTTCCTCTGTAATCTGATAATGAAACTTCTTTTAGTTCAGAACTGAACAACTTAAAATCTGGAGCTGCATCTCCTATCTGTAATGCCATATGCTATTTTTTTGACCAAATATAAAGTTAAAAGCCAGCCAAAAGCAATGGAACCCAAATATTGACAATCAATTGCAATTCTCATGCTATGTCTAACAAAGAAAGCTGACTAATTAATTCTGCCCATATACAAACTAGTAGCTACCCGGGTTCTGTCGTCAGATACAAAAGACAGGTAAGTTTCCATCACTTTCCCACTAAGGTAATCCGGCAATGCAATTATTTTCTGGCCCTCACTTCTCATCGAACTATAACAAAACGAGATAGACTCTTTATTTTCGGGAAAGAAGACCAATATCATCGCCTGATCCTGTGGAGATATTCCAACTTCATTTTGATCAGTCGACCAGCTAAAAATCAGGTTATCTCCATCCAGATCAACAGCTGTAGTCGAAGGCAGCGGCAAATTACCTATACTAATCAACAACTTTTGGTAGTCAATTTCTATGTTTGGAAACTCTCCTTTTAATGCACCAGGCTTATTCAATGCAGTTGCTATATTATGATAATTTTTAGCAGTACCGGCAGCAGCAGCGCTGAATCCTACTTTCAATAATGGTTTCAGTTCTTCAAAAAGTTCGTTAATCACACTCATTTGCATGCAGTTTGCCTGTTGCTTCAAACTGAGCGATTTTACGTTTCTCTTCCCTTTGTTCGGATGAATCCGGATAACATTCCGACCATTGAGCATGTAGGAAACATTTGCTCCTACTTTACCAATTACTGGCCCGTTAGGCCCATTTAATAGTATTCCCATAAATTATATACTTAGTTAAGCAGTGAATATACGTATTCAATTCTATATCTGTTTTATTTTATTAAATATATTATTAATACTTTTATAGGTATCTCATTAGTATTAATCGGTCAATAACCCTATATAGACCCTAAGTAAGCCCTAGATATGCCCTAGAGATACCCTATAATAACAAAATGGAGACTGAACATAAATTGATTTATTCCTGTAGCATACTACCCATATATTTGTCGTGTTTAACCTCAATAATTTGGAGCAGCAATTGTATTTTTGTTTAAACTCATTTAGAAAAAATGGAAACATTAACAAACCAAATTTATCCTTGCTTTACGCTTAAAGGCAAAGTAGCAGAAGCAGCTGATTTTTACATCAATGCATTTGGCGATGGCAGTATCATCCAAAGTTCTTTTTATGTGATACAAATCCAATTAAGCGGACAAAAGTTGATGCTCCTTAATGATGGCCCTTCATCTGTACCCAACCCCTCCATTTCTTTTATGGTAATTGGAGAAACAGCAGAAGAAACTGAAGGATATTATAACAAACTCGTTATTGATGGCCAAGTGCTTATGCCGTTAGGAAGCTACGACTGGAGCCCGAAATATGCATGGGTACAGGATAAATTTGGTATCAACTGGCAATTGTATACTGGCAGCAAGGCTGACACTCCTCAAAAGTTTAGTCCCACGTTAATGTTTACGGGCGAAAATGTAGGTAAAGCAAGTGAAGCAATGCATTTTTACACCGGGCTTTTCTCTGATTCAAGCATTCAGGGCATCATGGAGTACGCAGAAGGTGATGAAGATAAGCCTGGCTTAGTTAAGCATGGTCAGTTTAAGATCAAAAATTTTATCGCAATGGCGATGGACAGCTCTGCCAACCATGGCTTTCAATTTGTTGATGCCTTATCGCTGGTAGTAGCGTGTGAAGATCAGGCTGAAATTGATAAATACTGGGATACGCTATCGACCAATGGCGGCAAGGAAGTGCAATGTGGCTGGTTAGTTGATAAATATGGGGTGAGCTGGCAAATTATTCCTAAAAACCTGGGTGCGCTAGTCAGCAATCCTGAAAAGGGTCAACGCGCCATGCAAGCACTCATGAAAATGAAGAAATTGATTATTGCTGATCTGGAGCAAGCATAGCCTGCCTCTATCTTTGAATGTTTAACTGTTTGTCTATAAGCCTCAAACCCTCCTCAAATGTATGGGGCTTATAGCCTAACTCATTAATGGCTTTATCTAAGATGAAGCCCGTTTTAACAGGTCGCTTTGCGGTTTGATTTAAACTGCTAGAACTTACTTCTGTAATGATGCTTTTATCCAGTTTCCAGAAATCAGCTACGCGCCCCACTAACTCTGCTACACTCATCATGTCTTTACCGGAAATGTTAAATACGCCATAGGCATCCTTCTCTACCGCAAGCAGACAACCGTTGGCCAGATCTTCTGCCAGCGTAGGCATACGCCATTGATCGTTCACTACGTTTATAGGCGCTCCGCTCTCTAATGCACCTTTTGCCCAAAGCACAATGTTACTACGACTCATATCGCTTACTATACCGTAAACTAAAATGGTACGGATAATTGCCCAGCGGCAGGGTGTATTTTTGATAACCTCTTCCCCGGCCAGCTTGGTTTTACCATAATGACTTAGCGGACAGCCCGGCGCCAGCTCATCATAAGGCCCATCGGCGCCATCAAAAATAAAATCTGTTGATAAGTGCACCAGCTGGATATGGTGCTCTTCAGCGATACCTGCTAGTGTTTTTACTGCATCAACATTTAGCTGATGCGCAAGTTCGGGTTGGGCTTCGCTGGTATCCACATTAGTCATTGCTGCGGTATGGATAATGGCATCGGGTTTATAATGCTCAATCACTTCACGTACCTGCGCTGGGTTTAAGATATCCATTTCGGCGTAGGTGTAACCTTCCGTAAAAGGATAGCGGTTTAAACCCTTTGAAGTAGCCACTAAACCGAACTGTTTGGTTTGCAATATTCGCGCTGTAATTTTCTGACCAAGGAGTCCGTTACTGCCTGTTACTAAGATGGTTTTCATGGATTTAAGCGTAGTTAATTGTGATGTGTTAAGATAGGATAAATTGGTTTAAAACATCTGTGGAAAATCTTTTTATTTATATATGCAATTCTTGTATAAAAATTTTAACTTTGCAAACCGAATTGCGGGCTTACAAAACGGCCTTTAACAATTTGATATTTATAAATTTACCCAAAACAATTTATGCCTAACATTGGAAAAATAGCGCAGATTATAGGACCGGTAGTTGACGTGAGTTTTGCTGACGATGCTCATTTACCTCAGATTTTCTCTGCATTAGAGATTACAAAAGAAAACGGACAGAAAGTCGTTTTAGAAGTTCAACAACATCTTGGACAAGACCGCGTTCGTGCAATTGCAATGGACTCTACCGATGGTTTAGTTCGTGGAATGCAAGCAATAGATAGCGGTGCTCCTATTAAAATGCCTATTGGTGATCAAATTAAAGGTCGTCTTTTCAATGTTGTAGGTGAAGCTATTGATGGTATCAACGCAGTTGACAAAACAGGTGGCCGTCCAATCCACAATGCTCCTCCTAGATTTGATGAGCTATCTACTGAAACTGAAGTGCTTTTTACTGGCATTAAAGTAATCGATTTACTAGAGCCGTATGCAAAAGGTGGTAAGATCGGTTTGTTTGGTGGTGCGGGTGTTGGTAAAACTGTATTGATCATGGAGTTGGTAAACAACATCGCGAAAGCTTATGCAGGTTTATCTGTATTTGCCGGTGTTGGTGAACGTACTCGTGAAGGAAACGACCTTTTACGTGAATTTATTGAGTCTGGCGTTATTAACTACGGTGAAGAATTCCTTCACTCTATGGAAAAAGGCGGCTGGGACTTAAAAACAGTTGATATTGAAAAATTAAAAGAATCTAAAGCAACGTTGGTATTCGGTCAAATGAACGAACCTCCTGGTGCACGTGCACGTGTGGCATTATCAGGATTAACGGTTGCTGAATATTTCCGTGATGGTGATGGCGAAGGCGCTGGAAAGGACATCCTTTTCTTCGTTGACAACATTTTCCGTTTTACTCAGGCTGGTTCTGAGGTATCTGCACTTTTAGGCCGTATGCCTTCAGCTGTAGGTTACCAACCAACGCTAGCTACTGAGATGGGTTTGATGCAAGAGCGTATTACTTCAACAAAACGTGGTTCAATTACATCTGTACAGGCCGTTTACGTTCCTGCGGATGATTTAACTGACCCTGCTCCGGCTACTACATTTGCCCACTTGGATGCAACTACTGTATTGTCACGTAAAATTGCTGAGTTAGGTATCTATCCAGCGGTAGATCCTTTGGATTCTACTTCACGGATCCTTTCTCCAACTATTTTAGGTGATGAGCATTACAATACAGCTCAAAGAGTTAAAGAAACTTTACAACGTTATAAAGAATTGCAGGATATCATTGCCATCTTAGGTATGGACGAGCTATCTGAAGAAGATAAACTGATTGTTTCACGCGCCCGTCGCGTTCAGCGTTTCTTATCTCAGCCTTTCCACGTTGCTGAACAGTTCACTGGCTTAAAAGGTGTATTGGTTGACATTAAAGATACCATCAAAGGATTTAACATGATCATGGATGGTGAAGTTGATGAATATCCTGAAGCTGCATTCAACTTAGTTGGAAACATTGATGAGGCTATTGAAAAAGGTAAAAAACTATTAGCTGAAGCAAACGCATAAAGTACATTTAATAATGACACTAGAAATATTAACACCAGACAAGAAAGTTTTTGAAGGCGAAGTAACTTCGGTTACTGTACCGGGAACTATGGGTTCTTTCCAGATTTTGAAAGACCATGCTCCTATTATTTCGACTTTAGAAGATGGACCGGTAATTATTAAAACTAATGCTACTGAAGATACCTTTTTTATTAAAGGTGGCGTGGTAGAGGTTTTAAAAAACAAAATTATTGTGTTGGCCGAAGGGGTTGTTTAGTATTTAGAAATCATCATATTAAAAAGCCCTTTGAACTTTCAAAGGGCTTTTTTTATAACCTATTTTCAATCCTTTTTTTACAACATTGACTGCCACTTTGAGCGTTTTACGCAGAAAATACAATTATTTATAATGTCAGCATAACATCTATACCGAATACCGATTTCATATTTGGTATAGTAGCCTCCACTTTAAGATAGGTTATTGTAGATTTATCAGATACATTATATCGTTTTTTAATCAAATAGCAGTATAATATTTTTTTTCATTTATTTTGCATCTCCTATTGATAGTTTAAATAGCAAGCACTAAATTGGTTTTTATAAAATAACACGAGTATTAACAACATGAATATTATAGCAAGCATATTACTAATTGTCATTATTAACGTAATTCTTCTCTTAAACCAGAAGCATCAGGCGCAGCTATAACATATAAAACAAAATATACGAAGCGCCACCCAAAATGGCGCTTTTTTAATGAACAAACCAAATTAAAATTAAATACCTGCTAAATGCAATACTATAATTCAGAAACCACCTTATTCATAAACGGACAGTTCGAAAGGGCAGTTGATACAACTACTGATCTATACGGACAGTCGCTCCACTATGGATATGCGGTTTTTGAAGGCATCAGGGCTTATAATACCCACAACGGTACCCGAATATTTAAAGCAAGGGAACATTTTGAGCGGTTAAAACGCTCTGCAGAATTACTGCACATCCCCTTTAAATGGAATGTAAATGATCTGATCAAGCAAACCTATAAACTTTTAGAGTTGAACAACCTGAAAGATGCTTACATCAGACCGCTTATATACTGCCCGCCAAGCATGACTTTAGTCGCCGCACAGGATTCTTCTATTATGATATGTGCCTGGGAATGGGGCGCCTATTCGGGCAGCGAGCTACTTAGATTGGGCATATCTAGCTATGAAAGGCCAAACCCTAAATCTACTCCTATGGAGGCTAAGGCAAGTGGTAATTATGTAAACTCCATCCTTGCCGCTACAGAAGCTAAAAGTAAAGGATTTGATGAAGCTTTGTTGCTTGACATGAATGGAAACATTGCGGAAGCACCAGGCGCAAATATCTTTATAGAAAAGAACGGCCGCCTGTTTACACCTCCTCTTGGCAATATCTTACCCGGCCTTACCAGGGCGACTGTAATTGATCTTTGCCGGGTGCTGGATATAGAACTTACAGAGAAGCACTTAACGGTTAAAGACCTAAAGCATGCAGATAGCGCATTTTTATGCGGTACCGCTACTGAAATTGCAGGTCTGGCATCGGTAGATGATTATGTATTCCCGTTAACGTGGACTGAAAGTGCAGGTGCAACCATACAGCGAACTTATAAGAGCCTGGTATTGGATAAACAAAACTATGAAACAATAATCTAACGGTTAACTAGTAAGTATTTGATTTTGAACATAAGTGAATAATAATAAATAGTTAAATAATGTCAGAAACACCAGAATTAAACAGATACAGTAAAGTTTTCACACAGGATCCTACACAGCCGGCAGCGCAGGCCATGTTATACGGAATTGGTTTAACCAAAGCGGATATGGATAAAGCCCAGGTAGGTATTGCCAGCATGGGTTACGATGGGAATACCTGCAACATGCACTTAAACAGTTTAGCACAGATTGTGAAAGAGAGTGTCTGGAAAAACGATATGGTGGGATTAACCTTCGGCACCATTGGTGTAAGCGATGGAATGTCTAACGGCACTGATGGTATGCGCTACTCCCTGGTTTCCAGAGATGTGATTGCAGATTCCATTGAAACCATTTGTGGCGGACAATATTACGATGCTTTAATCACCGTTCCTGGTTGCGATAAAAACATGCCTGGTTCTGTAATGGCAATGGGCCGTTTAAACCGCCCATCTATTATGGTATACGGCGGCAGCATCCACTCTGGGAATTACAAAGGCCAGGCTTTAAACATTGTTTCCGCATTTGAAGCATTGGGACAAAAGCTTGCCGGCAATCTTGACGAAGAAGATTTTCAGGGTGTAATTAGAAACGCTTGTCCGGGTGCGGGTGCCTGCGGTGGCATGTACACTGCAAATACGATGGCTTCGGCAATTGAGGCTTTGGGTATGAGCTTGCCTTATAGCTCTTCATATCCGGCGCTTAGCGAAGAGAAAAAGAATGAATGCATAGAAGCTGGTAAATACATTAAAATCCTGCTGGAGAAAAACATATTGCCATCGGATATTATGACCGAGAAGGCATTTCACAATGCGATAGTTACCGTTATGGTTTTGGGCGGTTCTACCAATGCAGTAATTCATTTAATCGCAGTAGCTAAATCTGTTGGCTTGTCGCTTACTTTAGCAGATTTTCAAAAGATTAGCGACAGTACGCCGGTATTGGGCGATCTAAAACCTAGCGGTGCTTATTTAATGGAAGATTTGCATGCTATAGGCGGTGTACCTGCTGTTTTAAAATATTTATTAAAAGTAGGCCTGATCCATGGTGATTGCATGACTGTAACAGGCAAAACGATTGCAGAGAACATTGCTGATGCGGTTGATCTTGATTTTGAAACACAGAAAATCATATTCCCGGTTACTGAACCAATAAAGCAAACTGGTCACCTTCAAATGCTGTACGGTAACCTGGCTACATTAGGCTCGGTTGCAAAGATCAGCGGTAAAGAAGGAGAGAAATTTGTTGGTCCGGCACGTGTATTCGATGGCGAGAAAAACCTGATTGCAGGTATACAAAGTGGAAAAGTAAAGAGCGGAGATGTTGTAGTGATCAGGCAGGTGGGCCCTAAAGGTGCCCCCGGTATGCCTGAGATGCTTAAACCAACTTCTGTAATTATTGGAGCTGGCTTAGGTAAATCTGTTGCATTGATTACTGATGGTCGTTTCTCTGGCGGTACCCACGGATTTGTAGTGGGCCATATCACTCCTGAAGCATGGGATGGCGGTAATATCGCACTGGTACATGATGATGACATCATCACGATTGATGCCAAAACGAACTCGATCAATGTGAATTTAACTGATGAACAGCTTACCGTACGCAGATCCCTTTGGAAACAGTTGCCACCACCCGTCACAAAAGGTGTTTTATACAAATACCTTAAACAAGTGAGTAACGCAAGTGAAGGCTGCGTAACAGATGCCTTCACGGGATAATTATTAAGAACTTATACTAAAAATAAGAATATGGAATTAGCACAAGCAGAAATAACCACCCAAACTGAACCGAAGAAAACTATATCGGTAACGGGTTCTGTAGCTTTATTGGAAGGATTAATTGCCGAAGGAACAGATATCGTTTTCGGCTATCCTGGAGGTGCCATCATGCCTATTTATGATGCACTATATGATTACAATGAAAAATTACAACATATATTGGTTCGTCATGAACAAGGCGCAACACATGCCGCTCAGGGCTATGCCAGAACATCGGGCAAGGTAGGTGTTGTATTTGCTACAAGCGGTCCGGGTGCTACTAACCTGGTAACTGGTTTGGCCGATGCGCAGATAGATAGTACGCCAATGGTTTGCATTACCGGGCAGGTTTTTGCTCACCTTTTGGGTACAGATGCTTTCCAGGAAACTGACGTGATCAACATCACCACTCCTGTTACCAAATGGAACTACCAGGTAACTGATGCGAGTGAAATTCCTGTAGCTTTAGCTAAGGCGTTTTATATTGCAAAAAGCGGCCGTCCAGGACCTGTGCTGATAGACATCACCAAGAATGCTCAGATGCAGTTATTTGATTACGAAGGATATGTTCCTTGTAATCACATCCGTAGCTACAGACCGAAGCCTCATGTAAGGAAAGAATATGTAGCCGAAGCTGCGGCATTGATCAACTCCGCCAAAAAACCTTTTATCTTGTTTGGTCAAGGTGTATTATTGGGTAGTGCAGAGCAAGAGTTTAAAGCTTTTGTAGAAAAAAGCGGTATTCCTGCGGCCTGGACTATATTAGGCGCTGGCGCGATCCCGACAGATCACCCATTAAATGTAGGTATGCTTGGTATGCATGGTAACTATGGGCCTAATGTTCAAACCAACTCTTGTGATGTGTTAATTGCTATCGGAATGAGATTTGACGACAGGGTAACTGGTCGCCTAGACAAATATGCTAAACAAGCCAAAGTAATACATCTGGATATCGATCCTGCAGAAATAGACAAGAATGTGAAAGCGGATGTTCCTGTTTGGGGAGATTGCAAGGAAACCTTGCCTATGCTAACTGCATTGGTTGAAGCAAAACAACATACAGAATGGGTAAACGAGTTTCGCGCTTTTGATAAAATTGAGCAGGAAACTTTGATACAAAATGAACTAAACCCGGTTACTGGAGAGTTGACTATGGGCGAAGTGATTAACCAATTAAATATACTAACCAAAGGTGAAGCCGTAATTGTTACCGATGTTGGTCAGCATCAAATGGTGGCTTGTCGCTACGCGCATTTCAACAAAACCAGAAGCAACATTACCAGCGGTGGTTTAGGTACTATGGGTTTTGGCTTACCGGCCGCTATAGGCGCTAAGTTTGGCACACCAGATCGTACCGTAGTAGCCGTTATTGGAGATGGTGGTTTCCAAATGACCTTACAGGAGTTGGGTACCATTATGCAGTCTGGCGTTGATGTGAAGATCATGATCCTGAACAATCAATTCTTAGGCATGGTTCGCCAATGGCAGCAGTTGTTCAATGAAAAACGCTATTCATTTGTAGATATTAAAAGTCCGGATTTTGTGAAACTTGCTGATTCTTATCACATTAAAGGCAAGAAGGTTACAGAGCGCCACGACTTAGTAGGCTCTTTAGAAGAGATGCTTAACCACAAGGGTTCTTACCTATTAGAAGTGATGGTAACTAAAGAGCACAATGTGTTCCCAATGGTACCACAAGGATGTAGTGTAAGTGAAATCAGACTTAAATAATTAAAGATCATGAGCAATTCTATTATAGAAAACAATCAGCAGCAGGAATTTACAATTACTGTTTATACAGAGAACCAGATCGGTTTGTTAAACCGCATCGCCATTATATTTTCAAGAAGAAAGATCAATATTGAAAGTTTGAATGTCTCCCCTTCTGAGATTGAGCACATTCACCGTTTTAATATTGTCATTACAGAATCTGAAGACGTGGTACGCAAGCTTGCCCGCCAAATAGAAAAACAGGTAGAGGTATTGAAGGTATATTTTAATACCAATGAAGACATCATCTGGCAGGAACTGGCGCTTTATAAGGTACCAACAGATACCATTGTAGAGAAAGTTATAGTAGAACGCCTGCTACGTGAAAATGGTGCAAGGGCAGTAGTGATCAGAAAAGATTATACTGTATTTGAAACCACCGGGCACAGGGAAGAGACTGATAAACTGATTGAAGTGTTGCAGCCTTACGGACTGATTGAATTTGTACGCAGTGCGCGGGTAGCAATCATTAAAGACAGTGAAGGCTTTAATGCTAAGCTGAGAGAGTTTGAACGCGAAGAACCCGGACAAGATGTTATTGAGAACGAGTTTCTTGATCAGGAGAAAAACGTATTTACCATGTAAACCAGTTAGTGATGCTTGCAAGGCTTGGCCGCAAGCGTCATTAAAAGAATTATTTAATTATTAAAAAGAACCTAATAATCAAAAAACAATAAAACGATGTCAAATTATTTTAACACGCTACCTCTTAGAGAAAAATTAAACCAACTGGGTGTCTGCGACTTCATGGACAGTTCTGAATTTGTAGATGGCGTAAATGCCTTAAAGGGAAAAAAACTGGTAATTGTAGGTTGTGGCGCACAAGGCCTTAACCAAGGCTTAAATTTAAGAGATAGTGGTTTAGATGTTTCTTATACGCTACGTAAAGAAGCTATTGAAGGCAAAAGAGATTCATGGAAAAATGCTACAGAGAACAGTTTCACTGTAGGTACTTATGAAGAATTGATTCCTACTGCTGATGTGGTCATCAATCTTACTCCTGATAAGCAGCATACTGCCGTAGTTAATGCAATTATGCCATTGATGAAACAAGGTGCAACATTGCTATACTCACACGGTTTTAACATCGTTGAAGAAGGCATGCAGATTCGTAAAGACCTTTCGGTAATTATGGTAGCTCCAAAATGTCCGGGTAGTGAAGTTAGGGCAGAATATGTTAGGGGGTTTGGTGTACCAACCCTTATCGCGGTTCACCCTGAGAACGATCCTGAAGGAAAGGGATTATTGCAAGCTAAAGCTTACTGTGTTGGTACTGGTGGTCATAAAGCCGGTGTTTTAAAATCATCTTTTGTTGCTGAAGTAAAGTCAGATCTAATGGGCGAGCAAACCATTCTTTGTGGTTTGTTGCAAACAGGTTCTATTTTATCATTTGATAAGATGGTTGAGAAAGGTATTGATGCAGGTTACGCTTCTAAATTAGTACAATATGGTGTTGAAGTTATTACTGAAGCGTTAAAGCAAGGTGGTATTACCGCCATGATGGACAGGTTAAGCAATGTTGCCAAGATCAAAGCCTTTGAAATTTCTGAAGAGCTTAAAGACATTATGCGCCTATTGTTCCAGAAACACCAGGATGATATCATGAGCGGAGAGTTTAGCCGCATTATGATGGAAGACTGGGCTAATGGCGACAAAAACCTTTTGGCATGGCGTGCTGAAACTGGCGAAACTGCTTTCGAAAAAACTCCGGCAGGTAATGTTAAAATTGGCGATCAAGAATATTTCGACAACTATACTTTAATGGTTGCTTTTGTAAGAGCTGGTGTTGAGTTGGCTTTTGAAACTATGGTACAAGCTGGTATTAAGCCAGAATCTGCTTACTACGAGTCGCTACACGAAACTCCACTTATCGCAAACACTATTGCCCGTAAAAAATTATTTGAAATGAACCGCGTAATTTCTGATACTGCAGAGTACGGTTGTTATTTGTTTGACCAGGCGTGTAAGCCATTATTGGCGGACTTCATGAAAAAGGTAGATACTGACCTTGTTGGTAAGAACTTTAATGAAGGTAAAGATGGTGCGGTTGACAATAGGGCGCTTATATCGGTAAATGAAACTATCCGCTCACACGAAGTGGAAGTTATTGGTGCTACTTTAAGAAAAGCAATGACTGCAATGAAAGCAATCAAAACAGCATAAGCAAGAAAAGATGTCCAACCCCGTCGTCCATATCACCAACTTAAACCTATGGTACCGTCAAAAAGCGGTATTGCAGGATCTGAACTGGATTATATATCCGTCGGAGAACTGGTTGGTATGCGGAGAAAGTGGAAGTGGAAAAACATCACTTGCAAAAGCCATTGCCGGTTTGATCAAGGCAAATGGCAATATAGAGATCAATCTTAATCCGGAGGCAGCTCTGCCTCCGGTTATACATTATGTGGCCAACTGGTACCAGTTTAAAGATTTAGAAGGCCAATCCAACTTCTATTACCAGCAGCGGTATAATAAACAGTCGGCCGAGGTAACCGCTACCGTCCGCGCAGAATTAGAAGACTACGGTAAAAAAAAGCAACTTTCATTTAACGATGCGTTAAAGATTGTTAAGGAATTTGGCTTTTCTGACTTGTTGGATTCTACCCTAATCCAGTTATCAAGCGGAGAACATAAGAAATTACAACTGGTAAAAGCGATATGGCTAGCGCCTCAAATGCTAATCCTTGATCAGCCTTATAATGGTTTAGATAAACAATCCAGGGAAAACCTGAACATTTTACTGAATGCAGTTTCTGCTAAAGGAACACAATTGATCCTGATTAGTAATGATGCAGAAATTCCATTATGTATGGATCGCTTTGCGGAGATCAAGAATGGAAAGATAATAGAGATTTCTGCAGATGAGCGCATTTCTGGCCGTACTAACGACTTTACAACTAAACCTGTTCCTATCTTTTTAAGTGAAAGTCCTAATTCTACTTTTTTAGGTAGCGTAATCAAAATGACCAATGTAAACATTAGTTATGGAGATAAGCAGGTACTTAAAAACATCAACTGGATAGTAGAGCCCGGTGAGAAATGGTTGCTGCAAGGACCAAATGGTTCTGGCAAATCAACCTTATTGAGCCTGGTTTGTGGCGATCATCCACAAGCATATTCCAATGATTTCAGCCTGTTTGGTTATAAAAGAGGTACTGGAGAAAGCATCTGGGACATCAAAAAACGCATCGGACTGATATCACCGGAATTACACTGGTACTTTGACCCATCTGCAACGGTTTGGCAAAGTGTTGCTTCAGGATTTTACGACAGCTCAGGCTTGTTTTGCGAACCGGGTTCTACCAGGGCCGGGCAGGTTAATGAACTATTGGACTATTTTGGCCTGCGCGAGCACAGCAAAGTGCTGATGAACGAATTGCCTTTGGGTAAACAGCGACTGGCTTTGCTGGCCAGAACGATTATTAAAAACCCGGAACTATTGATCCTGGATGAGCCCTGTCAGGGTTTAGACCAGCAACAAACACAACATTTTAACAGACTGGTTGATGACCTTTGTAAAAATGGAACCACTTTAATTTACGTGGGGCATTTTGAATCTCAACTACCGGAATGTATAGAAAAAAGAATTTTATTAGAAAATGGCGCAGTAAAATCAGCAGAAAGTTTACTGGAGCGCGTATAATACCATGAAGAAGAATATATTTATTGCACAAAATCATATAATAATTAAACACTAAGAAATATGCTACACGATCCAAATAGAGTTTATGTGTTTGACACCACGCTTCGTGATGGAGAACAGGTACCTGGATGCCAGTTGTCTACACCAGAAAAAGTTGAGATAGCAAAGGAACTGGAAGCACTTGGTGTTGATGTTATCGAGGCAGGATTCCCGATTTCTAGTCCGGGCGACTTCCAGAGCGTAGTTGCGCTTTCTAAAGCTGTTTCTGAGCCGATCATCTGTGCGCTTACACGTGCAAACAAAGGTGATATTGATTCGGCAGTTGCCGCATTACAATATGCAAAAAGACCCCGCATCCATACTGGTATCGGATCGTCTGACATGCACATTAAACATAAATTTAACAGCACAAGAGAAGAAATATTGGAACGTGCGGTTGAGGCCGTTAAATACGCCAAAAAATCTGTAGAGGACATTGAGTTTTATGCAGAAGATGCTGGAAGAGCTGATGTGCATTACCTGGCTCAAATGATTGAGGCCGTAATTGCTGCAGGCGCTACAGTGGTAAACATACCTGATACCAATGGGTATTGCCTTCCAGACCAATATGGCAGCAAGATCAAGTTTCTTAAAGAAAACGTAAAAAACATAGATCAGGCCATCATCTCTGTGCATTGCCATAATGATCTAGGTTTGGCTACTGCCAACTCCATTGCAGGTTTACAAAATGGTGCCCGCCAAATTGAAGGTACCATTAACGGTATTGGTGAACGTGCAGGTAATACTTCTATTGAAGAGGTTGTCATGATCCTTAAAACACACCAGGTATTAGGTTTATATACCAACATCAACTCTAAGAACTTTTATGAGCTTAGCCGTATGGTAAGCTCGCAAATGAGGATGCCGGTACAGCCTAACAAAGCCATTGTGGGCAGCAATGCATTTGCGCACAGCTCTGGGATACACCAGGATGGTTTCCTTAAAAACCGCGAAAATTATGAGATCATCAGACCAGAAGATGTAGGTTTCCCTGATGCAAGCATTGTGCTTACTGCGCGTAGTGGCAGGCATGCTTTAAAATTTCACCTGGAGCGTTTGGGCTTTAACCTGAGCAAAGAAGAACTGAGTTTGGTATACCACAGCTTCCTTACTTTAGCTGATAAAAAAATAGACATTAATGATAACGACCTGTTAGCAATGATGGGTAAGCAACAATTGGCATAACCAATTTTTGTAAATAACAATATATAACTAAACAAAAATGAGCAAGACATTATTTGACAAGGTGTGGGACACTCACGTAGTACGTAAAATAGAAGGTGGCCCTGATGTGCTTTTTATTGATCGCCATCTTATCCACGAAGTAACCAGCCCTGTAGCCTTTTTAGGATTAAAAAGCAGAGGAATTAAAGTTCTTTTCCCGGAGCGTACTTTTGCTACGGCAGATCACAATACACCAACCATTAACCAGCATTTGCCGGTTGCAGATCCACTTTCTGCTAATCAGCTAAAGGCACTGGAATCAAACTCAAACGAGTACGGTATCAGCCACTGGGGTTTAGGTCACCAGAAAAACGGCATTGTGCATGTTGTTGGTCCGGAATACGGCATTACGCAACCCGGTGCTACTATAGTATGCGGAGATTCCCATACTTCTACGCATGGTGCTTTTGGTGCAATCGCCTTTGGTATCGGTACTTCTGAGGTAGAAATGGTGCTTTCTACGCAATGCATTATGCAGCCTAAGCCTAAAAAAATGCGCATCAATGTGAATGGTAAATTAGGCCTTGGCGTTACACCTAAGGATGTTGCTTTGTTTATCATCTCACAACTGTCTACCTCTGGTGCTACCGGTTATTTTGTAGAATATGCAGGTGATGTTTTTGAAAACATGACTATGGAAGGCCGTATGACGGTTTGTAACCTAAGCATTGAAATGGGTGCACGCGGTGGTATGATCGCTCCTGATGAGACTACAATTGAGTATGTTAAAGGCAGAGAGTTTAGTCCGAAAGGCGAATCATGGGATAGGGCATTAGCTTATTACAGAACCTTGAAGACTGATCCTGATGCTGTTTTTGATAAAGAATTAACTTTCGATGGTTCTTCAATTGAACCAATGATCACTTATGGTACAAACCCGGGTATGGGTATGGGCATTTCTACAGAAATTCCTGATGCTGAGCATGCTGAAGGTGGTGCTACTACCTATGCAAAATCTTTAGGCTACATGGGTTTCTCTGAGGGTGATTCTATGATCGGTAAAAAAGTTGATTTTGTATTTGTAGGCAGCTGCACCAACGGAAGGATTGAAGATTTTAGGGCCTTTACCGCATTGGTAAAAGGAAAGCATAAAGCGGATGACGTTACCGTATGGTTGGTTCCGGGTTCTCACATTGTGGAAAGCCAGATCAAAGAAGAAGGTTTATTGGACATCTTAAATGATGCTGGTTTCGTTTTACGCCAGCCTGGCTGTTCTGCTTGTTTAGCTATGAACGATGATAAAATACCTGCAGGTAAGTATGCGGTGAGTACATCTAACAGGAACTTTGAAGGGCGACAAGGCCCAGGTTCTAGAACTATGCTTGCTAGTCCGCTTGTTGCCGCAGCAGCAGCGATTACTGGGGTAGTAACAGATCCAAGAACCATGATGCAGGATTTGGAGACTGCCAACGCCTAAGAACAATCAAAAGAACTTTGTAGAACACAAAACAACATTAAAATGGCTTACGATAAATTTGATATATTAAAGAGTACTGCAGTTCCATTACCGATTGAGAATGTGGATACCGATCAATTGATACCTGCGCGTTTCTTAAAAGCAACAGAGCGTGTAGGATTTGGAGATAACCTGTTCCGCGACTGGAGGTACAACGGCGACGATACGCCTAAACCTGAGTTTGTATTGAACAACCCTATTTACAGCGGCAAAATTTTGGTTGGCGGCAAGAACTTTGGTTCAGGATCGTCAAGAGAACATGCTGCATGGGCAGTATACGATTACGGCTTTAGGTGTGTAGTATCCAGTTTCTTTGCAGATATCTTTAGAAATAACTGCCTCAACATCGGCGTACTGCCAGTGCAGGTTAGTCCGGAATTTGCTGAAAAGATCTTCGAAGCGATTTTTGCTGATCCAAACACAGAACTGGAAGTAAACTTAGCTGACCAAACGATCACGCTTTTAGCAACCGGAGAAAAAGAAATTTTTGAGATTAGCCCGTATAAAAAGCACAACATGCTTAACGGATTTGATGACATTGACTACCTGCAAAGCATAAAACCTGAAATTGAGGAATTTGCCGCACAGCTACCAATCTAACCAGGGCCGTAAATGGAAAGAAGGAAAATAGAGATAATGGACACAACGCTCCGCGATGGGGAACAAACATCGGGAGTGTCTTTTTCTAGTTCTGAAAAGTTAACCATTGCCCAGCTTTTACTGGAAGAACTTCATGTGGACCGGGTAGAAATTGCTTCGGCCAGAGTTTCTGAAGGAGAGTTTCAAGCTGTTAAATCTATATTGAGCTGGGCACATGCCAATGGCTATGCCAACAGGATTGAGGTGCTTGCGTTTGTAGACAATGGTGTTTCAATAGACTGGATGGTAAATGCCGGGGTTAAGGTGCAAAACCTATTAACTAAAGGCTCTTTAAATCATTTAACACATCAACTAAAGAAAACTCCAGAGCAGCATTTCTCAGAGATTAAGCACGTTATTGAACTGGCAGCAAGCCATAATATCGCTACCAATGTTTACCTGGAAGATTGGAGTAATGGCATGCGTAACTCTCCGGAATATGTACTCCAATTCCTGGATTTCCTGGCAACACAACCTGTAAAACGAATATTGCTACCAGATACGTTGGGTATTTTAACGCCGCACGAAAGTTATCAATTTATAAAAGAGCTAACTTTAAAATACCCGGACATTCACTTCGATTTCCATGCGCATAATGATTATGATCTTGGAACGGCAAACGTACTGGAAGCCGTAAAAGCAGGCATCAGCGGTTTACACTTAACTGTAAATGGTATGGGTGAACGCGCTGGTAATGCAGCATTGGCCAGTGCTGTTGCTGTGATTCACGACTTTGCACCAGAGGTGGAAGTACAGATCAACGAATCTTCCATTTATAAGGTAAGTAAGTTGGTGGAAACGTTTTCCGGCGTAAGGATCCCTTCTAATAAACCTATTGTGGGCGACCATGTATTTACGCAAACTGCAGGGATACATGCTGATGGAGACAATAAGAACAACCTGTATTTTAACGATTTGCTGCCAGAGCGTTTCGGAAGAAAACGCAGTTATGCGCTTGGAAAAACATCGGGTAAAGCCAATATTGAGAAAAACCTACAGGAACTCGGTTTAAAGCTAAACGATGCTGATTTAAAGAAAGTTACCCAACGTGTAATTGAACTGGGCGATAAGAAAGAAACGGTAACCAAAGAGGATTTACCCTATATCATATCTGACGTGCTTGACAGTAATCTTTATGAAGAAAAGGTAATTGTAAAATCTTATGCTTTGATGAATGCCATGGGTTTACGCCCTTCTGCAACAATTTCCGTATCAATTGATGGAGAGCAGTTTGAAGAAAATGCACAAGGTGATGGGCAGTTTAACGCTTTTATGAATGCATTGGCAAACGTTTATAAAAAGAAAGGCAGAGATTTACCGAAACTAATAGATTATGCAGTACGCATAGCACCCGGCAGTAACTCTGATGCCCTTTGCGAAACCATCATTACCTGGGAAATTGACCTTAGGATATTTATTACCAGGGGGCTGGATTCTGATCAAACTGTATCGGCCATAAAAGCTACCCAGAAAATGCTGAACATCATTTAATAAAAATAGCTGCCTGCAGCAACAACCATAAACATTAAAACATTTTAACAACGTATGAAATTAAATATAGCCCTTTTGGCAGGTGATGGAATAGGCCCTGAAGTAATAGATCAGGCCGTAAAAGTATCTGATGCCATTGCAAAGAAATTTAACCATGAAATTACCTGGACACCTGCCTTAACCGGAGCATGTGCCATTGATGCTGTTGGCGAACCTTATCCAGACTCCACACATGAGATATGTATGGCCGCAGATGCTGTATTATTTGGTGCAATTGGTCACCCGAAATACGACAATGACCCAAAAGCAACGGTAAGACCAGAGCAAGGTCTTTTAAAAATGCGTAAAAAATTAGGCCTTTTTGCTAACGTTCGCCCTACTTTTACCTTCCCTTCTTTGATTGATAACTCGCCTCTAAAGAGAGAGCGTATAGAAGGAACTGACCTGATCATCCTTCGTGAGCTAACCGGCGGTATTTATTTTGGAGAAAGAGGCAGAACAGACAATGGCAATACTGCCTTTGATACCTGTACCTACACAAGAGTAGAAGTTCAGCGCCTTGCTAAACTAGGTTTTGAAATGGCAATGACAAGAGGCAAAAAGCTTTGTTGCGTAGATAAAGCTAATGTTTTAGAAACCTCACGCCTATGGAGAGAAACGGTACAGGACATGGAAAAAGATTATCCAGAAGTAACCGTAAGCTATGAATTTGTTGATGCAGTTGCTATGCGATTGGTACAATGGCCAAATACTTATGATGTACTGATTACTGAAAATCTCTTTGGTGATATCTTAACCGATGAAGCTTCTGTAATTTCAGGTTCTATGGGCTTAATGCCATCCGCTTCTATTGGTGTTCATACTTCTTTGTTTGAACCAATACACGGTTCGTATCCACAAGCAGCTGGTAAAGACATTGCCAATCCTTTGGCTACTGTACTTTCTGCAGCGATGATGTTTGAAGATGCTTTTGGTTTAACGGAAGAAGCTGAACTGATCAGGTCTGTCGTAAACAAATCTTTGGCAGAAGGTATTGTTACCGAAGATTTATCGGGAACTAACAAAGCTTACAAAACCAGTGAGGTTGGCGATTGGCTGGCTAAAAACATATAACAGCTATTGATTTGAAATTAGATTCCAGCGCAGCATCATTACGTTTAGCAGATGTTGTAAAACACACGCCCTTAATTTATAATCCTAAACTATCTGAAAAGTACAACTGCGCAGTATACCTGAAGCGGGAAGACATGCAGGTGGTACGGTCTTATAAATTAAGGGGTGCATACAACATGATCAGTCAGCTAACCGCAGAAGAACTGGGCAGAGGTATTGTGTGCGCGAGTGCCGGCAACCATGCTCAGGGAGTTGCTTTTTCATGTGATAAACTGGGCACTAAAGGTGTAATTTTTATGCCTGAGATTACACCCAGGCAAAAGGTGAAGCAAACAGAGATGTTTGGTAACGGAAGCGTTAAGTTGGTATTGGTAGGCGATACGTTTGACGATTGCCTTTTGGAGGCACTCGCCTATACCAAGGAGCACAACATGACTTTCATCCCGCCATTTGACAACTACAGCATTATTGAAGGCCAGGGTACTGTAGGCGTAGAAATACTGGAAGACTTACCCGATGTTGACGTTGTGGTTATGCCCATTGGTGGTGGTGGATTAGCCGCAGGTGTTGGCAGTTACCTGAAAGGGATAAATCCTGCAATAAAATTGATTGGGATTGAGCCTGAAGGTGCCCCATCTATGCTTAAGGCTTTTGAACATGGTGGACCAGTTACCCTGCCAGAGATTAACCGCTTTGTTGACGGTGCTTCTGTAAAGCGGGTTGGAAATCTAACCTACGAGCTTTGTAAGGAGGTCCTGGACGATGTGCTATTGGTTGCAGAAGGAAAGATCTGTACCACCATTTTAAAGCTTTATAATGAGGACGCAATAGTTGTAGAGCCTGCCGGGGCACTTTCAGTAACTGCTTTGGATCAGATCAAAGATACCATTGCTGGTAAAAAGGTGGTTTGTGTAATAAGTGGCGGGAATAACGATATAGAGCGCATGCAGGAGATCAAAGAGAAATCTCTTTTATATGAAGGCTTAAAGCATTATTTCATTGTGCGCTTTCCGCAGCGGCCGGGAGCTTTAAAATTGTTTGTAAACAATGTATTAGGTCCGCATGATGATATTACCCGCTTTGAATTCATTAAAAAAACCAATAGAGAGAATGGCCCTGCACTTGTGGGAATTGAGCTGACTAACAGCGATGATTATCAGGCATTGGTAGAGCGGATGAAAGCTTTTAAATTCGAGATCATTGAGCTAAATAACGACCAGACTTTATTTGAATACCTGGTATAATTAATTTTCTATTTGTGGCAAAGGATTTGCATGATGTGCTGTACACACAAATAAAACCAACACACAATGAAAAAGCTCCTATTTTTAATCCTTTGTACCACCACGCTGGGCTTGGTGTCGTGCAAAAAAGACACCATTTTACAGGACACCCCTAACCGAACGTACAACTTTGACATTCAGCCAAATCAATGGATTTTGAGTGCAGATGGGTTCACTTATACATACGAGTGGAGGCGTTCTGATATTGATCAGGTAACTGTTGATGATGAAGGAGTTCTAGTTTATTTATCCCATCCATTAAATAGTGGAAGTTATATACAACTTCCTTACGTCTACGATGTAGATGCTTACAGCTATGAATTATTCAAGGGCGGAATAGCTATAGCTATTCAAAGTTCAGACTTACAAGCTTCAAAACCTATAAAGCCTACAAAGGTGGTAACAGCAAAAGTAGTTGTGATTGCATCAAAATATATCCCTTAAAATCCAATTCTAATCATATTCTAAAAAACGACCAATGCTCGCTTGAACATGGTCGTTTTTTTTATGCGCTCCTCTATTCAATTGTATTGCTCGTATTTTAACACCGTTCCGTTCCAGTAACAACTCTTCGTAAAACCCTTTATAATACACATCTAAAACTTCAAAGCGCCTGCTGTTCCAGCCATTTTTTAGTTCTACCCATTCTGGGTAAAACAAGGCATATTTCTGAATGGTGGTTAATCCCAGTTTCAATGCTTCATCAGCGTTTAGTACTACGGCATTACCCAATATCTGTGCAGTATAAATATGATCAGGATGGTTATAAATATCAGCGGGCGCACCACGCTGCAACAGCTCACCTTGTCTTAAGATCAGTAATTCATCAGCAAGGAAAAGCCCGTCTGCCGGATCATGCGATACCAGGATTACCGTAATACCTGTCTCGGCGGCTATGCGTTTAATATCTGCCCTTAATTGGTTTTTTAGTAGTGCATCTACCTGGCTAAACGGCTCGTCGAGCAACAATACCGAGGTATCGCTAACCAATGCCTTAGCTATGGCAACACGCTGCTGCTCCCCCCCACTTAGTTCCGTTATCTTTTTATCACTTAGGTGATCAATATGAAGCCGCTCCATAATCTCCAGTGTCTTCTCTTGTTTGGATTTTACATTGGTATTGGATAGCATAGAAGCAATGTTGTCATATACCTTGGCGTAGATGTTAAGTGCGAAATCCTGGGTAACCATTTTCATTTCTTTATGCCCGGGGATGAGCTGCTCATCCGGACCAAGAATCCTTTTCCCATTAAACAACAATTCTCCTTCATCAGCTTTGATCAATCCATAAATACTTTTAAGGAGTGTTGATTTTCCGCTGCCGCTTTCGCCTATAATCCCAACAATATGACCCCGCTTAATGTCGAAACTAATGTTCTTCACACCGGATGCCTGAGAAGTCTGGTATTGCTTACTAAGGTTCTTAACGCTAATGATATGATCTTCCACGGGGGTAAAGGTAATTGATTTTGAATAAAAAGCTTTTTGAAAAAATTGGCTAACGGAATGCCAAGTATCATAATTTTTAGCGACTTTGTTGAACGGTAGTAAAATAATTACTTTTTGAACTCAACTCGTATGATGTATAAACGATTTCTTTATTTACTGACAACCATCTCGCTTTCTGCTACAGTGCCTGCGCATAGCCAGGAAATAGTAAAACAAGCAGCAATTACGGTAGACCTTAATAAAGAAATAGCACCCATGCAACCTGTGTGGGCATGGTTTGGTTATGATGAGCCAAACTATACGTACATGAAAGACGGTAAAAAGCTGTTAACAGAAATTGCCAACCTAAGTCCCGTTCCAGTTTATGTTCGCGCCCACAGTCTGCTCGTTAGCGGAGATGGTATCGGTGCTTTAAAATGGGGTTCTACTAATGCCTACACCGAAGATGCCGCTGGAAAACCAGTTTACGACTGGAAAATTATTGATAGCATTTTTGACACTTACTTTAAAAGAGGCATGAAGCCACTTGCCCAGATCGGGTTTATGCCAGAAGCCCTTTCCACACATCCCAAACCTTACAGACACTATTGGAAACCCGGCGATCCTTATTCTGATATTATGACCGGTTGGGCATACCCGCCAAAAGACTATAATAAATGGCGCGAGTTGGTGTATCAGTGGGTAAAGCATTGCGTAATCCGTTATGGCCAGAAAGAAGTAGAAAGCTGGTATTGGGAAGTATGGAACGAGCCCAATGGATATTGGAAAGGTACTCAGGAAGAATTTTTTAAGCTGTATGATTACGCTGCAGATGGTGTAAAAAAAGCTTTGCCGACTGCAAAAGTAGGGGGACTAGACATCGCCGGCACACGTTCCAAAAATGCGCAGGACTGGTTAAATAACTTTATTAAACATTGTATATCGGGCACTAATTACGCTACGGGCGAAAAGGGTGCGCCTCTTGATGCCGTGCTTTTTCATGCTAAAGGATCACCGAGGCTAATAAACGGCGTAGTGCGCATGGACATGATGCCGCAACTGAACGATATAGAAACAGGTTTTAGAATAACAAGGTCTTACCCCGAAACTAAAGACCTCCCTATTATTATTGGCGAGTCTGACCCGGAGGGCTGTGCAGCCTGCGGGATGACAACCAATCCTGAGAATGCTTACCGCAATGGCACCATGTATTCCAGTTATACTGCAGCTACATTTGCCAGGGAATATTTACTGGCAGACCAAACTAAAGCCAACTTTTTAGGCGCAGTGTCTTGGTCGTTCGAATTCGAAAACCAACCCTGGTTTTATGGTTTTCGAGACTTGGCTACCAATGGAGTAGACAAACCTGTGCTTAATGTTTTCAGGATGTTTGGAATGATGAAAGGAAAACGAATTGTCAGTGAAAGCAACCGCATGTACCCCTTGGAAGAAGTACTTAAAACAAGCATTAGAGGCGAGCAATCAGATATTGGTGCATTGGCAAGTAAGGATGTAAAATCTGCAGCAGTTATGGTTTGGAATTACCATGACGATGACAAGCAAGGCCCTCCTGAAGCAGTAGCTATTACTATTGACAACATTCCCGTAAAAAAAGCAGCATTAAAAATCTACCTCATAGATGCGAATAACAGCAATTCCTACGAAGTTTGGAAAAAAATGGGATCACCAAAAAACCCCACACAGCAGCAAATTGCAACACTTGAAAATGCCGGGCATTTGAAATGTGTATCCACTAAAAAGATTAAAATACAATCGGGCAAAGCTATTGTAAATTTGCAATTAAGGCGTCAGGCAGTGGCATTGATAAAGTTAGATTGGTAAAGTTAGCTTGGCAAATAACCTTGTTAAGCCCTGACCTCATTAGCCAATGGTTCTCCACTAGCAAAAGCATCTGCATTTAAAAAAGTGACCTCTGCAATCTGTTGCATGGCCTCACGGGTAAAAAACCCCTGATGAGAAGTGATCAGCACATTTGGGAAAGAGATCAAGCGGGCAATTAAATCATCCTGAATAACCTCTCCAGAAAGGTCATGGAAAAACAAGGCGGATTCCTGTTCATAAACATCAAGTCCCAAATACCCGAGCTGTCCGGATTTCAGTGCAGTGATAACCTCTTCTGTATTTACCAATGCTCCTCTACTTGTATTGATTAGCATCGCACCCTTCTTGAAAAAACGTAAAGTCTGTTCGTTGATCATATGGAAGGATTGATCGGATAGCGGACAATGCAGGGATACGATTTCTGCATCGCATACTGCCTCTTCCAAACTTGCATATGTTAGCCCATCAGCTATCAGCGCCTTGTCTGGATAAGGATCAAATGCTACAACCCTACAGCCCAGGCCTTTTAAGATTTTGTAAAATGCCTTACCAATATTTCCAGTTCCAATTAGCGCAACCTTACAGTTATGCAAATTGAAACCCATTAGCCCTTCCAAAGAAAAGTTACCTTCCCTAATCCTGTTGTATGCTTTATGAGTTTTCCTATTTAAGGTTAGAACCATAGCTAAAGCATGTTCTGCTACGGCTTCCGGAGAGTAAGCGGGAACTCTTAAAACTTTAATATCCAATGCTGCTGCTGCCTCCATATCAATGTTATTGAATCCCGCGCAGCGGAGAAGAATCAATTTTACGCCATTTTGTTTTAATGCGCCAAGTACCTTAGCATCTGTCTTATCATTTACAAAAAGACATAACGCATCAAAATTCTCCGTTAATGATACAGATTTTAAACTCAAAGCCTGCTCAAAGAAGACAAGCTCATGGCCGGTATTGTATCGTTCTAAAAATTCCTGATCATATTTACAGGTGCTAAATACAGCAATTCTCATATTAGCTAAAGTTTTGATGTAATGTAGTCATATTAAAACGGGCATATTTTATAAACTCCCTTTTGTTCGTTTTTTTACCTCTGTAACTTAGTTTAATAAATGATTGAGATTTATTTATTAAAGGCATATATTAGTGTATCCACCAGTTATAGCATAATAATGAGCAATTTAATGAAGTACTATATAAGAACCTTGACTGCCGCTATTGAAGGATATATGAATTTGATTAGGCAGACATCGAAGTTAGATTAAAATGAAAATATTTGTTTATTCTTATTTAGCTTTTTTGATCTTAAGTTTAAGCAGCTGTGCCCTTTTTAAGCGCGAAAGGGTTCATGAAAATAACGCAATAGCACGCAGGGAGCTTAACCTTCCCATTTTCCTTTATCCAGCAAAAAAACCTGCTAAAAAAAAACTACTTATATTTCTATCAGGAGATGGCGGTTGGGTAGAATTTGAAGATGCGCTCTCCCAAAAATTTGCGGATAATGGCTTTTATACCATCGGCATCAATTCACGAGACTATTTCTGGAATCAGAAAACACCGGAACAGACCAAAAATGACCTACTCCATTTGATCAGGAGGTATACACTACTGTACAAAACCGATCAGATATATCTTTGCGGTTATTCGTTTGGTGCCGATGTAGTTCCATTTATTTACAATAGGTTACCCAATAGGATTAAGCATCGTGTTATAGCATTGGAGATGCTATCGCCATTTTCCACAACCTCCTTCAAAGTTCATTTTGCTGATCTCACTAACATTTCAGCCGACAACTATGCTTACAAGGTAGATAAAGAGGTAGAAAAAGTAAATATTCCAATATTCTGTTTTTATGGCGTAGCAGAAGAACCAAAGCCCTTAAAATTTATAGCAAAGAAAAATTTCATGCTGGATAGCTTACAAGGCACGCATCGCTATGATGAGGTAGATTACGGAAAAATAGTGTCCGTAATAAATAGGAAAATTAGCAATTAGCGCGTCAGTTTATATTCGCACCATTCAATATCCTTCGTGATAAGATGGCCTCCCTACGATGATAAGAAACCACAACCGAACCTAATTACCTGAAAAACATCCATTTATTCCAATTTATATCTTGCCATTTCTTTTAAGATTTAATACTAATACGTCAATGAACTTTCAAAGCAGCTATCCCAGCTACTTTTAGATTGCTAATCCCAATCTCTTATTAATCAATTTATTGCTGCCGTTTTAATTTAACCAGTTGGCCAATGCTTTAATGGTCATTTTGTGTCTCAGTCTTCTAAACACACCATTACCTTCCTTATTATATGATACAAATGTACCCCATTCGCGTGTTTCAAAAAATGTCATATGACATCACTTAGTACATCTTTTGACCGATTTTAGTATGTCATATGAACGATAAAAGGTACTAACAGCTAATGATCAGCTCTTTGCACGGGCACCACAACATTTGGCTACATTGATGGATGGTAAATATGATAGACCTAATGATCTAATAAACAATGTCATTTTTAAAAATAACTGTATTTTTGTTTAGAAAAACAATCATTAACGACATTAAAAGCATTTAGTGATGGAAAAAACAAACACAGATTGGTATGCAATTAGCGATAAGGGGATTTTAATCCTCATTGGTCAATTTATAAAAGAAAGCCGTTTACAATGATCAACAGCGCATTTATTAATCTTTGGAATGAGCGTGTTGGCGCTATAGCGTGGGATGAAGAGAAACAAGTGGCTAATTTCGAGTTTGAGCCTTCTTTTTTACGCAAAGGCTAGGATTTCGCCCCACTCAAAATACCCCTTAACACAGCTAACGGAAGGATTCTTTCATTCCCTGAATTAAGAGAAAGCCAAACCTTTAAGGGTTTACCGGGGCTGTTAGCTGATGTATTGCCTGACCGTTATGGAAACACCTTGATCAATGCCTGGTTGGCACGGGTTGGCCGTCCAGCAGACAGCATGAACCCGGTCGAAATGCTCTGTTTTATCGGGCAGAGGGGTACATTAAAAAACCCAATGAGATCATCGGGCAGATCGAAGATGTCCTGAAATTATGGCCGGATTATGCGGATCAATGTCATGTACAATCGGTTTTGCAAAACGCAATTGCAGCAACATTTGTAATCTGAGTTATTCTCGTCATCATTTGACGAGAATAACTCAGATTACAAATGTTGGTTAAATTAATAAGTTAGTGTTAATCCGCCGCCTAAGCCCATATCACTATCATAATGCGTCGATAATGAAAAGTATTTGGTGACAATGTATCGAAGTCCTGCTGCATATTCCTTATCGGTATTCAGCATAATATTAAAACGCATACGGCTTGAAATAGGAATATCGTCCCGTCCTAACTGGAAACGCAATTTGCCATTACCATCGATACGAGCATCCGCTACAAATAGCATGGG
>NZ_JBSRZD010000018.1:0-40062 GCF_054057295.1 Pedobacter sp. UYP24
TTAGCGTGTAATGTTTAATCAGTACATGTAAAGTTAAATTTAGGACGATGTCAAGTTTTTTCAGGATTAGTGTAAAGCTATATCAGGACTAGACACATTGGAGGTTTAAATGCAGTTTAGCCATGGTTTCTTCGTGTATGAGGTACCTTAAGTCGCAGAAACCACGACTAAACCACGAGCAAGAAACAAATGAACCCGGAGTTAAACTCCCTTCTAACAGGACTTTAAAAAAATTGACATTACTGGTAAATTTTAGCGGCAATTATAGTACGACAACAGCTAATAAATAAGGTATAAAAACGACCTTTTCAGAAATGCAAAAAATATATTTAACATACTGTAAATCAGACTATTTAATTCAAAAAAATCTATGATTTTATTTGGAAATGTCAACTATTTTTCCTACATTTGTACCTGTAATCAAACGAGCTTTTTATAAGCCACAATTATAACAATCTGTCGGTTAAATCCGAACAATTTGTTGGCATCCGGAACGCGCTCCGCCATCGCTGATCAGCTAAAAATAATAGGCATAGCACCCGTTTCAATATTTTAATTAGTCGACATATTAGATTTAAACTGCCAGCTGGGATAGCGGGCAGCAGAAGTTCATTGACGTATTAAAAACCGCCAGGGTTTTGAATTAAATTCTTTAACAGAATAAATTCAACAGACCGGTATATTTCAGTGTTCCTTGTGGAACTTAGTCACCGAACTGGGATTAATAACAACCGTCTCGGGTATCGTGCCAACGAACCCTTTAAAATACAAAAAGGAGCAGAAAAACTACGCTTTCTACTCCTTTTGTCTATCATTTTCTAAAAATTTTTTGAGTACCCTCGCTTTAAAGAGCACTTCTACTTTTATGTTTTGCCTGCCCTTCACGGATATCCCGCTCACAGGACTTTTTTCTTTTTAACAGCCGATTCTTTCTTCTTTTTTAGGCCTTATTTTCTGACAACAATTTAATAAAAAATATGTTCGGATTTGTTAAGTTTTTATCAACAAATCAACATTTACTAACCCTTTGTATTCATCGTACTTTTAAGCATTAATTTCCATGTATTGGCCGTGATGATTTTTGAAATAGTTTATTATCTTTAATCAGAAATTAAACTATCAGTAACTAAATGTACCAGTACTCTAAATTAACCCAAGGCTTATTTACATTGAGTCTTTTATTTTTGGTCTCTTGCAAAAATAATCATGATGGACAGGCCGAAAACAAGCTTTTTATTTTACTGCCTTCAGAGAAAACCCACATCGATTTTAACAATGTCATTACCGAAGACGCACATGCCAACGTCATGTCGTACCAGTATTTTTATAACGGTGGCGGTGTGGCGGTGGGCGACCTGAATAACGATGGATTAGATGATATATATTTCTCAGGAAATATGACTCCTGCAAAGCTGTATCTTAATAAAGGTAAAATGGTGTTCGAAGATATTACAGCTAAAGCGGGATTTGACGAAATCGAGGTTTCCTGGAAAACAGGAGTAACTATGGCTGATGTAAACGGCGATGGAAAACTGGACATTTACCAGTGCTATTCTGGTGGGCTCCCTGCACCTAACCGACAAAATAAACTATACATTAACCAGGGCAATGACCCATCTGGAGCACCCATTTTTAAAGAAGAAGCCGCCGCTTATGGCTTGAATGACGACTCTTACAGCACCCAAGCAGTATTCTTTGATTATGATAAGGACAATGACCTGGATCTTTTTCTGCTTAACCACAACCCAAAAGTTTTTACAACGCTAGATGAGCAATCTGCCCGCACAGTACTGAAAGAACCAGCACCAAAAATCAGGGTAAAACTTTTTAAGAACAACAATAATGTATTCCAAGATGTTACAGATCAGGCCGGCTTACTCAATACTTCTTTTATTTATGGCCTAGGCGCCGGAATAGCAGACGTAAATAACGATGGGTGGCCAGATATCTACGTGTCTAACGATTATTCAGCGCCAGATTACCTGTATATTAACAATGGCAACGGCACCTTTACTGATCAGCTGAGCAGCAGCATCGGCCATACTTCTATGTTTTCCATGGGCAATGATATTGCTGATATTAATAATGATGGACTGGCCGATATACTTACGCTGGATATGCTGCCTGAAGATAACCACCGTCAAAAACAATTGTTTGCTCCCGATAATTACGAATACAACAACTTGAGGCTAAACCTGGGCTTTCACCAACAAGACATGCGCAATATGCTGCAAATTAACAACGGGAATGGGACTTTCAGCGAAATTGGACAATTGGCAGGCATTTCAAATACAGACTGGAGCTGGGCACCTTTATTTGCCGACTATGATAATGATGGCTTTAAAGATCTTTTCGTTAGTAACGGTTACCTGCGCGATTACACCGATATGGACTTCCTAAAATTTCAAGGGGATTTTTTAAGACAAACTGACCCCGAGATAGTCCGACAAAACTTGCTGGAGGTGATCAATAAGATTCCTTCTTCTAATGTAAAAAACTACTTATTTAAGAACAATGGCGACCTGACCTTCTCCAATAAAACAGCAGATTGGGGTATCGAGCTTCCTTCCAACAGTAATGGTGCGGCATATTCAGATCTGGATAATGATGGCGATCTGGACCTTGTGGTGAACAACATGAACTTACCGGCATTTGTGTATCAGAACAGAACCGCTGAAAAAAACAAGAATCAGTTCCTTAAAGTTAAACTAAATGGTGCGGGCCGTAACACGCAGGGAATTGGCGCAAGATTATGGCTGTACACCGGAAGCAAGCTACAATACCTGGAACAAAACCCATCAAGGGGTTATGAATCAAGCGTTAGTCCGGTTTTACACTTCGGCCTTTCTGAAAAAGCCAAAATAGATTCTCTTAAAATTATATGGGCAAGTGGAAAACAGCAAATCTTAACCAAAGTAAAGACAAACCAGACACTGTTAATTGCAGAAAAAAACGCGGTACAGCCGGCAGCGTCCAAAAAACCTGCTCCTTCATTATTTATAGAGACGAAATCTCCAATTGCTTTTAGCCAACCTAAAAATAGCATCAATGATTTTAAACGTCAGCCTTTACTCACCAATCCGCTTTCTTTTGGCGGACCATGCATGGCTAAAGGCGATGTAAATGGCGACGGACTGGAAGACGTATATGTTGGCGGCGATGAACAACAGCATGGGATGTTGTTCCTGCAAAACAAGAATGGCTCTTTTACCGCGAAATCCAATCCCGCTTTTATTGCTTCAGGGAAAGCACAGGATGCAGATGCCGTATTTTTTGATGCCAATGGTGATGGAAAGACAGATCTGTATGTGGCCAGCGGCGGATACAGCAACTATTTAACAGTTGATCCACTATTGCAGGACAGACTTTATATTGGTGATGGGAGGGGCAATTTCCGCAAAAGCCCCATTAAATTACCTGTTATGCTAAGCAGTAAAGGCTGTGTGGCCGCAGGCGATTTAAACGGTGATGGCTTTACCGATCTATTTGTAGGCGGCAGGGTAATTCCCGGAAGTTATCCAGAAACGCCACAGAGTTATCTACTGATCGCAGATGGTAAAGGTGGCTTCAGTGATCAGACGGCGAGCATCGCCCCGCAGCTGCAAAAAATAGGGATGGTGACTGATGCTGAATGGGCCGATCTGGATGGAGATCACAAACCAGACCTGGTACTGGCTGGAGAATGGATGCCGCTTACGGTAATGATCAATGAAAATGGAAAGCTGGTAAATAAAACCAAAGCATACTTAGGCAGGAATTATTCCGGCTGGTGGAACAAAATCCTGCTGGAAGATATAAACGGTGATGGCAAGCCTGATCTTATTGCAGGAAATATGGGTTTAAATACACAGTGCAAGGTCAGTGACAAAGAACCAGCAGAATTATATTTTAAGGATTTTGACGACAATGGTTCGGTAGATCCAATTCTTTGTTTTTATATACAAGGAAAAAGTCATCCTTATGTATCACGTGATGAGCTATTAGATCAAATGAGTATCATGCGCACTAGGTTTGATGATTACAAAAGCTACGCTGATGCCGGGATGAAGGATATTTTTAAACCTGAGGAGATGCAGGGTGCTTCCAAGTTGTCTGCGAACTACTTAAAGACCGTAGCCTTTGTTAATAATGGCAAGGGAAAGTTTAAGGAGATTACCTTGCCTGCACAGGTACAATATGCCCCCATATTTACCATCACGACGGTAGACTATAATAAAGACGGCAACAAGGATTTACTTTTATGCGGAAACATGAATAAAGCACGGTTAAAGTTTGGAAAAAGCGACGCCAATTTTGGGGTACTTTTGAAAAATGATGGAAAAGGGAATTTCACTTATGTACCGCAAACGGCATCTGGTTTTAAACTGCAAGGTGACATAAGAAGTGCATTATTGATCAAAGACAAACTGCTTTTTGGTGTCAATCAAAGTAGCATAACTGCTTACCAGCTTAGATAAAAAAAGTCTGAAACGAAAAAAATGGCTGTCTAGGGGCAGCCATTTTTATTCCAGGTTAAAACTGGTTAAGAATTTCCGAAGATAGCCCTGTAAGCAGACCAGCAAGCATTTCTGATGTCGCGAGGAAGTTCATCCTTTACATAAAACTGAATACCCTTTTCATTATAAAAATAACGGAAATAATTTCCAAGCCTGTCCGGCTGTTCGCCAGTCTGACTGTTCTTCCTGGCATTAAGCCAAAGCGCATACGTTACTTCAACCCCATTAAGGGCATTTTCAAGATCTTGTATTTTACCGGAATTTTTGTCGTTTAATATCAATTCACTATAATCACTCATATACTATTCCATTAACCAGCAAAGGTAGGCATAATATATGATTAAACCGGAATACCCTAATAAACAGGCGTTTTGATACCTACTGAGTTGAATTGAAGGTCGTACAATCGTTTATAATAACCGTTTAGCTTTAACAATTCCTGGTGTGTACCACCCTCTTTGATCTCGCCTTTATCCAACACTAAAATCTGATCTGCCTTTTGTATTGTAGACAATCGGTGAGCAATAACAATACAAGTCCGCCCCTGCATCAGGTTTTCAATGGCGCGCTGGATCAGCATTTCCGTCTCTGTATCTACAGATGAGGTAGCTTCGTCCAGCACCAAAATAGCTGGATTGTAAACCAAGGCACGGATAAAGGAAATCAATTGAGCTTGTCCAGCCGATAGTGTAGCGCCGCGTTCCATTACGTTGTATTGGTAACCACCAGGCAACCTTTCTATAAATTCATGCGCGCCAACCTTTTTGGCAGCATCCACCACCTGATCCATCTGTATATCAGGGTTATTCAATGTAATGTTGTTAAAGATTGTATCTGAGAACAAGAATACATCTTGCAATACAGTTGCGATATTTTTACGCAGGTGATTCAATTCATAATCCTGGATTTTCACGCCATCCACTTGGATCTCCCCTTTCTGAATCTCGTAAAAACGGTTCAAGATATTTATGGTTGAAGATTTACCAGCTCCCGTTGCTCCTACCAACGCGATAGTTTTACCGGCTTCTACGCTAAAGGAGATGTCCTTCAATACGTAATTTTCTTCATTATAGGCAAACCATACATTTTCAAAGGAGATTGCCCCGTTCATGTTTTGTGGCACGAAGGTTCCTTTATCTTCGGTAACATCATCAGTATCCAAAACTTTAAACACACGCTCTGCTCCTACCATACCCATTTGCAAGGTATTGAACTTATCTGCCAACTCCCTGATTGGCCTGAACAGCATACCGAGGTACATGATAAATTCTGTAATGATACCTGGCTTTATATTTATCGGGTGTGCAAGGATAGACCTGGAACCGTACCAAATCAATAATCCGGTAGACACTGCTGAAATCACCTCTACAACCGGGAAAAATATAGAGTAGTACCAATTGGATCGAATGTTGGCATCTCTGTATCGAGCATTGATCTTGACGAATTTGTTGTATTCTTGCTCTTCCCTCGCGAAATATTGTATAATGGAAATACCTGTAATGTGTTCCTGCAAATAGGTATTAAGGTTAGAAACTTCTGTTCTAATTTGCTGGAATGCTACTTTAATAGCCTTCTGAAAAATAGAGGTGGCCACGATCAGAAAAGGCACGGGCAATAATACTACGACAGTGAGCATCCAGTCGCGAGCCAACATGACTGCAATAATAACGACTACCATCAGTACATCTCCTATTATCATAATCAATCCCTCGGAAAAGATCTCTGCAATAGTTTCCAAATCAGAGACCGTACGGGTAATTAACTGTCCGATTGGTGTATTGTCGAAATATTTTAGCCTTAGTTTAGTAATATGATTAAACACATTGATCCGCAAGTCTTTTACTGCGGATTGTCCGATGGTGTTAGTTAGCAATGTATGACTATATTGAAATGCAGTTTGCAAAACCAACAGGAAAAGCATGAGCAGCGTCATGTTGAGTAAGCCAGGATAATCGCCTGCAAAAATATAGTGATCTAAAGTATAGCCGATGATAATTGGTCGCAATGGGGCAATAACCGCGAGGAGTATGGTGAGCACGACCGACCAGATAAAGGTTCGTTGGTAAGGTTTAACATATTGAAAAACCCTTTTCAGCAAACCTACATTTATGACATCTCCCGTTATTTTAGACATAGATCAATTGGCATAAGGATATTTAACACTAACCAAGTAAAGACCGCAGGCCGGGACTGACTGACCTGCCTTACTCCTATTCTTACTGGCAATAATAGATTCAAATTCTGCTAAGTTAATTTCATTTTTTCCAATTCGCACCAGTGTACCAACAATTGCGCGCACCATATTCCGTAAAAACCGGTCGGCCCGAACAGTAAAGCAAAGTGCACCATCATCATTTGTAAAAAAGGCTTCAGTGATATTGCAATTATTGGTAAAGGTTTGCGTATTGGATTTGCTGAAACAGGAAAAATCAATGTGACGGAGCAGGATGGCAGCGGCTTGGTTCATGAGGGCTACATCTAAACTACCTTTAAACAACCAAGATCTATCCAACTTAAACGGATCCTTTTGAAAGTGAATATAGTATTTATAAGCCCTTTCGGTTGCGTCAAACCTGGCATGCGCATCAGCATGTACCGGAAAAATCTGTTTTACCGCAATCTGATAAGGCAATAGAGAATTAATTCCGCCAACTGCTTTGCTCAGTGTAAAGGCATCAGGAGCGATTTGCTGATCATCAAAATTCAGGTCGAAATGCGCGAAGAACTGCGTGGCATGCACCCCGGCATCGGTACGCCCACAGCCGAGCGTTGCAACAGGTTGCCTAAAATAGGTAGACACGGCCTTATCCAAACATTCCTGTACCGTAAGGGCGTTAGGCTGTATTTGCCATCCATGGTATTGGGTGCCGTTGTAAGCCAGCTCAATAAAATATCGCGTTGTGTCCAATGCTACAAATCTAACGTTCTAAATCTATTTTTAGATTGCTTAGTTTTGGTGTTTTAATATCTTTGTTAAAATTATGGAATTGATATGATACAGAGAATTCAGTCTGTTTGGTTGCTGCTAGCTTCGCTAACATTGTTATTACTTTTAGTTGTCCCGGTTATAGGTACTGTTAATGGGACAAAAGAGTTCTGGATCCAGGCTACTGGGTTATTCCAGCAGGAAAACGGGGTGACCACAAAGATCGACTCGTTTAGGCCGCTGTATATTTCTGTGGTGGCTCTGGCGATATTGGCCCTGGCGATCATTTTCAATTTCAAAAGCAGGACTTTTCAGAAAAGGATGATCGGCGCTTTAATCGCCATGATCGTAGGAATTTCATTCTGGACCTTCAATTTCGCCCAGCAAATTCCGGGCGGATTAGAACTGGCATCTTACAAAGCGGGCATCGCTTTACCCCTGTTGGCGATTATATTTTGCGCACTCGCAATGAGGGGTATTACAAAAGACGAGCAATTGTTAAGATCAGCAGAAAGACTAAGATAATTAAACTCCTCATTTTTATTTAGTTACGTTACAGTAAAATACCAATTATTAACTGTACCTTTGCGGCTTAATAAATTATAATACATGACAAACCCATTTAGTAAATTGGGGATAAGTGATGACGTTGTTAATGCTGTAAAGGATTTAGGTTTCGAAAATCCAACACCTATTCAGGAACAAAGTATTCCTGTACTGTTAGAGGGCAATAACGATTTTGTTGGTTTGGCCCAAACAGGAACAGGAAAAACAGCCGCATTTGGTTTGCCGCTGTTGGAATTGATAGACTTTAAGAGCAATAAGCCGCAGGCGCTGATTTTATGCCCTACAAGAGAGCTTTGCTTACAGATTACCAGTGACATCAAGAATTTCTCAAAAAACATCTCTGGTGCTAATGTTGTTGCCGTTTACGGCGGTGCAAACATTATGCAGCAGTTGCGTGAAATTAGAATCGGTGTACAAATAGTTGTGGCTACACCGGGCCGTATGTTAGACATTATTGGCCGCAAGGCTATAGATTTCAGTAACGTGAAATTTGTAGTTTTGGATGAAGCCGACGAAATGTTAAATATGGGCTTCCAGGAGGACATCAACGACATTCTTTCCACTACTCCTGATGACAAAAAAACATGGTTATTCTCCGCTACAATGCCTCCAGAGGTTAGAAGAATAGCTAAAAATTACATGGACTCTCCTGTAGAGTTAACCATGGGTACCAAAAATGCAGGTAACGTAAATATTGAGCATGAGTACTATATTGTGCGTGCAAGAGATAAATATGCTGCCTTAAAGCGTATCGTAGATTTTAATCCTGAAATCTTTGCTGTTGTTTTCTGCAAAACCAAACTGGATACCCAGGATGTTGCGGAGCACTTGATCAAAGATGGTTACAATGCAGATGCGTTGCACGGAGATCTTTCTCAGCAACAACGCGATAAGGTGATGCAGCGTTTCCGCGACCGTAACATGCAGTTGTTAATTGCTACTGATGTTGCCGCGCGTGGTATCGATGTAAACAATGTAACGCACGTAATCAATTATTCTTTACCTGACGAGATTGAAAGTTATACCCACCGAAGTGGCCGTACTGGTCGCGCCGGAAAAACCGGTATCTCTATCTGTATCATTAATTCAAAAGAGATTGGCAAAATCCGTCAGATTGAAAGAATTATTGGCAAGCAGTTTACAAAGGCAGAGCTTCCAACAGGATTTGATGTTTGTGAGAAACAACTGTTTGGTTTGGTTCATAAAGTTCACAATGTAGAAGTTAACGACGAACAAATTGAACAATACATGCCACGCATCATGGATGAGTTTAAGGACTTATCTAAAGATGATGTGATTAAGCGCTTTGCTTCGCTGGAGTTTAATCGTTTCTTAGACTACTATAAAAATGCTCCTGATCTGAACTCTACTAGCGATGATCGTGGTGAACGCGGAGAGCGTGGTGAACGTGGAGAACGTGGTTCAAGAAACAGTGAAGGTTATACCCGCTTATTCATTAACCTTGGCTCTGTTGATGATTTTACAAGAGGTGATCTATTATCTTTTGTTTGCAATAACGGAAAGATCAGTGGAAAAAGCATTGGCAAAATTGACTTGAAAGGTGTGTATTCATTCTTCGAAGTTGAAAATGCAACTGTAGAATCCCTGTTCAACAATTTCAAAGGTGTTGAATTCAACAACCGCGGAGTAAGAATTGAAAAAACTGCTGAAGGTGATGGCGGAGGCGGCGCTAGTCGTAGTCGCGGTGGCTTTAGTGGTGGTGGTGAAAGAAGAAGCGGCGGTGGCGGTAGTTACGGCAGTGGAAAACGTGAAGGTGGAAGCGGAGAACGCAGAAGCAGCGGCGGAAGCGGAAAACGTGAAGGTGGCAGCAGCAGCGGTGGTGGTTTCAAAGATTTCTCTGGAAGAAGTCGCGATGATCGTGGCGGAAGTGCAGGCGGTCGTCGTGATAGCGGAAGCAGTGATAGAAAACGCAGATCTTAATTACATAACTAAATAAGAAAGCGCTTCAGAGAATCTCTGAAGCGCTTTCTTATTTAGTTAGATGCTGGTCTTGGTTTAATTTGAAATGATTTCAAATAGACTTTACCACCTTTTTTGTTCACGTAATATTTCCTGTTGCTTCCATCGATATACACATTTGTACCATCTGGAGCCATCATACCTTTCCAGGTTTTATCGACTACTTTAGCGCTTCCTTTAACCGCAACCTCAGCAGTTTTATTACCTACCTTTTTAGCCGTATTATCAATGGTCTGTCCAACGGTTTTCTTTTTTTCCTGTGCGAAACTACCAAATGCAGTTGCAGTACTAAGGGCAATGATAAAGAAACCCTTTAAATATTTAGTTTTCATAGTATTAGTGTTTATACTAAAAACAATTGTAGGAAGATTTTGTTTGCTTAATTTAACAGTTCGGTAAGCTGTTTCATCTTTACATGCGGAGATTGCTTTTCGTAAAGTATAGAATATACCGCCTGACATATGGGCATATTCACTTTGTATTTTTTATTTATCTTGTGTATGCATTTTACAGCATAATACCCCTCTGCAATCATGTTCATTTCCAGCTGTGCGGATTTCACCGTATAGCCTTTACCGATCATATTACCGAAGGTACGGTTACGGCTAAACTGAGAATACGCCGTTACCAGCAAATCGCCCAAGTACGCAGATTCTTTAATATCTCGGCTAATAGGATGTACAACATCAACAAAACGTTTTATTTCCCTGATTGCATTGGAGATCAGCACTGCCTGAAAGTTATCACCATACCCTACCCCGTGACAAATGCCGCTGGCAACGGCATAGATGTTTTTAAGCACGGCAGCATACTCAGTACCGAAGATATCGTCAGATATATTTGTCTTAATGTACCTCGTCTTGAGGAGGCTTGCAAAGAAAGCCGCTAGCGGCAAGTTAACGGAAGCTATGGTGAGGTAAGACAACTTCTCCAATGCCACTTCTTCGGCATGGCATGGGCCACTTATTACAACAATATCCTCTAACGGGATCTGGTACTTGCAGTTTAAAAACTCACCAATGATCAAATTTTCATCGGGTACAACACCCTTAATTGCGGAAATAAATTTCTTGCCCTTCAATTGTTCTGTCGTTATCCCCACCAGCGTTTCTTTTAGAAATGCGGCAGGAACATTTAATATGATATAGTCTGCTTTTTCAATAATGGCCGATAGATCGTTAGAAATATGGTCTTCTGGAATCCGGATCTCTACTGAACTCAGGTAGTTTGGATTGTGCTTATACTTTTGTAGGTGCGCAATGGCTTCTGAATTCCTCATCCACCAAAAGATGTCCTTAGGTGTTGTATTATCAGAAAGCATTTTTATGATTGCAGTAGCCCAGCTACCGCCGCCAATCATTGCAACTTTAGGTGTCATAGTGTATAAATAAAAAACCCCGGTCTTATGTTTTAGACCGGGGCAATTTACTTATTTAAAATGACTGATAATATCAAATTTACTTAGGGCTTGCAAACAGCTGATCCTTAGTAGTTTTTTCAACCTTCATGCCGTCTTTTAACTTGTTCTGGATAGCTGAATATGGACCAGTAACTACATCTTGTCCGGCTTTTAAGCCAGTTTTAACAATGATGTACTGATCATTTTGGATTCCTGTGGTTACTTCAACACGCTTCACCGTTGCATCTGCACTGTACAGGTATACATATTGCTTAACTGTCTTGTCGTTCAATTTTGCTTTTTGCTTATCTTGATTGGCGTCGTTAGCTGGCTTTTCCCCCTCTTTTGCCGCCTTATTTTTATCTTCTGTAAATACACATTGTATAGGGATCGCAAGACCGTTTAACGACTCACTCTCTATATCTACAGTTGCTGAAAGCCCTGGTCTGAATGGTGAAGGCAAATCTTTAGCGCCGCCTTTAACATTACTATATGACTCTGCAACGATACGTACTTTAACATTGAAATTGGTTACCTGATCTACACTGGTTGTAGTACCTACGTCTTTAGAAGAACTTGCAATTTCAGTTACTATACCTTTAAATTTCTTATCTGCAAAAGCATCTACTTCAATTACCGCGCTATCACCCACATTTACGCGGTTAATATCATTTTCGTTAACGTCTACGTTCACTTCCATAGAGGAAAGATTAGAGATACGCATGATCTCAGTACCTGCCATTTGAGCGGTACCCAGAATCCTATCGCCCAACTCTACAGACAATTTTGAGATCACCCCATTTACTGGCGCGAATATCGTTGCCTTTGCTAGGTTTGCCCCTGCTTCCTGAACGTTTGCACCAGATTGCGCCAACATAAATTTAGCAGCAGTAACATCTTCCTTAGCGCGACCAAGATTGGTCTTCGAAGTGAGGTAAGCAGCTTTAGCAGCATCAAACTCCGAAGCGGAGATTACTTTTTTATTGAAAAGCTCTACGTTACGTTTGTAGGTTGCTTCTGCATTAACCATATTACCCTGAGCCTGTGCAAGCATCTGTTGTGAAGAAGCCACGCCAGCTTTTTGAGAACTATAAGAAGCAGTAGCCCTATCGTAACCCGACTTCAAAACATCTGGTCTAACACGGCAAAGCAACTGGCCTTTTTTTACCACATCACCTTCTTTTACCAATAACTCAATTACCTCACCCGATACTTCAGAGCTTAGTTTTACTTCTGTTTCCGGCTGGATCTTTCCACTTGCGGTAACGGTTTCAATAACCTTTTTTTCTGCGGCTTTTTCAATGGTCACTTTTTCTGCTTTCTTGCCTCCAATAAGGCCGGTAAGTTTTGCAACCACTAGTAAAGCTATGATTATAGCAACCCCAATTAATATCGGTTTTAGTTTCATTTGTTATTATTTATTGTTATGTCTGGTATTATTAGTTATCATGAGATTTAAAATGTGATCTGACGGCCTAGGTAATAATCGATTACTTTTGCTTTAAATAGAAAATCATATTTAGCGCGGATGTTGTCGATTTCAGCCTTGTTTTTATTGGTTTGCGAAGTACTGTAATCCAAAGAGTTTACCAACCCTACGTTATAACGCTGCTCAATTACTGAAAATGCTTCTGTACGTGCATTGAAAGTTTTTGTGGTCGATTCGTAAGTACTCGCTGCTGCTTTAAGGTCTGCGACTGCCTGGTAGATTACTTTATTTAGGTTATTTTTTGCCAGCTGCTCATCAGCCTGTACTTGAAGCAAGTTGATGTTTGCTCTCTTCACCCCAGATCTTGCTTGTAAACCATTAAATATCGGGATGCTTAAACTCATTCCCAATCCTTTCGAAACGTTGTTCCTAATCTGATTAGAAAATGTTGCATTAGGGAAGCCTGTTGAGTAATTATAATTATAAAAATACCCTGTTCCATAGCTTCCGCTGATGGATAAACGTGGGTATAGATTGCCCTTTGCAATATCAATACCCTTTTTTGCGGATTCCGTTTGTAAAGAAGCTAACTTCAGATCAGGGAAAACCTTTACTGCTTCTACATAAACATCCTCTGGGTTATATGCAGTAGAGGGTTTATTAAAAATGGAAAGTACAGGGGCTTGAATATCATATCTGGTTGCAGATGGAATATCCATTAGCTGTGCCAGCGTTAAATAAGAAATGGTCAGCGCATTTTCTGCTGTGGTAACATCAAGCTCTGCAGTAGCTACAAGCGATTTTGTTTCTGCTATATCAGCCAGGGTCTTATTGCCCACATTGAGCAATTCCTGTTGTTGCACCAACTGGGCCTGAGCAACTTTTAATTGCTGGGTAGCAGCAACAAGACGGTCTTTATTGTATAGGATATTAAGATAAGAAATGATCACTTGAAGGATAAGATCGTTTTTTAGCTTTTCTGTACTAGCTTTTCCTACTTCTAGTAAAATCTTATTTTGCTTAATCTGGTTTACTTTTGTAAAACCGTTAAATAAGTCTGCACTGGCACTGACACCCGGACCAAAATTATAGTTCTGAGTGTTTGCATAGATCCCTGATGTACCCCGGTTATTTCTTCCCCAAGACATTTGTTGCTGTAAATCTGCATTTACGCTTGGATACAGGGCGGCTTTAGACTGCGTAAGCGTCACATCTGCCAATTCCTCGCTAAGCTTTGATTTTTTAACTTGAAGGTTATTGTTTAACGTGTTTTCGATAGCTTGTTGAATGGTAATTACTTCCTGTGCAACAGACGTTTTAATAAGTCCTAGGGTTAAGAAAAGAGATAAGGCTATAGTAAGCTTTTTCATAATTTAAATTTCACAATAATAAGATAAACAACTTTTTGATTTTGTAAATTTTCAGGTACAACAACAGTTTCCTATCTTTGATCATGTACCTGATCAGATCTCCGCAATTACTAAAATGGTATTATCCTCAGCTTACCTGGAATAAAAAACGGGACCACAAAGTCATTTATTTAACCTTTGACGATGGACCTATACCCGATGTTACAGACTTCACACTAAAAACTTTAAAAAGCTTCGGTGCAAAAGCAACCTTTTTTTGTATTGGAGACAATATTTATAAATACCCCTACATTTTTGAAAGTATAAAGAACGCTGGGCACAGCATTGGAAACCATACCTTTAATCATTTAAAGGGCTGGATTACACCAAATGAGCTGTACTTGGATAACTTTCAAAAATGCCAGTCGCAAACCTGCAGCAACCTCTTCAGGCCACCCTACGGACGGATTAAAAAATCTCAGATCTCAGCTATCCGCTTTGCTTACCCCAACATGAAAATCATTATGTGGGACGTGCTGAGCGGAGATTTTGACCCGAATCTGGATCCCCATCAGTGCTACTTGAATGTGGTAAAGCACACACGGAACGGATCGATAGTAGTTTTTCACGACAGCCTCAAGGCTTCCCCACGTTTGTATTATGCCCTGCCAAAGGTACTGGAATATTTTTCTAGGCTTGGCTATTGCTTTGAATCATTACCAGCACCACAGGTTTGACAACTTTGCCCAAGCCATTTCAAGGCCAAAACGTACAACTGTATGCAGGGTCGTTTAACGGTACTTTGACAGACGGTAAGCAGAACGAAGCGTTCATAAACGGACAATAGTGTTCATTATAGAACAACAATATTTGTTTAGAATAAGTATAAATAATATAATGATATACAGATGAGGTCCTCCCCCTGTTTTTTTTTGTAAATTCGCTACAAATAAATAAAATACTTACCCTTTTAACCCATATTATCAATGGCTTTTGATATTGAAATGATCAAAAAGGTGTATGCAAACTTTGGCCCCCGCGTTGAGGCGGCACGTAAATTAGTAGGCAGACCTTTAACACTTTCAGAGAAAATTCTTTACACCCACCTTTGGGATGGAAATACCAACACTTCTTTTGTAAGAGGTACTGATTATGTTGATTTTGCTCCTGATCGTGTTGCGATGCAGGATGCGACCGCACAAATGGCTTTATTGCAGTTTATGCAAGCTGGAAGACCTCAAGTTGCTGTTCCTTCTACTGTACATTGCGACCACTTGATTACGGCGAAGAACGGAGCGGAGATCGATTTACCTGCTGCAAATACAGAAAGCAAGGAAGTTTTTGATTTCCTGGCCTCTGTATCTAACAAATACGGTATTGGTTTCTGGAAACCAGGTGCAGGCATCATTCACCAGGTTGTTCTGGAAAACTATGCTTTTCCGGGCGGCATGATGATCGGAACAGATTCTCACACTGTTAATGCCGGTGGCTTGGGTATGGTTGCCATTGGTGTAGGCGGTGCCGATGCCTGCGATGTTATGGCAGGACTGCCTTGGGAGCTTAAATTCCCTAAACTGATCGGCATTAAATTGACTGGTAAGTTAAATGGTTGGACTTCTGCTAAAGATGTGATCCTTAAAGTTGCTGGTATCTTAACTGTAAAAGGTGGTACCGGTGCTATTGTAGAATACTTTGGCGAAGGTGCAACTAGCATGAGCTGTACAGGTAAGGGTACGATCTGCAACATGGGTGCAGAGATTGGAGCTACTACTTCAACTTTCGGTTACGATGAGAGCATGGAGCGTTACCTGCGCGCTACAGACCGCGCTGAAGTTGCGGATGCAGCAAATGCCATTAAAGAACACTTAACAGGTGATGCCGAAGTTTACGCAGATCCTGAAAAATATTTTGATCAGATCATTGAGATCGATCTTGATGAACTTGAACCTTATCTTAACGGTCCTTTTACACCAGATTTGGCTACACCGATATCGAAAATGAAGGAGGTTGCTGAAGCTAATGGATGGCCAATGAAGATCGACGTAGGTTTAATCGGTTCTTGTACCAATTCATCTTATGAAGACATTTCAAGAGCAGTAAGTATTGCTAAACAAGTTAGCTCAAAAGGGCTTACTTCAAAATCAGAATATTGTATTAACCCAGGATCTGAGCAAATTAGATTTACAATTGCCCGTGATGGATTCCTTGATGTATTTAACAGCATAGGCGCTAAGGTTTTTACCAATGCATGCGGACCATGTATCGGTATGTGGGACAGAGTTGGTGCTGAAGAACAGGAAAAAAATACGATCGTACATTCGTTTAACCGCAACTTTGCAAAACGTGCCGACGGTAATCCGAATACTTTTGCTTTTGTTGGTTCTCCTGAACTAGTTACAGCTTTGGCAATTGCAGGAAATCTTGGCTTTAATCCATTAACCGACACTTTAACAAATGATAAAGGCGAACAGGTTAAACTTGACGCGCCTACAGGATTTGAGTTGCCTCCAAGAGGATTTGATGTGGATGATGCAGGTTATCAAAAACCGGCTGAGGACGGAAGTGGTATACAAGTACTGGTATCTCCTACTTCGCACAGGCTGCAATTACTTGATCCTTTCAGAGCATGGGAAGGTACAGATCTTAAAGGCTTAAAATTGTTGATCAAGGCAAAAGGAAAATGCACTACGGATCACATCTCTATGGCTGGGCCGTGGCTGAAATTCCGTGGTCACTTAGACAACATTTCCAACAATATGCTAATCGGCGCGGTGAATTACTTTAATGATTCTACCGACTCTGTAAAGAATATACTGACCGGCGAATATGGGCCTGTTCCTGCAACGCAAAGGGCTTATAAAGCGGCGCATTGGGGCTCAATTGTAGTGGGAGATGAAAACTATGGTGAAGGATCTAGTCGCGAGCATGCGGCAATGGAGCCACGTCATCTTGGTGTACGTGCAGTGCTGGTAAAATCTTTTGCCCGTATTCACGAAACCAACCTTAAAAAACAAGGTATGCTTGGATTAACCTTTGCTAACAAGGATGATTACGATAAGATTTTAGAAGACGATGTGATCGATATCAATGGATTAACAACCTTTACGCCTAATGTTCCTTTAACGCTGGTATTGAACCACGCCGACGGCACTAAGGAAGAGATTATTGTTAACCACAGTTACAATACTCAGCAAATTGATTGGTTTAGAGCTGGGGGGGCATTGAATATCATCAGAAGAGAAGCCGCTCTAAAAGCAGCTGCAAACGCATAACATAGCAGGGATATATTCTCTTTATTAAAAAACTCCGGCCTTATTAGCTGGAGTTTTTTTGTGATGTATTTTATAAATATTAAATTTCTTCTGTTAGAATGATTCTAGACTTTTCAACATCGCGCTCAAACATTTGTAACATTACTCCTCCAGTTGCCTGATTATATCCCATCTGTCCGCCAACGTTTTCATTTACTAAAAAACAATCAATACCTGAATCCATCAATCTTGATTTAATGATATGGGCTTCCATTAGATCGTAGTAACTAGCAAAAACAACTATTTTATCCATATTTCTCTTTTAATTTTTACTAAAATTCGTTTTCGCAAGTGAAGCAGTGATGGGTTTTCCTTACACTGAAGGGATAGACCGCTAAGGCAATGGAAACTATCATCGTTAGAATGCCAAACCGATTCTTTGTGGCTTGTACATAACCGACATTCGAAGAATGACACATAGGACATGTGATACTTTTTTCAATGCCATCCACTTTTTCACTATCAAATGTTTCATCAGCAATACTGTCATTAAGCTCAATGGGAAAACCTTCATCCATTAAAATATCTTTAGCCAACAATATATCTCCTTCAAACATATGCAATTTCACGCCTCCCAGCGCTTGGGTATATAGCGGATTAATGGTAACTAAATTTTCGTCCGTAAGAAAACACTGTACACCTGCGTCTAACAATCTTGCCTTTACGATATTCGCTTCAATTGGGTTGTAAAAAGTCTCGAATACAACTATTTTATCCATATCTCTCTTTTAACTATTCCAATATATAAAAAATAGTTTAGTTTATAGATTTGCTTACCGCGCCAGAAAATCTTTAAACCAGTATCCTGAGTCTTTGATGATTCGTTCCTGGGTTTTGAAGTTATTATGAACCAATCCAAAACGTGCGTGGAATCCCTCGGCCCATTCAAAATTATCCATCAGCGTCCAGGCCATATAGCCTGAAATATTTATTCCTTCATTTTTTAGCCTAAGTAATGCTGCCAGGTGGCTTTCAAAATAAGCGATCCTTTCGGCATCATGAATATGCTTGTCCAGCGATATTATATCTTTATAATACGCGCCATTCTCGGTAATCATCAGGCTCTTAATTCCTGGATAAGAAGCAAACTGTTTGATGATATTGTAAAAACTATCTGGATTAACTTCCCAGCCCATTGCCGTATGGGCCTTTTTGCGGTTTTTAGCCTTTACCTCCCAAGCTTGTATAACAGGCACAAATGCATTATACTTTACGGTAAGTGGAAAATAGTTTTGCAGTCCAATAAAGTCAAAGTCAAAAGTCAGACGCGAGGTATGTCTCCAGGTAGAATGGCTAATGGCGAATTTCTCAAGCAACTCCCAGTCGGCCGTGGGATACCCCATCCCCATTAGTGGCTCTACAAATAACCTGTTCATCAAGGTATCTATGCGTTTTGCTGCCAGCAGATCGGAATCGCTTTGCGTATAGGGAATTACTTCAGAACAGGAAAACGTGGTACCTATATTTGCATGGCTGACTTCTGCCCTGATGATCCTGCCCCCATCTGCTTGGGCAATGGCCGCATGGTGCACAGCAGAGAAAAAATTGGTTACCCCTGTTTTGCCCGGCGCATGTATGCCCAGCATATATCCTAAAGAAGTAAAACCAAAAGGTTCATTTAAGATGATCCAGTTCTTCACCTTATCGCCATATTCACTTGCACAAAGGGTTACAAACTCGTTAAATGCATTATTTATCCCAAAGGAAGTCCAGCCTCCCTCCTGCTCCAACGCATCGGGCAAATCCCAATGATATAGCGTAACATAAGGTAAAATGTCTTGTCGCAAACACTCATCGATCACTTCGTGGTAAAAACGAATGCCTTCTTCGTTTACGGTGCCTGTTCCCTTAGGTAGCAGGCGAGGCCAGGAAATAGAAAAACGAAAAACAGGAAACCCAAGCAATTTAACCAGCTCGATATCCTCCTTAAAACTATGATAGAAATTACAGGCATTACCGGCCTTTTTAGAGAAAGTATCCCAGATAGAAGGTCCTTTACCATAAAGATCAGCTGCACCCTCAATTTGCGCTGCAGCAACAGCTACACCCCATAGAAAGTTCTCCCCAAAATCCGAAGCTTTGATCATCTTAAGTCCTTCTGCAATATCCGATAATAGTATTAACTTGGTATTAAGTTATTGGTTTTTGTTTTTGTGTTGTTTTATGATAAAAAAGCTGGTCCTTCTATTGATATTAGTTGCGACAGGCGTACTGCTAAAAGCGCAGGTGCCTGATAAAAGTTGGTGGACGTTCTCTTACCCAGATAACAAATCTTTGGAAGGGGGCTTGTTAAACCTTCGGTACCTGAATGAGGATTTTGCAGGGGAGAATGGATTTATCCGATTAAGCAATGACGGCAATTCATTTGTAAATGCAAAGGGAAAAGAGATACACTTCTGGTCTTGTAATGCGGGAAGCCTGGCGCAGGAATTTAATGATGCAAAACTAGATACACTTGCAAAATTCCTGGCAAAAATAGGCGTAAACCAAGTAAGGTACCATGCTTCAATTAACCCGAAAGGTAAAAATACCAATATCACAGATGTGGATACAGCAGAAGTTCGTAACATTTGGCGTTGTGTAGCAGCAATGAAAAAAGAAGGTATATACACGGTAATATCTCCCTTCTGGCCACACAACGGACACGTGGGAGGGTGGCTTCCTAAAGAATGGGGTATTGATGGGTATTCAGGGAAGGATGACCTATGGGCAGTGCTATTTTTTAATGAAAAACTTAAAACTGGTTACAAAGCTTGGGTAAACTATCTGTACACCACTCCAAATCCATATACAGGTATTGCCCTTAAGGATGAGCCTGCAATTTCCATTATTCAAATTGAGAACGAAGATGCCACCTTCTTCTGGACTATGAGCAACATTAAACCGGCACTAAAGAAAATGGTTGGTCGGCAATTCGCTGTATGGCTAACAAAAAAATATGGAAATCGCCCTGATATAAAGATTAAGGACACCATGGATCTTTTTCCTATATATGACCTGACCCTGGCACCCAATAAAGACACGCCTCAATTATTGAAAGACCAGGTCGAATTCTACGCATTTAAACAGCATTCATTTTATGAGGAAATGAACAGATATTACCGCGTTGAGTTAGGCTGCAAACAATTAATTAACGGCAATAACTGGCGTACGGCTTCTCAAAGCAGATTGCTGGATTTAGAACGTTGGACAAACACTGCGGCTGATGTGATGGCTGTTAATAAATATTTTGATCCAGAGCACAAGGGCCCTAACAGTGGCTGGCGCATTGATCCGGGCGATTTCTATGGTTCGCCATCAGCATTGAAAAATCCCGAAAACCTACCAACTAACATCAAGCATGTTGCTGGTCACCCTATGATGGTTACCGAAAGTGCCTGGAATCTCCCTAACAAATACCAAACAGAAGGCGCATTACTGATTGCTGCCTACGGCGGGTTAACCGGACTGGATGCTTTTTTTTGGTTTAGCCCTACAGCTTCCACCTTTTCAAAAACAGCCTATTTTGATTTTATAAACTTAGATGGGCAGCATCCGTTGAACCGATGGACGACCTCTACGCCGGGAGAGATGGGTATGTTTCCGGCAAATGCCTTGATCCATAGATTAGGTTATGTGCAGGAAGCCAGAGCAGTAACCGAACAACGAAGTATGGAAAGTATGTTAAACAGAACTGTTCCACAAATATTCGAAGAACAATCTTTTGACCCCAACAGAGATTTTGTCATTAATGATAGGCGAAGCGAAGGTCAACATGAGCTTTCTCCGCTCACATTCTTAACCGGAAACGTAACCACAACTTATGGAACTCTTACGGATAACATCAAAGTTGACGATAAAGTCGCAGCCCTTATTAACAACAATACACACACGGTAACGTCAATAAGCGGGCAGCAATATCTAGATTATAAAAAAGGGATATTCATTCTCAATACGCCAAAAGCAAAAGCGATAAGTGGATTTCTGGATCAGCAAAAGAAATTTTCAATTGACGAGGTGACAATTGAGACGAACAATGAATATGCTACAATAGAGCTGGTAAGCATGGACGGACTGGACATCACTAAATCCAAAAAAATATTATTGCAAGTAGGCACCATCTTCAGACCTACAGGTTGGAATGAAGTAGCGTCAGTATATAAAGGAGATAACATGGATATTACGGGCTTTAAGATCACCAATACAGGCAAGATGCCTTGGATGGGAATGCCTTCATCTGGAAGCATAGGCATTAGAAATAAGTACATTAAAAATGCAACCCAGCTAGACGCAGCCGGATATGCAGTGAAACCACTAACTTTAAAGATTGATAAGGGAAATATTTCCCTCCAACTTCCACCAGATGCTTACTATATTTTACTGGAAAGCAAATAAATCTCATTTATATGACCTGCACACAAAAAAGTATAATTTCTGGGTCTTTTCGGCCTTCTAGGGGTATGTTCTGGGTGAATACACCGAGCCAACACCCATCAAACACCCAGAACACACCCATTAAACACCGATTTTTATGCATTTCATATCGAAGCTAATGTTTTCTTGACTTAATAAAGTTGGGAGAATTTTAGGATTCCAGCGTTAATCCGATCTCCTTTAATAGCAATGCAGCATTGAACGTTTTGCAAGGACCGTACTTTAGCTTGTAATCGAAATTCATTTCTCCTGCAGCAATCTGTATATCGAAATGGTAATTCCTAACCTGCTGAGGATAGTCGGCTTCCATTTCAGACAACTGGAGATCATGAGTAGCAAAAAGCGCTGGCGTTTTCTGACTAATCAGTTTTTCAATAAACACTTTAGACCCTAAATACTTATCCCTGCTGTTTGTTCCCCTAAGCATTTCATCAATCAAAACCAATGCATTCGGATCATTAGCTGTAGCATCAAGTATCATTTTTAACCTGTTAAGTTCTGCCTTAAAGGTTGAGGTCTGATCATTCAGCGAATCCTTGATCCGCATGTAAGACAAGAGGCTGAATATAGAGGTGTTCAACCTTGTAGCACAAACAGGTGCCCCTGCAAATGCCAGTACCATGTTAATCCCAATCGTTCTTAAAAATGTACTCTTACCTGCCATATTAGAACCTGTAACAATATCGGCTGTTGGGGATGCGGCCAATTCAAAATCATTCATTACCCTAACCTGTTCCGGTATTAAGGGGTGGCCGAGCGACTGGCAACTAAAACCAAAACCATCATTAATGATGGGAAAAGTCCATTCCAGTTCGTTATAATGAAGAGTTGCAAAGGAAATCAGTTCCTCAAACTTACTGATGCGGAGCAAACCTTCTACCAAGTTACCAGATGAATTTTTATGCCAGGCGGCTAAACGAATAGAACATCTCAGATCCCAAAGCGCAAAAAGATTGAGAACACCACCCAAAAGTACGTTTAGTCGCGCGTCAAAAGCAGTAATAATACCCGCCAAGCTGTTAATCTGCGCACTAACAGCCAGATCAGATGAGCCGCTTTGAAAAAATGCTTTGATATAAGCTGACTTCCAATCTACATCTTCGGTCCACTTAATAGTTCCTGAAAAAGAGTTAAGCTGGCTAGAGCTTCCCGAAAACCCGTAGTAAACCTGGTTTATTTTAGAAAGGTTAAAAAAAGTTACGGCTGCATTGAACAGGGCAAGGAGTCCAAATACAGACCATAGCAGTCCCTGAAAAATAATAGCAGCTATAAGCACTCCAATAGTTATAAAAGGTACAGCAGCAGTATAAAATTTAAGAAGGCCGCTATTTGTAAATTCCAACTGTTTTGGCAAGAGACGTTCCAGCTTATCTTTAATGAGCAGCAATTGCTCAGGCTTGTGATCCTGAAGTTGAGCCCTGAAATGAAAGGTTTGATCTATATGTTCTGTAAGCTCCGTAATGGCTTCCTGCCTTTGCAAAATGGAATCCCTCCCCAGTGGCTTCAGCAGATGTCCAGCTAGCAACTGCAAGCCATTCTGTGTTTTGCAGCGATTAATTAAGGAAAAAAGAGAACCCGGGCCTGTAATATCAAGATCTGAAAGATAAGGATGTAATTCATCAGTATAAACATCACCGTTATCATACCCATTTTTCCGTAAAATAATCTGATCAACTTCATTCTGGTAAACCCAAAGTAGTTTAGTTGCATAATTAAGCTCAAGTTGCAAAGCGGTTTGTTTCTTAACCAAAAACAAGAAAACAATTATCGGGATGATCGTAAAAAGTCCAAAAAACCAATGATACCCATAATTAATAATAAGTGCTATAATTAAAATTTCAGCGATGAAAGCGCCAAGCCTAGATAATGAAACCTCATTAAGCTTACGTTTTAGCTCATCTATAATGACTTGCTGAGATTTTACATTATTTTGATACGATATAAGAATACCTTCTTTTGCGTTTTCCATTACAGCAAATTTATCTAAGTTTGGGTAATAACACGGAATTAGATGAAAATAACCTTGCTCGTTGTTGGTAAAACGGAAGACAAATACCTATTAGAAGGAATAGAGAAGTACATAGGCCGTTTAAAACACTATATTGGTTTTAACTTGCTTGTAATTCCAGAGATTAAAAATACCAAGAACCTAAGCGAAGCACAGCAAAAGAATAAAGAAGCGGAGTTAATTTTAAAGCTGGTGAGCAATTCAGATCAGTTGATACTACTTGATGAAAAGGGGAAAAAGTATACATCGGTACAATTTTCAAATTACCTGAACAAACAAATGGTTGGAAGTATTCAGCATCTGATATTCGTAATTGGAGGACCATACGGATTCGACGATCAGGTATACAAAAGAGCAAATGGAAGCATATCATTATCAGATATGACCTTCTCTCATCAGATGGTAAGACTGTTCTTTGTTGAACAACTTTACAGGGCCTTCAGCATTCTAAAGGGTGAGCCATATCACCACGAGTAGTTTTATGGAAATTTTCAATTGTTAATCATCATTAGTGAAAAGGAGAATACCATGCGTTTACCATCAGAATACAAAAGAAAATACCAATTTAAAAGCAACAGAAAAGGAGACAGAATCGGTTACATTGTTGCAATAACAGTCTCTGCAATAACCATTCTCCTTTTCTGGTACTTCGGGTAATCCTATTACTTTTTACTAGTAAGTGACTTAATCAAATCAGTTTCTTCCTTCTTATAAGGAGTTCCGTCTTTCTTAAAAATCTCGTGGAACCATAGTTTAGGTTCAGAACCATCTTTAATAGGTTCATCCCAGGCATATTTGGTATTGGTCTTTCCGTCTACCAATCCCCAGTTTATCGCCACTATTTTTTGTTCCTTTAACATAGGAAGGATTACTTCAAATGTACTTCCGTTCCTTCTTGCCATATATTCTGTGCAGATAAGCGGGCGGTTAGCAGCTTTCAATTCGTCTATACGTTTTTGATGAACAGGAGGTTTATCATAGTTGTGGTAGGTAATCACGTCACTATTTTCAATTTGAAATTCGCTAAGGTCTTTAAGATTATCATCCCATACTCCCGCTGATACCGGTTGTGAAGGATTGATTTCTCTGGCCCAGCTAAATACGGCTTTCAATAGCGGCATGGATTTATTACCATAACCGGAATTGCCGGGTTCATTATACAAATCCCATAACAGGATTCTTTTATCGTTTCCAAAAGTTTTAAGTATATCCTGAACGTATACTTTCAAATAACCCCACTGGTTAGGGTCGTCATGCACAGGGCGAAGAGGACTCCGTACCCATCCAGAATTATGTACACCAGGTTTTGGAGCAGGTTGCTTTCCAATTGCACCATCTGCATTCCAGCAATCATCAAAAAACACCAATAATGGTTTAATATGATGTTTTGCCGCAATTCCAAGGAAGGTATTGATATTCTTTTTAAACCCTTTTGCATCTTGTTTCCACGCAAGATCATGTAGGTAAACACGAAGTGTTGTTAAACCTATGCTTTCTGCAAGGGCAAGTTCTTTGTCTATCGCACTAGGATTAAAAGTGGCAGATTGCCAAAATTCCAATTGATTAATTGCATAAGCCGGGGTATAGTTTGCACCAACCATCCATGGTAGTGCTGCATACCAGTCGTTCGCTTTTTTCTCGGTCCATTTACCAGTTTGTGCAGACAATTGCCCGGCAAATAAGATCAGTAGTAATGTAGCCAATATGGCCGTGTATTTCTTCGTCATGTGTTTATTATAAAGGAAAGTTGAAGTTAAAAAAAAGTCGCATATTTTCCTACCTTTGTGATGCATTAAACGCCATTTGCACCGGTATCAATGAATTATGAATACTTATCAGACATTACTTTACTATTGTTATAGTCCTATAGCCAACGCAGATCAATTTGCGACAGACCATCTTGCTTTTTGTAAATCACTTAACCTTGTAGGCCGTATTATCATTGCTGAAGAGGGATTAAATGGAACGGTTTCGGGAACAAAAGATGCCTGTGCTGCTTATATGTTGGCCATTAAGGCAGACGAGCGCTTCGCTAAAACAGACTTTAAAATTGATGACGTAGCAGAGCCTTCTTTTATTAAGATGCATTGTCGTTATAAATCTGAAATTGTACACTCGGGCCTTAGGGACCCCAATATTATTAATCCAAATACACAAACCGGAAAACATCTTGAGCCTGCGGATTTCCAGAAAATGATAGACCAGGAAGATGTAATCATACTTGATGTACGTTCAAACTATGAACACAACCTGGGCAGGTTTAAGAATGCTATTACGCTAGACATTGAGAATTTTAGAGAGTTTCCTGAAAAGATCAATGAATTGGCTAAATACAAAGATAAAAAAGTACTTACCTATTGTACAGGCGGCATTAAATGTGAAAAAGCCTCTGCGTTGTTGCTTCATCACGGCTTTAGTGATGTTTATCAGCTCCATGGTGGCATCATCAAATATGGTAAAGAAGCCGGAGGCGAAGATTTTGAAGGCAAGTGTTATGTATTCGACAACAGGATAGCTGTAGATGTGAATATTATAAACCCCAAGTTGGTTTCTACTTGTTACAATTGTGGCAAGATTACACCAAAAATGATCAATTGCGCCAATCCGGAATGCAATGAGCATGTAACCCAATGCGACGACTGCGGTGCTGAGCTTGAGGGTTGCTGTTCAGTTACCTGCACTACAAATCCGCGAAAGCGTACGTATGATGGTACCGGATATTATGTAAAGGTGCCGCAACCCGTAATGGCAAAAGAAAAGTAGTAGTGAGGAAAATTGGCCGTTTTATTTTATTCTTTCTTATTTCGGCTTCGTTAACAACACATGTATTTGGGCAACCAAAAAATGCAGGCATTGAGCCTGAGTTGAAAATCCAGCAAAGGCTAAGTGATCCCCAGTTGCTAGACTTGGTCCAAAAACAAACCTTTAGGTATTTTTGGGATTTCGTTCACCCTGTAAGCGGTATGGCAAGGGAAAGAAGCAATATGGATTTACCAGGAGGAAACGACATTGTAACTACAGGTGGCACCGGATTCGGCATCATGGGCATTGTAGTAGCTGTGGATAGAAAATGGATAAATCGTGATACTGCTGTGCGAATGTTATTAAAGATGACTCAGTTTTTAGAGCAGGCAGAGGCTTACCACGGAGTATTCCCGCACTGGTTAAACGGGGCAACAGGAAAAACTATCCCTTTCAGTAAAAAGGACAATGGAGCAGATCTGGTAGAAACGTCATTCCTTTTCCAGGGACTGCTTACTGTCAAGCAATATTTCAACAATAATTCTCCATCAGAAACAGAACTAAGAAAAAGAATAATCGACTTATGGGATAGGGTAGAATGGAATTGGTTTACCCAAGGAGGACAGGATGTGCTTTACTGGCATTGGAGTCCAAACTATGGATGGGAAATGAATTTACCGCTTAAAGGCTACAATGAATGTCTTATTACATACGTATTGGCCGCCTCTGCTATAAAACATAGCATATCGGCATCTGTATATCACAAGGGTTGGGCAAGCGGTAAATATTTCATAAACAATAAAACATTTTATGGCTATAAACTACCGCTGGGTGTTAACAATGGCGGTCCGCTGTTCTTCTCACAATACTCCTTTTTAGGTTTGGATCCGCGCAAACTGAAAGATAAATATGCAGATTATTGGGAACAAAACAAAAACCACACCTTAATAAACCGGGCATATGTTGTAGCCAATCCTAAGAATTACAAGGGCTATGGAGCAAACTGCTGGGGACTAACAGCAAGTGATAGCTGGCAAGGTTACGCAGCGCACTCCCCTGAAGAAGATCTCGGAGTAATATCCCCCACTGCTGCGCTATCCGCATTTCCATATACACCAAAATTTTCAATGCAGGTACTTAAGCATTTTTATTTTGATCTAGGCGACCACCTGTGGAGTGAATATGGGTTTGTAGATGCATTTAGCGAAGCGCACAACTGGTATGCTAAATCACATTTGGCTATAGATCAGGGGCCAATAATTGTAATGATTGAAAACTACCGTAGCGGTCTGCTTTGGAAGCTCTTCATGAGCAATCCAGAGGTTAAATCGGGGTTAAAAAAACTAGGATTCAAATCACCTCTATTAAAAGAATAAAAATCCCACCACAATCGTCGCAGTTCAGTACAAGAAATATATTCGCCATAAGAAGAGTTGACTGACAATTTCATTGAAGAAAGATTAGAAGCCCGGGTAGAATATTTAAAACCAGAGTTGTATCTTGACCTAAAATTTGTAAACCATGTATAACCCAATTAAAATTTTGTTAATATTATTATTGCTTTCCCCAGCAGCTTTCGGGCAACACAAACCATTTTGGAACGACATTCAAGAGTTCAAAAAAAATGACAGTATTACAATACCCCCTAAAAACGGAATTGTATTTGTAGGAAGTTCTTCATTAAGGATGTGGAAAGATCTTGAAGAGACTTTTAAAAGCTACAATGCTATAAACCGAGGTTTCGGTGGATCAGATCTGACAAATGCAAATGATTATATCAAGGAGCTGGTATTCGATTATAAACCCAGACAAGTGGTTATTTATAGTGGCGAGAATGATGTTGCTGCTGGTGTGAGTGCGGTGGATACCTACAATAGGTTTGTTACTTTCTTTACGAATATCAGAAAAGGCTTACCCAAAACAACCATCACATATGTTTCAATGAAACTAAGTCCTTCAAGAGCAAAATTTTCAGATGTAGTATTAACTGCAAATGCAGCTATCAAGGAATATATTGCTAAACAAAAAAACGCAAGCTTTGTAGACATTACTTCTAAAATGCTTGATAGCAGCGGGAATAACAGGCCAGAACTTTTCCAATCAGATATGCTACACATGAAACCTGCGGGATATGAGATATGGACAAAAGCAATAACACCATACTTAAAAAAGAGATAACAATCACAATAGCTGGGATTTTCTATTTAAGGAGCCCGGGCTATTGCAATGGTTATTTTCTAATTATAAATAAGGTTATTCAGCCATGTTGTGGTACACAGCCTGTACATCGTCGTCTTCCTCTAGCTTATCAATAAGCTTCAAAACATCTGCTGCCTGCTCTTCATTTACTTCATGATGAGAAAGTGCGATACGCTCCAGTTTCGAGCTCTTCAATTCGATTCCTTTTTCTTCCAGTGCTTTTTGCAGCGGACCAAAGTTTTCAAAAGCACCTTGAGCTACTGCAATGTCATTCCCATCCTCATCAGCTTCTACATAAAGTTCATCCAGTCCGGCATCAATAAGTTCAAACTCCAGTTCCTCAAGATTTATTGCCTCTGTTGGCACAAACCTGAATATTGATTTTCTGTTAAATACAAAATCAAGGGAACCGGTTTTACCCAAAGTACCGCTGGTTTTATTGAAATAACTGCGTACGTTAGCCACTGTACGATTTGTATTATCCGTAGCAGTTTCAACCAGTATCGCAACTCCGTGTGGGGCATAACCCTCATAGACAATTTCTTCATAATTGGCCATGCTCTTATCGGACGCTCTCTTTATAGCTGCATCCACACGGTCCTTAGGCATATTTACTGCCTTAGCATTCTGAATGGATGTACGTAAACGTGAATTGGTTTCTGGATGCGGACCATTCTCTTTAACAGCCATCACAATGTCTTTACCTATACGGGTAAACTGAACGGCCATTTTGGCCCAACGTTTAAATTTCCTTTCTTTTCGGAACTCAAATGCTCTTCCCATTATTACTTATTTTTTTAAATTCTTTAACATATCATTTGTCATCTTTGCGAGATCAAATTCTGGCTTCCAGCCCCAGTTTGAAGCTGCAAAACTATCATTTATAGATCTTGGCCAGCTGTTTGCAATGAGCTGCCTTGGATCATTTTCGGTGTAAGTTAAGGTAAATTCAGGAATATATTTTCTGATCTCGGCAGCTAAAACCTCTGGCGTAAAACTTACACCTGAAAAATTATAGCTAGAGCGGATCCCGATTTGTGTAGATGGCGCATCCATTAATTCTATAGTTCCTCGAATAGCATCATCCATATACATCATTGGCAATTCAGTTTCTGCATTTAAAAAAGAGGCATAACTTCCTTTTTTTAAAGCATCATGAAAAATATGGATTGAATAATCAGTAGTACCACCACCTGGTGCAGCCTTCCAGCTTATCAACCCTGGGTAGCGGATACTTCTTACATCCAGTCCAAATTTTTGATTATAATATTCACACCAGCGTTCTCCTGCTAGCTTGCTTATGCCATAAACGGTATTTGGATCCATTACACAATACTGAGGAGTATTCTCTTTTGGTGAGTTTGGACCAAATACAGCTATTGAGCTTGGCCAATATACTTTTGCTGTTTTGTAGGTAATGGCTAAATCAAGAATATTCAATAACCCATTCATATTTAAATCCCAGGCAAGCTTAGGATTTTGTTCTCCAGTGGCAGAAAGTAAAGCGGCGAGGAGATAAACCTGAGCTGGTTTGTATTTATTAAAGAGATTATTTAGGGTTTCTTTTTCCAGTACATTTACAAACTCAAATGGTCCGGAGTTTTTGATGTCATAATCCGGTCGGCGGATATCGCATGCAACCACATTACTTTCTCCATAAGATTTTCTTAGTGCAGTTACAAGTTCAGTACCGATCTGCCCATTTGAGCCCAATACTATTATTTTTTCAGCCATATTTTTTTGAATTGGGCAAAGTTATAAAAATGAAACAAAGCTCTTTAAAATCTTTTTAAGAATACAAATCAGCTTGGCAGCATAAGAAAATAAACAATTTGCAGCCTATATGAGGCTTTAGACGTGCAAAAGGCACAATAATCACCATAAGTAACAAAAACATTATATTTTTACCTAAATTGTGTATTTAGAACACTAACTATTTATTTTTTCTTAATATTACAAAACGAAAGACATTTAGCACACAACTATGTCACTATACCGCCAGATATGAATTGCCCAAACAAAGACCTTACAGTATTAAATACATATACCCTGGAAATTGGTATAGCCGGCGCTTTGGCAACCCATTGTTTTGTGTATTAGTAATAAAACCAGTAACACTTTAAGTTAATGAAAACGAGAAAAATTAGAATGGGTATGGTAGGCGGAGGTAAAGATGCATTTATCGGCGCTGTTCACCGTATCGCTGCAAACATTGATGGGCAGGTAGAATTCTGCTGCGGAGCCTTAAGTATCAATCCAGAAATAGCGAAGGAATCGGGGGAAATGCTTTTCCTTCCTGAAGAGCGCATCTACCTGAACTATGAGGAAATGATAGAAAAGGAAAGTAAACTTCCTGCTGATCAGCGCATAGATTTTGTAACTATCGTAACACCTAACTTTGCGCATTTCGGACCTGCTATGATGGCTTTAGAGAATGGTTTCAATGTAGTGATCGAAAAACCTATTGCCCTATCACTAGAAGAAGCAAAACAATTACAGCAGAAAGTAGAAGAAACCGGATTGCTACTTTGTCTTACCCACACTTATTCTGGATACCCAATGGTTAAACAAGCCAGGCAAATGATTAAGGATGGTGCTTTGGGTAAGGTTAGAAAAGTGATGGTTGAATATCCTCAAGGATGGTTAAGCACACTCACTGAGAGAGAAGGAAATGCAGGTGCAGCTTGGCGCACTGACCCAAAGAAAAGTGGCAAAAGCGGATGTATGGGTGACATAGGTACTCACGCTGCACAACTTGCAGAATATATTTCAGGACTCAAGATCAGCAAACTTTGTGCAGATCTAAATATTGTAGTAGAAGGTCGCGGACTGGATGACGACGGAAACGTATTGTTAAAATTTGACAATGGAGCTAGTGGCGTTCTTTCAGCATCTCAAGTAGCTGCAGGTGAAGAAAATGCTTTAAAAATAAAAATATACGGAGAAAGAGGCGGATTAGAATGGCATCAGATGGAGCCAAATACATTAATGGTAAAATGGCTTGATCAGCCTGCTCAGGTTTATCGCGCCGGACAGGCCTATCTTTCAGATGCAGCTAAACACAATACTCGTGTACCTGGTGGACACCCAGAAGGCTATTTAGAAGCATTTGCAAATATATACCGCAATTTCACATTAACCTTATCAGCAAAGATCCATGGCACCACTCCTACTGAAGCAATGCTGGATTTCCCTAAAGTTGAAGATGGTGTTAGAGGGATGGCATTTATAGATAATGTGGTGGCTTCAAGCCAGTCTAACCAAAAATGGTTTGATTTTAAAGTATAAAAAAGCATGACAACAATTAAAGGACCTGCGGTATTTTTAGCGCAGTTTATTAGCGATGAAGCACCTTTCAATTCATTAGACGCTATTTGCGAATGGGCTGCAAGCCTTGGCTTTAAAGGTATACAAGTACCTACCTTAGACTCAAGATTTATTGACCTTCAAAAAGCAGCGGAAAGCAAAACATATGCTGATGAACTTACCGGGAAAGTAAAATCTTACGGATTAGAAATCACAGAATTATCCACGCATTTACAAGGTCAGCTTGTGGCAGTTAACCCAGCATACGACCTTGCTTTTGATGCTTTTGCACCAGATCAATATAAGAACAACCCAAAAGCAAGACAGGAATGGGCAGTACAGCAGCTAAAATATGCAGCTAAAGCTTCTCAGAACTTAGGTTTAAATGCACATGCCACTTTCAGTGGATCGCTATTATGGCACATGTTCCACCCATGGCCACAGCGGCCTGAAGGACTTGTTGATGCTGGCTTCACAGAACTTGCAAAGCGATGGACGCCAATTCTAAACATTTTTGATGAATGTGGTGTTGATGTATGTTACGAGATTCATCCAGGCGAAGATCTTTTTGATGGTATTACTTACGAGATGTTCCTGGAGAAAGTAAACAATCACCCTCGTGCCTGCTTGCTATATGATCCTTCGCACTTTGTTTTACAGCAACTGGACTATATCCAATATATTGATTTTTACCACGATCGCATCAAAGCATTCCACGTAAAAGATTCAGAATTTAACCCTACGGGTAAACAGGGAACTTTTGGAGGTTACCAAAGCTGGGCAAATCGGGCTGGAAGATACCGCTCTCCTGGAGATGGACAGGTTGATTTTGGAACCATTTTTAGTAAATTGGCACAGTATGATTATAAAGGCTGGGCAGTGATGGAGTGGGAATGTTCTATAAAAGACGCACAAGTGGGAGCTCGTGAGGGTTCTGAATTTATCAAAAAGCATATTATTAAAGTTACCGATAGGGCTTTTGATGATTTTGCATCATCTGGAGGTGGAGATGCAGCATTTAACAATAAAATTTTAGGTTTATAAACAAATACACAAATGAAAAAACCACTTCTTTTTCTAACCTGTTTAGCCCTTACCTGGGCATCCTGCCATAGTCCAGAAGAACGAGCTGTTATGAAGGCATCAGCAGATTCTGCAAAGTTAGGTTTGACTGCTCCTGCACAAGTGGCTGAAGCTACAGCCTTACCCGATTCGACAACCAAAATGACTGAGCTGAAAACCGATGCACCTGTAGTTGCTCCAGTAACAAATGTCGAACCCGCAGTTAAAGCTGCTCCAGCAGTAGCTAGCGCAGAACTTCCGGGAGAAGCCTTACTTAAAAAATCTGACTGCCTTGCTTGCCACAACATTAAAACCAAAATTGTTGGTCCGGCTTATATAAGTGTAGCTGCAAAATATACTGTAGCTGATATTGATCATCTGGTTGACAAGGTCATTGCGGGTGGATCTGGTGTTTGGGGTGAAATTCCAATGAGTCCACATCCAACATTAAGTAAATCTGACGCCAAAGAAATGGTAAAATATATACTATCGTTAAAAAAATAATTTAGTAACCTAACCAAAATTGAACCATGGAAGAAATAAAAAATGACCAGGAGGCTGCATCAAGACGTAGTTTTCTAAAAACAACCGCTATTGCAGCATCCGCATTCATGATCGTTCCGCGACATGTTTTAGGTGGAAAAGGATTTCTTGCACCCAGCGACAGGCTTATTGTTGCTGGTGTTGGTGCTGGTGGTAAAGGAGAATCAGATATCGCAATGTTTGCTAAAAGCGGGAAAGCAGATATCGGCTTTCTTTGCGATGTAGATGATAGAAGATCTCTTAACTCCCGCAAAGCCTTTCCTAAAGCAAAGTATTACAAAGACTGGCGTGAAATGTACGACAAAGAGCATAAGAACTTTGATGCCGTATCTGTTTCCACACCAGATCATAATCATGCCATTATTGCTTATCATGCGATGCAACTAGGCAAGCATGTATATGTGCAAAAACCAATGACACATGATCTTTTCGAAGCACGTCTACTGACTGAATCTGCTAAAAAATTTAAGGTGGTAACACAAATGGGTAACCAGGGTGCATCTAATGACGGGACCAGGTTATTGTCTGAATGGTATGATGCCAATCTGATTGGTGATGTGCATACTGTGTATTGCTGGACGAACAGACCGGTTTGGCCTCAGGGTATTGCATGGCCTACTACTGCTCAAAAAATCCCGACTGAATTGGATTGGGACTTATGGTTGGGCACTGCTCCTAAAAAGGATTATGTTGATAAATTAGTACCGTTCAACTGGCGCGGATGGTGGGATTATGGAACCGGCGCATTGGGCGATATGGGATGCCACCTAATTGAAGCACCGTTTAGGGTTCTTGGTTTACAGTATGTGAAAGACGTTCAGGCTACAGTAGGTAGTGTATATGTTGATGAATTTAAAAAAGGGGAATTCCCAGATAGCTGTCCTCCATCAAGCCATATTACTATGACTTTCCCTAAAACAGATAAAACCAAGGGGGATATCACTTTACATTGGATGGACGGTGGTATACAACCAGAAAGACCTGTTGAACTGGAAGCGAACGAAAGATTTGGCGATGATGGCAATGGATCACTATTTATAGGTACTAAAGGCAAAATGATTGCAAGCACCTATTCTAACGATCCTTTGTTGCTCCCAACTTCTCGTACTAAGGATGCGAAAGTTAAGCAGAAATGGGCTCGTGTTCCTGGTGGAGCTGAGGGTCACTATGCACAGTGGGTGGAAGGTGCTATTGCCGGATATGGTAAAACTGAATTGAGCTCTTCGTTTGACAAAGCTGGTCCGCTTACAGAAGCATTATTGATGGCGAACCTTGCCGTTCGTGGTTACGACTTGAAAGGCGGTCATATTAAATTACTATGGGATAACATAAATATGAAAGTAACAAATTTTGACAGTGTAAACCAATATATAAAACGCGAATACCGTCAGGGCTGGACACTTGGAAATATGTAAGTAATGAAAAAATACATTTTATCTGCACTCATCATTGGTTCAATGATGAGTTGCAGTAGTATGAAAGTCCAAAATGGATCGTCCAAAGGGTTTAGCCGATTATTTGACGGAAAAACAACAATAGGATGGCATACATATGGCAAAATGACTGCAAGCACAAAATGGAAAGTGGAAGCTGGAGTACTTCATTTCACACCTTCATCAGAAGGTGACGGCGGGGACTTGGTAACTGACAAAGCTTATAGCAATTTCCATTTAAAAATTGATTGGAAAATAGCACCAAAATCTAATAGCGGGATTATTTTCTATGTGCAGGACGATCCTCAGAAATATGGGGCAACCTATATGACCGGACCAGAAATGCAGGTACTAGATAACGATGGTCATCCTGACGGAAGAATAAATAAGCACCGCGCAGCCGATCTATATGATCTTATAAAGAGCAGTTCAGAACCAGTAAAACCTGTTGGCGAATGGAATACTGCGGAGGTTATTTCCGACAAAGGAAATCTGGAACTTAAACTAAATGGGATTACAGTAGTAAAAACTACGCTATGGGATCAGAATTGGAAAGAACTAGTGGCAAAAAGTAAGTTTGCGGCATGGGAAGGTTTCGGCTCATTTAAATCAGGCAAAATAGCCCTTCAGGACCATGGAGATGAAGTATGGTACAGAAACATCATGATTAAAGAATTATAATTGATGAATTTAAATAATCGTATTAAGCTATCAACAATGATGTTCTTGGAGTTTTTTATCTGGGGATCATGGTTTGTGACCATGGGTACTTATTTAGGAAAAAACCTGCTATCAGATGGCGTGCAAGTCGGCTCTGCCTACAGCACACAATCATTAGGAGCTATCATTGCCCCATTTATTATCGGATTAATTGCAGATAGGTTTTTTGCAGCACAAAAGATACTAGGTGTTTTACATCTTATTGGCGGCGTTTTACTATGGTTTGCTTCAACCTCATTAAATTTCGAAAGCTTTTTCCCATTTATATTGGGCTATATGATTGCCTATATGCCCACACTTGCTTTGGTAAACTCCATATCTTTCAAACAATTAAAAAATCCTGAAAAGGAATTTCCGTCAATTCGTGTTTTTGGAACAATTGGATGGATAATTGCAGGTATCATCATTGGATGGTTAAACTGGGAGCAGAATGGAAACTTGGTTATGACATTCAAGGTTGCATCAGTTGCTTCCATTATTTTAGGCTTTTTCAGTTTCATCCTGCCGCATACTCCGCCAGTGAAGAAAGGTGAAAAAACGACAATTGGAGATATACTAGGTCTTGATGCTATAGGTTTATTAAAGAACAAATCGTTTTTAATATTTTTCATTGCTTCGGTTGCTATCTCTATACCGTTATCTTTCTACTACAATTTTACCAATCCATTTCTTAATGAAGTAGGCATGAAAGCAGCGGCAGGTGTTCAAGTGCTTGGACAGGTTTCTGAAACAGTGTTTATGATACTGATGCCTCTGTTTTTTACAAGACTAGGTGTTAAAAAGATGCTGGCAATAGCAATGATTGCATGGGTAGTCAGGTACTTATTCTTTGCTTTTGGTAATGCTGATTCTAATTACTGGATGTTAATTGGCGGTATTATATTACATGGAATCTGTTATGACTTCTTTTTTGTTACCGGCCAGATTTATACGGACAGACTTGCCGGAGACAGATTTAAAAGTGCGGCACAGGGCTTTATCACGCTAGCAACCTATGGTGTTGGGATGTTAATCGGATCTTTTATCTCAGGGATGGTTGTTGATAAATATGTTGTTGGAACTGGCCACGATTGGCATAGCATATGGATTATTCCAGCAGGTATTGCAGCAGTAGTTGCGATATTATTCGTTTTATTCTTTTCAGATAAGAATAAGGCTGGTACAGTTACAGTTTAATAAATTAAAATATGAAATCAGAATTAAGCAGAAGGACTGCACTGAAAAATATTGTTGCGGGAACCGCCGCACTTGGGGTTTCTGCAGCTCTGCCTGCTTTTGCATTAGCAGAATATAAAAATACCATGCTTAAAGGAAATGTAAACCATTCTGTTTGTCGCTGGTGCTTCGGTGGAGTTGACTTAGATACACTTTGTACTGAAGTTAAAAAAATAGGTATCAAAGCAATAGATCTTGTTGGTCCAAATGACTGGGATACTTTAAAAAAACACGGATTGGATTCCTCTCTGTGTAACGGTGCAGAAATCAACCTTACGGATGGATGGAATGATACTAGCTTCCACGCTACGCTGATCAAAAACTATTCGGACATGATTCCACGAGTAGCAGACGCTGGCTATAAGCAGTTGATATGTTTTAGTGGAAGCAGGCGTGGAAAAGATAACGAAACAGGATGGAAAAACTGTGTTGAAGGTTTGAAGCAAGTATTACCTTTGGCTGAAAAATATAAGGTTACACTGGTAATGGAGTTATTGAACAGCAAAGTTGATCATAAGGACTATCAGTGTGACAATACACCATGGGGCGTGGAATTATGTAAAAGATTGGGTTCTGAGAACTTTAAACTGTTATACGATATTTATCATATGCAGATTGATGAAGGTAATGTAATCAGCACCATTACAAACAATCATAAGTACATATCGCACTACCATACCGCAGGTGTGCCTGGAAGGCATGAACTTGATGAAAATCAGGAACTTTATTATCCTGCCATCATTAAGGCCATTGTTGCTACAGGGTTTAAGGGCTATCTTGCACAGGAATTTATTCCAAGAAATAAGGAAGTATTTAAATCATTAAGTGAAGCTGTTAACATTTGTGACGTATAAATATCATGAACTCTAGAAGAACCTTTATCAAACAAGCAGGTATAGCGGCAGCTGGGGCAGCCATCTTACCTAATTTTTATTGTAGCCCTGCAACTAGCGGAAAAATAGTGGGTTTACAACTTTACAGCTTAAGGGAGCAATTGCCTAAAGATGTAAAAGGAGTAATTGCAAAAGTTGCACAGGCCGGATACAAAGAGGTTGAAACCTACGGCTACACCGCTCAAGCTGGCTTTTGGGGATTGACAGCAAAAGAATTCAGTAAGGTAATTGCAGACAATGGCTTGAAGGCACCAAGTGGTCATTTCGGCATGGAAGATTTTATCAGATCTGGGAATCTTGAAGAATTGAAACCTTTAATTGAAGGAGCTGCAACGCTTAATATGGAGTATTTTACCTGCCCATTCTTACCTCCTACTTTAAGGACAAGCATTGACGACTTTAAAAAATTGGCAGAACGCCTTAATCAGGCTGCCGGTCTTTGCAAATCATCTGGCTTACAGCTAGCATATCATAACCACGATTTTGAATTTACCAAGTATGGAGATGCAATGGGTTATGATGTTTTACTCGCAGATACAGATAAGGACAATGTTCATTTTGAAATGGATCTTTATTGGGTAGTAAGATCGGGTCATGATCCTATTGCCTTATTTGAGAAACATCCAGGACGCTTTGTTATGTGGCATGTAAAAGATATGGATAAGGCCAAACCTACAATTAATACTGAAATTGGAAGTGGTTCAATAGATTTTAAAGAAATTTACAAACATGCTAAGCAAGCCGGACTAAAGCATCTTATTGTAGAGCAGGAAAACTTTTCAATGGATCCTTTTGCCAGCATTAAAAAGAGCTACGATTATGTAGATCACAACCTGATATAAGACTTTAATAGTCAAATCATATTAAAGGGAAGTGGTTTAAATCTAATCACTTCCCTTTTTTTACGTAAAATAATCTCATATTTGTGAAATTATTAAACGTAAAAACCATAATAATAAACAAGTAAAAACAAATTAGAAAACATGAAAATTGCAGTAGTAGGCGCCACCGGACTGGTAGGTACCGTAATGTTGAAAGTATTAGAAGAGCGTAACTTCCCGTTAACCGAATTGATCCCTGTAGCCTCTGAGAAGAGCGTTGGTAAGGAAATCAGCTTTAAGGGTAAGAAGTTTGCTGTTGTAAACATGGATACTGCGATTTCAATGAGACCTGATATTGCATTGTTCTCTGCTGGAGGAAGTACTTCATTAGAAAATGCTCCAAGATTTGCAGAAGCTGGTACTACGGTAATCGACAATTCATCAGCATGGCGCATGGATCCATCAAAAAAATTAATTGTACCTGAGGTAAATGCCAATGTACTTTCTATTGATGATAAGATAATTGCCAACCCAAATTGTTCTACAATACAAATGGTAGTAGCGCTTAAGCCACTACATGATAAATACAGGATCAAACGCGTAGTTGTTTCTACTTATCAATCTGTAACAGGAACAGGCGTAAAGGCAGTAGATCAAATGATGAATGAACGTAACGGTATTATGGACGGTCCGATGGCCTACGCATATCCCATTGACCTCAACGTAATCCCTCAAATTGATGTCTTTACAGATAATGGTTATACTAAAGAAGAAATGAAAATGATTCTTGAAACCCGTAAGATCATGGGCGATGAAACCATTCGTGTTACAGCAACAACTGTACGCATTCCGGTTATGGGTGGGCACTCGGAATCAGTAAATATTGAGTTTGAGAACGATTTTGATGTTGCGGAAGTGAGGGACCTTTTATCTAAAACTGAAGGGATAATTGTAGTTGATGATCCAGCAAACTTGAAATATCCAATGCCAAAAGACGCGCATGAACGAGATGAGGTTTTTGTTGGACGTATCAGACGTGATGAATCGCTTCCAAATACTTTGAACATGTGGATTGTAGCGGATAACCTACGCAAAGGCGCTGCTACCAACGCTGTTCAGATTGCAGAGTACCTGGTTAGAAAAGAACTGATATAATTTATTAACCTGAGTTCGATTTAAAAAAGTGTTATTTGTGTTGAAGCATCAGTTTGATATTTGATTGCTGGTTTTTTCGGAAAGAAGCTATAGGC
>NZ_JBSRZD010000019.1:0-24110 GCF_054057295.1 Pedobacter sp. UYP24
TCGCCCAAATCTTTTACCCGATACTTCTTTTGACATTGTCCAAAGTACTAATAAGTGTTAATAAGTCAGGTGTATAGTTAATTCAGGACGAGACATATTTAACCCCTTTTGCCCCCTTTAGAACCCTTATCCTTGTGCCAGCAATATAAAACGATGGTAAAACACACCTGCAAAAAGAAACAGACGAAATTTGTAACAAATGTAATAGGTTATGTTGGCTGCATAATGTTCTTGTAAGCGGCAGTCCGTTAATTAGTATTAAATTAGGTTACTATTGAGAGATAAGAAATACATAACTTTGGTTGCAACAACTTATTAGACATGTACAAAACATTACAGCCTGTTCTTAAGCAAGAGCTTGAACAAATAGAAAAAGACGGTTTATTTAAACGCGAACGTATTATTGTTACCCCTCAAGGTGCTGATATTAAGATAAACACCGGGCAACAAGTTATTAATTTTTGTGCCAATAACTATCTTGGCCTATCTTCTCATCCGGTAGTAATTGAAGCTGCAAAAAAAGCTATAGATAAATACGGCTATGGCATGTCTTCGGTAAGATTTATATGTGGAACTCAGGATGTTCATAAAGAACTGGAAGAAAAGCTTTCTGAATTTTTGGGAACGGAAGATACTATTCTTTACGCGGCCGCTTTTGATGCAAATGGAGGTGTCTTTGAGCCTCTTTTTAATGATCAAGATGCTATTATTTCAGATGAGCTAAACCACGCATCTATTATTGACGGGGTTCGTTTATGTAAGGCAAAACGTTTCAGATACAAAAATACAGATATGGAAGATCTTGAGCAGCAGCTCATTGTGGCAAAGGATTCAAGGCATCGAATAATTGTGACTGACGGGGCTTTTTCTATGGATGGTGTGGTTGCTCCTTTGGATAAGATTTGTGATTTGGCAGATAAATACGAGGCTTTAGTAATGATCGACGAATCTCACTGTACTGGCTTTATGGGTAAAACCGGTCGCGGTACTCATGAGCATTTCAACGTGATGGATAGGATTGATATTATTACAGGTACTTTAGGTAAAGCACTCGGCGGTGCGTCAGGAGGATTTACTTCTGGAAAGAAGGAAATTATTGATATGCTCAGACAAAGATCGCGCCCTTACTTGTTCTCAAATACACTTGCACCTTCAATTACGGGTGCCTCTGTTGCTGTACTTGATCTTTTGAGCAAAACAACAAATCTCCGGGATAAGCTTGAACAGAACACGATGTACTTCCGAAAAAAGATGACCGAGGCAGGATTTGATATTAAAGAAGGAGTACATCCAATAGTACCCGTAATGCTTTATGATGCAAAACTTGCACAAGAGTTTGCGGCAAAAATGCTGGAGGAAGGGATTTACGTCGTTGGGTTCTATTATCCGGTTGTAGGTCAGGACAAGGCTAGAATAAGAGTTCAGCTTTCAGCGGCACATGATCAGCATCATTTGGATAAGGCTATCCAGGCTTTCATAAAAGTTGGCAAGGAACTTAGTGTAATTAAATAGCTGTATATTTGCAATATGTTACAAGGCAAAATAACACAATACACAGAAGAGATCAATTCATTTACAACTACAAAGGCAGATGAATTAGAACAGTTTCGCATTAAATTTCTTGGTACAAAAGGAATTATAAAAGATATTTTTGAAGACTTTAAGTCCGTTTCTCCTGATGAGAAGAAGATTCTAGGGAAAGTTTTAAATCAGTTTAAACAACTGGCTGAACAGAAATATAAGACCCTTAAGGATCAGGAAAATGCTGTTGAAACAGAAAACAGAGCTTCGGTAGATTTAACATTGCCAGGGGAAGGATTTGAGGTAGGCGCAAGACATCCACTTGCACTGGTTAGAAGAGAAATTGTTGAAATTTTCAGCAGACTTGGTTTTGTAGTAGAAGAGGGCCCTGAAATTGAAGATGATTGGCATAATTTTTCCGCTTTGAATTTTCCGGAAGAGCATCCCGCCAGAGACATGCAGGATACCTTCTTTATAAAAAAAGGAGGGGAGCTCGGAGATATCGCATTGCGAACACATACTTCTTCGGTTCAAGTAAGAATGATGGAATCGGGCAAGCCACCATTTAGAGCAATTATGCCTGGCCGTGTATACAGAAATGAAGCTATTTCTGCTAGGGCACATTGTTTTTTTCATCAGGTGGAAGGGTTATATGTTGATGAGAATGTCTCATTTGCAGATTTAAAACAAACGCTTTTTTATTTCGTGCAGGAGCTTTATGGTGAGGGAACTAAAGTAAGGTTTAGACCTTCTTATTTTCCTTTTACAGAGCCTTCTGCTGAAATGGATATTTCTTGTACTATATGTAAAGGTGCAGGTTGTCAAATGTGCAAATATAGTGGGTACGTAGAGATATTAGGTTGTGGTATGGTAGATCCTAATGTATTAGAAAACTGTGGTATTGATAGTGAAAAGTACTCGGGGTTTGCATTTGGAATGGGTATTGAAAGGATTGCAAATCTAAAATTCGAAATTAAGGATCTAAGGTTGTTTTCAGAAAATGATACACGATTTTTAAAGCAGTATAAGTCGTCTTTAATATAATGTTTAAAAATTTATCAGGAATATTACTGCCTATGGTGCTGTTAATGGGATGTGGTAAACAAGAGAATTTTATTCCCAACGTTCCTGTAAATTTTAGTGCTCCGCTCACAGACCCGCGATTGATTAGATTAAGTAGTCCTGGAGGAGCAGTAACTCTGTCTGGATATGGCGTTTCAGGCATCATAATTTACAGAACTAACTCGGGAGGTTATGTTGCTTATGACCGTTGCAGTACGGTAAATCCTGATAAAAGATGCGCGGTAGAATTAGATGACCCTAGCTTCACAGTAACTGATAAATGTTCTGGAGCTAAATATCTTCTTGAAGATGGCAGTCCGGTTAAGGCACCAGCTAAAACATCATTAAAAATATATAATACGTATGTATCACCGAATTCAATACAGGTAACTAATTAATGGAACCAGAAAAGATAAAAGAAAGTATAATTAGGGCGGCCAAAGAGCTTTTTAGGAAGTATGGTTACCATAAAACAAGTGTCAACGAAATTGCCAAAAAGGCAAGGATCGCGAAGGCCACTATTTACAAGTATTTTGAAAGTAAAGAGCAGATTTTGGATGCTATCCTGATGAATTACCTCGATCTGAATCTCCATGAAATTCTGAAGAATAAGGCACAATTTGCTGATGAGGAGGAGCATTTGAAGGCTTTGGTAATGAAAACCTGTCGTTTAACTTACACGGTATGCAACGAGTTTATCGGGTGGGATTTTGTGAGAGAAAATACAAATTCACAAGAATTCTTAAAACACCTTTCAGATCAATTGGAATCCCTTCTTTTATCTGCCTATCTGGAACTTGATCATTTTAAAAATAATCCTTCCCGCAAAGAAGGATTGGCCTTTTTGCTTAAAGCAAGTAAAAGTATCTGCTTTTCTTTTGCATTTACCTCCGTTAGTGATTCTGATGTGAGGAAAAACTTTGTAAGCTTTCAAAAGGAACTTCTTCCTTTTCTTGTAAAAGCTGCCTTATAGATTTTTATTTAATCAATATACCGTTTTGGTATTTGGTATGAAAACTTGCATATTTGTAGCGTTGAAAGCTATTTGTGTCATGAGTAAAGAAATTTTTGAAATCTCTGTTTTCGTGGATGAGAAATTTGATATGAGTTTTAACTTGATTGATGGAATTTTTGGTTTTCTACTAAGAATTTTAGGCAAGTAAAAATTGAGTGTCAATTTTCATAGTTGTCTCATGCAACTATTACTGTCATTATGCCAATTTTTTTATCGAAATTGATCATGTTCTGAATCTGAATACGTCAAAGCGTAGTGATTATTTCAACACGACAAAAAAAACGTGTAAATTTGCCGGATAATGGTTAGAAATAGAAAATCAGGAGTGGTAACCATCCTTCCTAATCTTAATATTATTGATATAGCTGAAGAAGGCAAGGGAGTCGGTAAATCAGAAGAATTGGTAGTTTTTGTTGATAAAGCAGTTCCAGGAGACATTGCAGATGTTCGTGTTGTTAAGAAGAAGAAGAATTTTGCAGAAGCTGTAATTGAGAAATTAATTCAAGCTTCAGATTTGAGGACTGATCCTTTTTGTCAGCACTTTGGAGTATGCGGAGGCTGTAAATGGCAACATATGGATTATAATGCCCAATTAAACTTTAAAAGTAAGAATGTAGCAGCTGCTTTACAGCGATTGGGGAAGATAGATACTTCTTCAATGGAACCAATACTTGGATCTGCAGAGAATAAGTATTATCGTAATAAACTTGAATATACTTTTTCTAACAAACGCTGGTTGGATAAGCAGGATATGGATGAGCGGCCGGAAGATTTGGAAGGAACAAATGAAGAACTACAAATGAATGCCTTGGGTTTTCATGTTCCGCTTCGTTTTGATAAAATTATTGATATACAGCACTGTTACCTTCAGGCAGAACCTTCCAATGCTATAAGAAATAGTGTTAGAACTTATGCGCTTAACAATGGATTAACTTTTTATGATCTTCGCAATCATGAAGGTAATCTTCGGAATCTGATAATCAGGACCTCCTCAACAGGAGAGGTAATGGTTGTTGTGGTATTTGCTTACTCAGATCAAACGACTATAGATGGGTTAATGACATTTTTGAAAATGAATTTTCCTATAGTAACTTCCCTGTTGTATATTGTTAATCAAAAAAAGAACGACACTATTTTTGATCAGGAAGTAATCTTATTTTCTGGAAGAGCTCATATTTTTGAGGAAATGAATGGAATACGTTTTAAAATTGGGGCTAAGTCCTTTTATCAAACAAATTCAAATCAGGCTTATGAGCTTTACAAGATAACCCGGGACTTTGCTGGTTTTAAGGGAAACGAGTTAGTTTATGATTTGTACACAGGTGCTGGCACTATTGCGAATTTTATAGCAAGTAGCGTTAAACAGGTTGTTGGTATTGAATACGTGCCAACTGCAATTGAAGATGCTAAATTCAATTCAGAATTGAATGATATAAGAAATACAATTTTTTATGCAGGTGATATGAAAGATATCTTGACTAGTGAATTCATTAATACACACGGCAAGCCTGATGTAGTTATTACTGATCCTCCCCGCGCCGGTATGCATGCAGATGTTGTTGAGCGTTTATTGGAAATGGAAGCAGATAAAATAGTTTATGTAAGCTGTAATGCGGCCACCCAAGCGAGGGACTTGGCATTATTAACTCAAAAATACGATGTAATCAGAATCAAACCTGTGGATATGTTTCCCCACACACAACATGTAGAAAACGTTGTATTGTTAAAATTAGCAAAAAGCCAAGCCAACTAATATACTTATGGATATAGAAGAATTATTGCCGCCGCAACCGGACGACAATCAGCCGGAAAAAAAGAAAAGCCCTCTGTTAAGTGTTGAAAAGGATCTTGAATTATATGCAGAGTCTATGCGAGAAATTGCACTTGAGATCATTGTAGAGGGGTTGTCTTCAAACCCAATTTTTATTGCACATCAACACACAGTTAATATTGGAGAATTGATTTTAGATAGAAAAGAATTAAATACAGAATGGTCTATACAAGCAAGTACGATTGAAGAGTTTGTGGAGAAGGGAATTATTGCGCCAGATAGGAAAGCAATGTTTTTGAAAAATTACAAAAAGCCAGAGGATTATATGTGTGTATTTGTTGTGGTTCCAGAAGGGGCTAACTTTATTTTTTATCCATATAAAGCCAGGAAATAGCATAAAAAAACCTGCCGGTATCCACCTGGCAGGTTTTAACTACTAATTATCTAAATTTTACTTTAGTCTTTACATCACCGCTTAAACCAAACTAATTCTTTTAACGGCGGCACTACCTTTATAATTACCATCACTTCCACCACTTGCTGTAGCTTACAGCGCCTTGGTTATATTTACTGGTATATCTGTTAGACGCAATTAACAGTGAAACGTTGCAACCGATCTTATTTTTTTTAAGGGCCGAATAAATATTTTTATCTAAGTTTGATATTGACCCTCAAAATGGTTCTTTTTGTAATATTATAAACTTGTTTACATCTATGGCAGAATCTCAATTACTCATTCTAGACAAAAAGCAAATACAGCAAAAAATCAATAGAATTGCATATCAAATACTAGAAGATAATTTGAATGAGAAGGAAATTGTGCTTGCCGGAATATGGGACAGAGGTTATAAATTAGCGTTGCGTTTGCAAAAAATTCTTTCAGAAATATCAGATATTAAGATTCTTATGCTTAGGGTAGATTTGGATAGATTGAATAGTAAATTGGTGGCTAAAACTGATCTTGATGAATCTCATTGGAAAAATAAGGTGATAATCTTGGTGGACGATGTGCTAAACAGTGGTAAGACTTTAGCATATGGCTTGGGTGTATTTATTAATACACCGCATAAAAAAATTAGAACTGTAGTGTTGATAGATAGAAGTCACAAAATATTTCCAATTGCAACGGATTTTGTGGGGATGCAATTGGCAACTATTCTTAAAGAGCATGTTGATGTAATCATGGACGCAGAGGGCGAAGATGATAGAGTATATTTAAGTTAGGCACTATCTCCATGTTATCATCTTTCAGTCTGGTTATAGCTAACGTATGATGCAGTCTTTAATACTCATTTTTTTTTATATAGTACTTTTATTTCTCATACTAAGGTTTACCGTTACCCTATTTAACTTTCTCTCTAATCCCAAGCTTGGACATTATGGGCGTAAGTTTTCAGATCTAATATCCATCATTATTTTTGAGGAGAATGATGAGGACGGCGATCTTATAAAATCAATATGCAAACAGGATTACGAAAACATTGAAATTTTAACTTTATACAATAATTCTATCTTATCAGATCTGATAGCGAAATCTCAAGGAAAGTATTTATTGATTCTGGATAAGCATACTGTTGTGAAAAATGGATTAATTAATAGTATGATCTATAGAATGAAGGTTTTTGATCTAGCGCTTTTAAGTCTGATCCCTAATAAAACAATAACTGATTTTAAGAGTAGAATATTCAATCCACTGGCAGATCTTGTTTTGATTAACTTGCTTCCATTACGGCTTGTAAAGCTTTTAAATCTGTCTGCCTTCTCTGCGGCCGATTCCAGATGTATGTTTTTTGAAGCAAGTATGTTTAGCGCAAACAATTGGTTAGATGAAGACGAAGAAAACCTGCTTCCAGCAAATCGAATTTGTGCTTTAATAAAAGAAAAGAAGTTGAACTCAGAAATTTTGATTGCAAATAAGATGCTATGGGACAACAATTTAGTAACTCCGACAAAATGTGGTGATGATCTATTTCGGGTCCTTGGAAATAATATTTCTGGAGCATTCGCTTATTTAATGTTGGTAGTTGTTGGACCAATAGTTATGCTTTGGAATTTTGAGATGGCATTTTTTACGCTTCCAATAGGATTGATTTTTCTAGGGCGCATTATGAATTCATTTTTAGTTGGACAAAATCCTGTTTCTAATGTCCTCTTGCATCCCCTGCAGATGCTTTCAATGGCTGGGTTACTAATATCTGCAATGCTAAAGAAGTTGTTTACAAAGCAATAGCATTCATGAAAATAATATGATCTTCTTTTTACGTATTTTTGTATTTTAACACTTTAACTTGAAATGAAATACGATCTGAGTGTAACAATAGATAAAGCATCAGGCTTCTGTTTTGGGGTAGTATACGCCATTGATATGGCAGAAGACATCTTGGATAAAGAGGATTATCTTTATTGTTTAGGTGATATTGTTCACAACGACGAAGAAGTAAAGCGGCTCACTGATAAAGGTTTGAGAATAATTGACCATGAGCAATTGCAAGAATTGCATGGCGAAAAAGTGCTGATTAGGGCGCACGGTGAGGCTCCATCGACTTATCAATTGGCACTCCAAAATGACCTTACACTTATTGATGCCTCTTGTCCTGTTGTTTTAAAATTGCAGAACAGAATTAAAAGTTCGCATGATGATAATGAGCAGATACTGATATTCGGTAAGCATGGTCATGCAGAAGTGGTAGGCTTACAGGGGCAAACAGATGGTAAGGCTATCGTATTTCAGGATATTGCCGAACTTGATCATGTAACGCTTCCTCTTAAATTTACTCTATACAGTCAGACCACAAAGAGCACTGATAAGTTTTACCAAATAAAGGACGAATTGATAAGCCGTGGATATGATGTTAAAGCCAATGATACCATTTGCAGGCAGGTTTCAAATCGGTATACAGATTTGGAGAAATTTGTAGTGAACTTTGATGTTATTTTGTTCGTATCCGGTAAGAAGTCTTCCAACGGAAAAGTTCTATATGATGTGTGTAAGAAGTTCAATCCAAATGCTTATTTTATCTCTAATGTGGAAGAAATAGATTTTAATTGGCTTAGTCTGAAGGATAGTGTTGGAATATGTGGTGCAACATCAACTCCGATGTGGCTAATGGAGCAAGTGAAATCATACTTGCTTGATCATTAAAAAGCAATTATTCCTTTTATAACATTGAATACTATATTTTATTAACTTAATTTCGCATCAGTATGGGAAAAAAGGGTGTATTACTTGTCAATTTAGGAACTCCAGATAGTCCAGAGGTAGCTGATGTTAGAAAATATCTTGATCAATTTCTGATGGATGAAAGGGTAATAGATATTAATGCTTTTAAAAGAACATTGCTGGTTAAGGGTATCATTGTTCCTTTCAGAAGTCCTAAAACCTCAAAATTGTATAAGGAAATTTGGGATGAAAATGGATCCCCGCTTCTTTATTACAGTCGCATACAAGCTGCATTGCTTCAGGAAAAACTAGGAGCAGATTATCATGTAGAGTTAGCCATGCGCTACCAGAATCCTTCTATTCTATCTGCTTTAGAAAAAATGAAAGCAGGTTTGGTTGAAAGCATTAAGGTAATTCCGATGTTCCCGCAATATGCCTCCGCCAGCACAGGTTCTGTTATCCAGCATGTAATGGATCTTGTAAGTAAATGGGCTACAGTACCCGCAATATCATTCGTTAATTCTTTTTATAGTAACGAACTTATTATAGAAACATTTGCAGAGAATGCAGTCAAATATGATCCATCATCTTATGACCATATTCTATTTAGTTTTCATGGACTTCCAGAGCGCCAACTTCTAAAATGTGATCATACTGGTCATTATTGTCTCAAAAGTGATGGCTGCTGCCTTTCCATAAATGATACTAATAAATTTTGTTACTCAGCTCAGGGACATCATACAGCTAAGTTGATTGCTGATAAGCTAAATATTCCTGCTTCAAACTATACCGTTTGCTTTCAGTCTCGTTTGGGTAAAGAACCTTGGGTACAGCCTTATACAACTGATGTATTAAAAAAGCTTGCTGCTGAAGGTAAAAAAAGATTATTGGTATTTAGTCCGGCTTTTGTAGCAGATTGTTTGGAGACCCTGTATGAAATTACTGTTGAGTACCATGAAGAGTTCAAAGCTTTAGGCGGAGAAGAAGTTCAGTTGGTAGAAAGTCTAAATGATCATCCGAAGTTTATACAGGCTTTGGCAGAAATGGCCATTAGTTAAGTAGGTTAAATACATACTTGACAATCATATCTGTAGCGCCAGTTTTTCTAAGAACATATTCTTTTGCATCATTGGCTGCATTCTTACTAGCAGTTAATAGCTCGAAAGCTTCATTAAGTTCAGTTTCATTATTGATGCTTATACCAGATTTTAAATCTATCAGGTCTTTGGCTTCCTGGAATTTTGCGTAATTAGGTCCGAAAATAACGGGTATGCCGAATGCAGCTGCTTCAAGTGTATTGTGTATCCCTACTCCAAAGCCCCCTCCAATATATGCTATACGTCCATAATTGTAAAGAGAAGAAAGCATTCCAACATTGTCTATGATGAGGACGTTTCCAGTTGAGTTACTTTGCCATTCGGAGAGTAATATTGCCTTTGGGAGCAAAATTCTAATCTTGTCAATCCGCGCTTTATTAATTTCATGAGGCGCAATGATGAACTTCCAGTTGGCATGCTTTTCTATTAGCTTGTTGATCAAAATCTCATCAGCTGGCCAGGTGCTTCCGGCAACCATAACAGGGGAAGTGCCTACAAACTGTTCAACTTGTTGAATTTTCTTTGGATTTTCCGAGTTCTCATAAACGCGGTCAAATCTAGTGTCACCACTCAATGTTACATTTGATATCTGTATGGTATTTAAAAGTTCGACACTTTCCTGGTTTTGAACAAAAAAATGATTCACATATTTTAAGATTTTTCTATTAAAAGAACCATACCATTTAAAATAAATCTGGTCTGGTCTAAAAATCCCTGAAATTAAAATAACAGGAATGCTATTCTCATTTAAAGTTTTAAAATAGTGGTACCAAAATTCATACTTGGTAAATACAGCAATTTCAGGATTAATTACTTTGAGTAATTTCTTTGCATTCGCTTGGGTGTCTAGAGGTAGATAAAAGACACCATCGGCTAACGCATAGTTTCTTCTGATTTCATATCCAGAAGGTGAAAAAAAAGTAATTACAATTTTCTTATTTGGATGTTCCGCCTTGATCCTCTCAAGTACTGATCTTCCTTGCTCAAATTCTCCAAGAGAAGCAAAGTGAAACCAGATGTGTTTTTGTAGTGGGTCTATTTGCTTTGAAATGTTTTCAAAAATGTTTACCCTGCCATTTATAAACAGTCTTGCTTTATTGTTGAATAAAGAGTAGAACTTAACAACTAATCCATAAAATTGAATAGCTATATTGTAAAGCCAAAGCATTTGTTTTGTTTATTTATTATCTTAGCCGAAGATAGTTCAATAAAACCGGAACAGCGTTAATATCTTTCAAAAGCTGTTTTGATGGTGTTCTAAATTAAATAATATAAACTGGTTTTTGTAATAAATTATAATTAATGGAGCGTAAAAGAGTTTTAATTACAGGGGCCGCTGGTTTTTTAGGCTCACATTTGTGTGATAGGTTCATCAAAGAAGGCTATCATGTTATAGGTATGGATAACCTAATTACAGGTGATCTTCAGAATATCGAACATTTATTTAGTTTGGAAAATTTCGAGTTTTCTCATCATGATGTTTCTAAGTTCGTTTATGTTTCTGGCGATCTTGATTATATACTTCATTTTGCTTCTCCGGCTAGTCCTATTGACTATTTAAAAATACCAATCCAAACACTAAAGGTTGGCTCACTTGGAACCCATAATCTTTTAGGTTTGGCAAAAAACAAAGGTGCCAGAATGCTTATCGCTTCTACTTCTGAAGTTTACGGTGATCCTAATGTAAATCCTCAACCAGAAGAGTATTGGGGAAATGTTAACCCTGTGGGGCCGAGAGGAGTTTATGATGAAGCTAAACGTTTTCAAGAAGCTATGACTATGGCTTACCATACATTCCATGGACTTGAAACAAGAATTGTGAGAATTTTTAACACTTACGGCCCAAGAATGCGACTGAATGACGGACGTGTTCTGCCGGCTTTTATTGGTCAGGCATTAAGAGGTGAGGATCTTACTGTATTTGGTGATGGTTCTCAAACAAGGTCATTTTGCTATGTTGACGATTTAGTAGAAGGTATTTATCGTCTTTTGTTAAGCGATTACGCACAGCCAGTAAACATTGGGAACCCTGATGAAATTACGATCAAACAATTTGGTGAAGAAATTATCAAATTAACAGGAACTTCGCAGAAGTTAGTGTTGAGAGATTTGCCAGTAGATGATCCAAAACAAAGAAGACCAGATATTACTAAGGCACAGTCATTATTAGGTTGGGAGCCTAAAGTAAGCAGGGCTGAAGGTTTGAAGATCACTTACGAGTATTTCAAGTCTTTACCACAGGAAGCACTAATAAATAAAGACCACAAAGATTTTACAACTTATAACAAATAATAAATGGCTAAAATACTAGTAACCGGAGGAACCGGTTTTATAGGGTCCCATACCGTAGTTGAACTATATAATGCAGGATATGAGGTAGTAATTATTGATAATTTTGCAAATTCCAGCCCAAAAATATTGCAACAGATCAAAGCGATAATTGGTATAGAACCTGAATTTGTTGAATTGGATCTTTGTGATGAATCAAAGGTTGTAGAATTTGCAGCCAAATATCCTGATATTTCTGGTGTTATTCATTTTGCTGCTTTCAAAGCCGTAGGAGAATCTGTTCAGGAGCCCTTAAAATATTATAAGAATAACTTTTATTCATTGATCAACTTGATCAATGCTTATAAAAGTTCCTTAAATTTAGTATTTTCTTCTTCCTGTACTGTATATGGGCAACCAGACTCGCTTCCTGTAACAGAAGAAGCACCAACCAAAAAGGCTGAGTCTCCCTATGGAAATACCAAACAAATCGCAGAAGAAATCCTACAGGAAACCTGTAAAGTTAGTCCTTCATTAAACGTGATATCACTTCGCTACTTTAATCCGGTTGGAGCACATGCTACTGCGCTAATAGGCGAACTTCCAATTGGCGTACCTCAGAACCTAGTGCCTTTTATTACCCAATCTGCAATTGGCAAACGGGGTCCAATAACAGTATTTGGAAATGATTATGATACGCCGGACGGAAGTGCAGTGAGAGATTACATACATGTGGTGGATTTGGCAAAGGCGCACGTTGCTGCTATAAAAAGATTGGAAAGCGCCGAAGCAGATGCTAACTATGAGGTTTTTAACCTTGGAACTGGTAAAGGTTCAACAGTGCTTGAAATCGTAAATGCATTCGAGCAATCAACTGGTGAAAAGTTGAATTATAACATTGGGCCAAGAAGAAGTGGAGATGTAGAAAAAGTTTGGGGTGATGTGACCAAGTCCTCTGAAATATTGGGCTGGACAGCAGAACTTTGTGTTGATGATATGATGCGTTCAGCATGGAATTGGGAAAAATATTTAAAAGATAATCCTTTTTAATGCGCTTAGCTGAGCATAAAGATCTAAAAGCAGAAATCAAATCCCTCCCTGATAAGGAAAAGGATAAGTTATTGTTGAGGCTTATTGCTAAAGATAAAGTGCTTACAGAACACCTTCATTTTATGTTATTGGAAAATGAAGAAGATTTACTAGATAGGTTTTCCAAAGTTAAAAATGTTATTGATGCCGGTATTGTAGAATTACAAGCAAATAAATCTAATGCTAAAGATACTCTTCTTAAGATGAGGAAGCTGACTGCTGTTATAAATCATCATTTTAAAGTGACCAAAGATTTGATGACAGAAATGGAATTGAGAGTACACCTGTTAAAAAATGTTCCTATTACATTTAAAGAAGGTATCTTCTCTCCAATGTACAAATTTAACGAAAAACTGTACCTATATTTCGTTAGATCTGTAATGTCATTATTAACTAAGTTTTACAAACTTCATGAAGATGTTCAATTTGACATGAAGGATGCTATAAATTCAATTTTAACTAAAATATATACCGAAAGAACTTCTACAATGGCCCAGGAGTTAGCAGTGCCTAAAGAAATTTAAGAGAATGAAAAAAATATTGATAACTGGTGGTGCGGGCTTTATTGGATCGCACGTTGTAAGGAGATTTGTAACTAATTATCCTGACTATCATATTGTTAACCTTGATAAACTCACATACGCAGGTAATCTTGCTAATCTTACTGATATAGAGGATATGCCAAACTATTCTTTTGTAAAAGCAGATATCACAGATGCTGTTCAGATCAATAAGATTTTTGAAAAGGAGAATTTCGATGCTGTGATTCATCTAGCTGCCGAATCTCATGTTGATAGGTCTATAACAGATCCTACAGCTTTTGTTATGACTAATGTAATCGGTACTGTAAATCTTTTAAATGCTGCCCGTGAATTTTGGAAAGGAGAATATGATAAGAAACGTTTTTACCATGTATCTACGGACGAGGTTTATGGGGCTTTGGGAGAAACTGGCATGTTTACTGAAACTACCGCCTATGATCCTCATAGTCCATATTCAGCATCTAAGGCATCTTCAGATCATTTTGTAAGGGCTTACCATGATACGTACGGTATTGATATTGTAATTTCTAATTGTTCTAATAATTATGGCTCTCATCACTTTCCTGAAAAGCTGATACCATTGGCCATTAATAATATTAAAAATGACAAGCCGGTTCCAGTATACGGAAAGGGTGAAAATGTTCGCGATTGGTTATGGGTAGAAGATCACGCAAGAGCGATTGATGTTATTTTTCATGACGCTAAAACCGGCCAAACCTATAACATTGGGGGGCACAATGAATGGAAAAACATAGATCTTATCCATCTTCTTTGTAACATAATGGATAAGAAATTAGGAAGGACAGCTGGTGAATCTGCTAAGCTAATTACATTTGTTACTGATCGGGCAGGCCATGATATTCGATACGCTATCGATTCAACCAAACTTCAAAAAGAGTTAAATTGGGTGCCAAGTCTTCAATTCGAAGAAGGACTAACAAAAACTGTTGAATGGTATCTGGAGAATGAAGAGTGGTTAACTAACGTTACATCAGGAAACTATCAAGCTTATTATAATAATCAATATTCAGAAAGATAGAAATTCAATAATTTCTTTTATTCATACCTTAAAGCTTCAACTGGATCTAGTTTTGAAGCTTTTTTTGCTGGGTAGTAACCAGAAGCTATTCCAACAACTACACAAAGAGCGAACCCACCGGAAATCCACTGCCATGGAATAATGAAAGAACCACCCATGGCAAATGAAATTACATTTCCCAGGGCAATTCCAAGAAATATACCAAATGCTCCACCCATTAAGCAAATTATAACGGCCTCTATCAAGAACTGCTTTCTAATTACTGATGGATTTGCTCCTATTGCTTTTCTAATCCCTATTTCGCGGGTTCTTTCTGTTACAGATACGAGCATAATGTTCATTAAGCCAATTGATGCACCTATGAGCGTAATTGCACCTATTGCAATGCCTCCTAATACGATATATTTAAGATTTTCAAATAAGGTTTGTGCAATAGCATCACTCTTAATGATCTCAAAGTTGTTAGATTCGGCTATTTTTACTTTCCTGATTTTCCTGAATTCTCCTGTTGATTCTCCAATCACATTGTCCATCTGGTCATTATTAACAACCATCACGGTAATGGTGTAAGAAGGATTAGAGTTTGTGTTGATCAGCTTAGCTTTTAGCAGGGGTACAAATACTGCCCTGTCTCCACTGAAGCCCATGCTTTGGCCTTTAGACTCTAATACGCCAATTACTTTTAGGCGATGGTTACCAACATTTATAATTTTGTCGAGCGGAGATTCTTTTTTAAAAAGCTTTGTCGCAATTTCGCTTCCAACAATACATAAATTATTACCACCCAGAACTTCTGCCAAACTAAAATTTCGTCCCAAACTGAGATTTAATCCTTGAGAATTTAATCCGTTTTCATCAATACCCATAATATTGATATTTGGATTTGTTTTCTCCTTGTCGTACTTTGCTGTTGCTCCACCGGTTGCATTTACACTAATAGCTACAGTTGCCGGGGCATTTAAACGCTCCTTAAAATTGATGGCATCTTCATATTTGATAGAACGGAATGGTTTAGGCCTTTGGCCACCGCCACCAACTCTGATACCGATACCTCTGTTTCTAATAGTAAAAGAATTAGCGCCCATACTGGAAAAAGCTTCTGTCATACTCTTTTTAACAGCATCTAGTGTAGTTAATATTCCTACTAAGGCAGATAAACCAATTGCAATAATCAATGCTGTAAGCATGGTCCTTAATCGGTTGCTTTTTATAGATTGGAGGGCTAGTCTGACATTTTCAGTATAGGTCATTCGATAGAAGTAAAATCTTATAGGATATAAAAGTAAAAAGTCCCGTTGTTAAGACAACGGGACTAGTTATAATGTTACAAAGTTTGCCAATTAAACAGCAAAGCTGGTGCCGCAACCGCATGTACTTGCCGCGTTAGGATTACTGAAAGTAAAGCCTCTTGAATTTAATCCGTCCTGCCAGTCAACCTGCATTCCTAAAAGATACATTTGATGTGCTTTGTTCATGAAAACCCTGAAACCTTCAATAATGAACTCTTGATCAGCCTCTTTCTTTTGGTCAAATCCAAGAACATAGCTCATTCCAGAGCATCCTCCTCCTTCAACACCAACACGAAGGCCAAAATTTTCACCAATTTCCTGTTGGTCTTTTAACTTAAAAAGTTCCTTTACCGCACCCTCGGTAAAAGTAACAGGTGCAAATGATGTATCAACTGTAGTACTCATGGTATTTGTCATTAGAAGTATAAACTTAATTATATTAACACTAAAGTAAAGCGTAAATAGGTATCAACTCACAAATTGATATTAGTGTAAATATAAATAAAATGTACATTTTTGCTGCGGTTAGTTGCTAATTATTACCGTATTTAAACAAAGGAAAGTGGGAATGTTAAGTTTTTTTTATCAAGTTGCTATAATGGCATTAGCCGGAATTATTATCGTGGGATTTGCCTATTATTTGGTTAAGGATAATTTATATCAGTATTTGAAGTTTAAAACAAGTGGAGGTTCTAATATGGATGCTGACCGGTTGTTCAATTTGAGAATCCAAGCCTATGAGAGAATGATAGTTTTTGTGGAGCGTATCAATCCCGCAAACATCCTTATTCGGCTTCATCAACCAGAAATCTCTATAACTACTATGCAGTCTATCGTAATCAATGAAATTAATGCAGAGTATCAACATAACATTGCTCAACAGCTCTATGTTAGCGCACCTACATGGAATGTTGTGCGAAAGCTTAAAGAGGATACACAAGCAATGATTGTTAATGCCGCGACCGGCCTCCCACAAGATGCTACCGGGTTGGATTTAAGTAGGAAGGTATTGCAACATCTGGCGGGGGTCGGACAAAATCCTTACGATCTGACTTTAGATTTGATAAAAAGCGATATACACAAGAAATTCTGAGTTGCTTTTATGTTCACATAAGCTGGTTTAGATAGCTCTGCCGACCCAGCAAGGTTTTACTTTCTAATTGGAGTAACTGGAAATCTATACCCACTTTCGGATTCTTTTTTTGTTCATAAATTGCTGTTTCAGCTAATCAATACCAGTTATATATTTTAAGATGTTATTATGTTGATATCCGCAGTAAATAAGTTTATACGGCCGTTCTGAAATAGATAACTGGTTTAATAATGTTTTCGAAGAATATTAGAACATGTGTTAATAAATAGTTATCAACACAAAAAATTTAGGTTAAGTATGATATGGTATTGCTGGCTAAGTACTTACCAAATAAATGAAAATTAAGTTTTTTTTGTTGATAATTTTTTGAATATTCGATCTCTCGAAACAGCTAATTATTATCGCTTGTATCGTAACTGTAAACCAACAAATTATAGAATTACTATGGAAAAAACTTGTACCGAAGTATGGAAAAACTGTCTCCAAATCATAAAAGATAACATTCCTACCCAGAGTTTCAAAACCTGGTTCGAACCGATATCAGCATTGAAACTGGAAGGCAAAGTTTTAACCATACAGGTTCCCAGTTTATTCTTCTATGAATGGTTGGAAGAACACTATGTGGGGCTTTTGCGCAAAACAGTTAAGAAGCAATTAGGTGATGAAGGTAGGTTAGAATATAACATTGTAGTAGATAAGTCAAGCAATACCGGATCTCCATATACTACTAACATGCCTAGCAATGGGAATGGAGCAGAAGCAAAGATTCAATCTATGCCAATCCCCGTATCCATTAATAAGGATATTAAAAATCCTTTCATCATCCCTGGATTAAAGAAGCTAAATGTTGATCCTCAACTAAATTCGAATTACACCTTTGATAATTATATTGAAGGGGATTGCAATAGATTAGCTAGATCTGCAGGATATGCTGTAGCAGCGAAGCCTGGAGGAACATCATTCAATCCACTAATGATTTATGGAGGTGTTGGATTAGGTAAAACCCACCTTGCTCAAGCAATAGGTAATGAGATAAAACGAAACATGCCGGATAAACTTGTTATCTATGTGTCTTGTGAAAAATTCTGTCAACAGTTTGTAGATTCATTAAAGAACAATACCATTAACGACTTTGTTAATTTTTATCAGGCGATGGATGTGATCATTATGGATGATGTACATAATTTTGCGGGCAAAGAGAAAACACAGGATATATTTTTCCATATTTTTAATCACCTTCACCAATCGGGTAAGCAGGTAATTCTTTCTTCTGATAAAGCACCAAAGGATCTGGCTGGACTTGAAGAACGTTTATTAAGCAGATTTAAATGGGGGCTTTCTGCTGATCTTCAGATTCCTGATCTTGAAACAAGAATTGCTATTTTAAGGAAAAAGATGTATGCAGATGGTATAGAGCTTCCTGCCGAAGTTGTTGAATATGTTGCACATAACATTGACAATAACGTTCGTGAACTTGAAGGGGCAATGGTTTCACTGCTTGCACAGTCAACACTCAATAAAAAGGATATTGATTTGGCTCTTGCCAAACAAATGCTGAAGAACTTTATTAAGAATACCTCTAAGGAGATTTCAATGGAATACATCCAAAAGCTGGTTTGCGAGTATTTTGAAGTTCCTGTGGATATGGTAAAATCGCAAACACGTAAGCGTGAAATCGTTCAGGCCCGTCAAATATCTATGTACCTTTCAAAAAGCCATACAAAATCTTCTTTGAAAACTATTGGTGCATTTTTCGGCGGTCGTGATCACTCGACTGTAATTTACGCCTGCCAGACCGTGGAAGATTTAATAGATACCGATAAGAAATTTAAAGGTTACGTTCATGACATTCAGAAAAAACTAAAAATGAGCTAACGTTATCCTTGTTAACAAAAACTACTATTTCAATTCACCAAGTTTCAAAAATCCGTAAAACAATGCATTTGAATGTAAAGCCTGCGCAATCAAATTATCTTTTAAAAAGGTTTTAACCTCATCAATACTGTATTCCTCAACTTCCAGTATCTCATGATCATCAAGGTGTTGTTCATGGGTTTTAATCCCTCCTTTTAATAAGTATGTATAAGTAACGTTTGTGGATGTAGCTGGATTTGGATAACTGGTACATATCAACTCAGCGTTATCAAATGAATAACCTGTTTCTTCCAGCAATTCTCGTTTGATGGCATCTTCCGGTAATTCATCACCATCTATTACTCCTCCTGGGATCTCTAGCGAAATAATGTCTCCGGCATGCCTGTATTGAGAAACCATGATAACTTTATTTTCGGCCGTAAGGGCAACAGCATTAACCCAATTGGGATATTCTAAAACGTAATAATCATCTTTAATTATCCCATTTTGCAAATCACAAACATCTACGCGAAGCGTAGCCCATTTCTCTCTCACTAAATATTTTGAAGAAAGTGTTTTCCATTTAAGTATACTCATGTTTATTTAAATATGGGGTTACCAACTACCACTGCTTCCGCCACCGCCAAAACTTCCACCACCAAATCCGCCGAAACCTCCTCCGCTACTGCTTCCGCCGCCACCCCAGCCACTGCCAGAACTTCTTCCACTACCGCCTCCTAAAAGCATACTCCAGAAAAGGGCATTGGCCACTCCTCGTCCACCAATAACTTGTCCGCCACCACCACCACCACCTTTTTTGATGGCGATAACAATAACTACTATGATGATAACTAATATAACCATCGATGGAATACCACCTTCTTTTTTGCCTTTGGATTTTGGTGAGTCATTTTTATACTCACCTCGAGTATATTTTATGATTGCATCTGTACCCTGATCTAAGCCCTGATAATAATCTCCGGCTTTAAAATTGGGTTTAATCTCATTTTCAATGATTCTTTTAGCATAAACATCTGGCAGTACGCCTTCAACCCCATAACCTGTCTGTATAGAAATTTTCCTGTCACCCAGCGAAACAACGATCATGATGCCGTTGTTTTTCCCAGATTGCCCAACACCCCATTTCCTTCCCAATTGAAGTGTATAATCATTTATATCATAAGCACCTACCGATTTTACAATTGCTATTGCAATTTGTGTAGAGCTTGAATCATCAAAAGCAACCAGCTTTTGCTCTAGTTGGGAAACCTGAGAGGCAGATAAGGTATTTGTGTAATCGTTTACCAGCTTCCCAGGTTTAGTAGGGAAGTCCTGACCGAAAGCAGCATAACTAACAATCAGTAAAAGCAATGCTGTGAATGATCTTTTCATCGCTATTGGTTATTGGATTGATCCATAAATACAATCTCGTTAGGTAGTTCATTAATATCTCCGCTTTCAAAAGGATAAAATGTGGCAAGTTTTTCACCTGCCAGCATTATTCCTGCAATAATTCCATGCGCAAGATTTCCAGACGCAAAATGTGCCTGCATAGCAACTTTTGTAGTTTCCCAAAAATCTTCTGGCACCACCTTATTTATTCCACTATCTCCTATAATGGCAAATTTTTGGTCATCATGAGCAAGGTAGATCAGTACTCCGTTGTGTCTCGACGTTTTATCCATCCCTAACTTTACAAAGTACGATGTAGCCCTTTCAAAAGCATCCCCTGAACAATTTTTGTCAATTGCTATCCTAATTTCACCAGAAGTAGCTTTTTCTGCAGTTGCAATTGCACTAGAAATTTGTTCTTGTTGTTCGTCTGTGAATAAACCCATAATAGTTAAAATTCTACTTTTGGTGCATTTTGAGCTCCTGCATCTGCTTTGAAGGATGCCTTTTTGCTAAAACCGAATAAACCTGCAGTTATGTTATTAGGAAATGACCTAACCTTTGTGTTGTAAATTTGTACAGATTCATTAAAGTCTTTACGCGCAACGCTAATTCTGTTTTCTGTACCTTCTAATTGTCCCGAAAGATCCGAAAATTGCTGAGTAGCCTTTAACTCTGGATAGTTTTCTGTTAAAACCATTAAACGACCCAGTGCCTGACTTAACTGGCCTTGAGCTGCCTGATATTTTTGTATGTTTTCTTCAGTAAGTTTATCTGGATCTATTTTGATCTGACTAGCTTTAGAACGAGCTTCAATGACTTGTGTTAAAGTTGTCTGTTCAAACTTTGCAGCTCCCTTAACAGTGCTTACCAGATTTGGGATAAGATCAGATCGGCGCTGATATTGCGTTTCTACTTGTCCCCATTTTGCTTGTACATCTTCATCAAGTTTAACAAGCCCATTATAACCACATCCACTTAATGCTATCAGCAATACTAAAATTCCAACTACTACTAAAACTCCTTTTTTCATATTTTTTTTCTTAAGGTGACGTGGCTTAAAATGCCTCATCTTTAAATCAATTGTTAATTTAACTATTAGAACTCAAATTTCATTCCTTTGTTACAAATATGCTCTAAAAGCTGTATTAATTTTAAAATATCTATTTTCAAAATATCTAGAACACCATTGTGGACTTTTTGGCAGTCAGGCCACTTATAAAAAAACGTTATATATTTTGTGCGCGATCCGTCTATATGGCTTGCACACATTGGATACTTATTTCTGGGTCTTTTCGGCCTTCTAGGGGTATGTTCTGGGTGAATACACCGAGCCAACACCCATCAGACACCCAGAACACAGCCATCAAACACCGATTTTTCTGCTTGCCATTTCGAAGCATTGTTTATTTTACTACCGTGTCTGTATCCGAAGTATCCTAAGAAATTCATGGTGTCCTAACTTATATATAAGCGATTTAACTTTATATTATTTGTAACTTTACCCTATTCAGGATAAAAACCTGACTGGCTTAATATGCAAAAAGATATAGAAATTACGCTGTTTCCAGAGGAACTGTCTGATGAAGGCATTATCAAAAATAAGCTTAGCGCTTCACTAAAGGTCAAACCAAATAGGATTTCAGGTTACCAGATTTTAAAACGCTCTATAGATGCCAGATCCAAAAAGGTAATTTATCGCTTACAGGTTAAAGTTTATCTGGACGAAGAACCGGTCCCCGAACATTTTAATCTAAACTATCGCAATGTTAGCGATGCGAAAAGAGTGATTATTATAGGCGCTGGCCCAGCTGGGCTATTCGCGGCACTTCAATGTATTGAGGATGGATTAAAGCCAGTTGTTTTAGAAAGGGGTACAGATGTGAAGCAACGCCGAAGAGACCTTGCGGCAATCAACAAAGAAGGTTTGGTGAATAAAGAATCCAATTATTGTTATGGCGAGGGGGGTGCTGGAACATATTCAGACGGGAAATTATATACCAGGTCAAATAAAAGGGGAGATATAAATAAGGTCCTCCAGATATTTGTTTCTCATGGCGCTTCTGAGGATATACTTATCGATGCGCGCCCACATATAGGAACAAATAAACTTCCGCAAATCATCACTGCCATTAGAGAAACGATTTTAAATGCTGGTGGGGAAGTTCATTTTGACAGCAAGGTAACTGATTTTATCATTCAATTTGGAAAGATAAAAGGTGTGGTTATAAATGAGGAACAAGAGTTTAGATCTGATGCCGTTATTTTGGCAACCGGTCATTCTGCAAGGGATATATATGAACTATTACATCACAAAGGAATTACTGTAGAAGCCAAGGCCTTTGCTTTAGGAGTAAGAATTGAGCATCCGCAGGCAATTATTGATGCGGCCCAGTATCACTGTGATGCCAGAAGTGCTTTTCTGCCACCAGCATATTATAGTTTGGTTGAACAGGTGGGTAGCAGAGGCGTTTTTTCATTCTGTATGTGCCCAGGTGGTATTATTGCACCTTGCGCAACTCATGCAAGTGAAATTGTGGTGAACGGTTGGTCGCCCTCCAAAAGAAACAATCCTTTTGCAAATTCTGGAACAGTGGTACAGATCACTTTAGATGATGTAAAGGGTGTTGACCCCCTTCGTATGATGCATTTTCAGGCAGAAATAGAAAAGAAAGCATTTGCGTTAGGTGGTGGTAAACTTGTTGCCCCAGCACAGCGGATGGTTGATTTTGTAGAGGGAAGACTATCGAATGATTTGCCCAGGAATTCGTATTTGCCTGGTACAAAAAGCGTTACATTGAAAGATACCCTGCCTGATTTTGTGGCTTCAAGTTTGAAGAATGCTTTGCCCGTATTTGGTAAAAAAATGGAAGGCTATTATACTAATGAAGCAATATTGGTAGGGGTAGAGAGTAGGTCTTCATCACCGGTACGTATTCCCAGAGATAAAGAAACCTATCAGCATCCTCAAATAGATGGATTATTTCCTTGTGCCGAAGGCGCGGGTTACGCCGGTGGAATTGTATCTGCCGCGATTGATGGCGTTAATTGCGCTAAAGCAGTTTTAAAGTTTGCTTAAACAGATTCAATGATTGTTTGTTGTTTTTAAAATTCACATCATGAAGAAGACACTTATTATAGGAGCAACCCCTAATCCAACACGCTATGCTTATCGTGCGGCGCAGATGCTTAAAGCTAAGGGGCATGATATAATTAATGTTGGGATAAAGAAAGGGGAGGTTGCCGGAGTAGAAATTGAGCCGCCGGGTGAGATTTATCAGGGAGTGCATACCATAACCTTATATATAGGTCAGGATTTGCAGGAAGGGTATTATGATTATATATTGAATACAAATCCTAAAAGAGTGATATTTAATCCAGGAACTGAAAATAGCAAACTAGAAAAATTGCTGGTTGCAAATGCAATTGAACCAGTCTCCGCCTGTACCTTAGTTCTTTTGGCTACAGGTCAGTATTAATAACTACCGATTATAATTATTCCCAAGTCGCCGTTTTAATAAGCTATTAGCATTTAATTGCTCATGTTTAGGAGATTGGTACATGGTTGATACATCGTTGAGACATGGTTGGAACATGGTTGGTACATCCCCAGATGTATCAACCATGTCTCAACCATGTATTAAGTACGTTGTAAATACCGGGTATGTACCTATAGAATTGATTGTTTACGCGACAAATTTGATGCTTATGCTGTATTAATGGGAGAATTTGTCTAAAAATGCTTTTGTATTAGGGTTTGTGGGGATTGCGTTTTATGGTTTGATTTGGGTTTATTAAGGGCAGTTGGATCTTGATTTCGAATTTTTTGTACTTGTTTCTTAGGGGTTTAAGTTTTTGATACAAATTAGTTGTTATAAATATTTTGTGTGGTTGATTTTTTTTCTACTTTTGCAACCC
>NZ_JBSRZD010000020.1:0-4621 GCF_054057295.1 Pedobacter sp. UYP24
GCGAGCCCGCTTCATAGTCTCCCACCTATCCTACACATCCTGTATCCAATGTCAATGTTAAATTGTAGTGAAGGTGCATGGGGTCTTTCCGTCCCGTTGCGGGTACCCGGCGTCTTCACCGGGACCACAATTTCACCGAGCTCATGGCTGAGACAGCGCCCAGATCGTTACACCATTCGTGCAGGTCGGAACTTACCCGACAAGGAATTTCGCTACCTTAGGACCGTTATAGTTACGGCCGCCGTTTACTGGGGCTTCGATTCAATGCTTCTCCTTGCGGATGACATCCCCTCTTAACCTTCCAGCACCGGGCAGGTGTCAGGCCTTATACTTCATCTTTCGATTTTGCAAAGCCATGTGTTTTTGTTAAACAGTCGCCTGGGCCTTTTCACTGCGGCTGACATTGCTGCCAGCGCCCCTTCTCCCGAAGTTACAGGGCCATTTTGCCGAGTTCCTTAGCCATGATTCACTCGAGCACCTTAGAATTCTCTTCCCGGATACCTGTGTCGGTTTGCGGTACGGGTTTTTATAACCTGAAGCTTAGCGGTTTTTCTTGGAAGTCTGATTACCTGCGCTATCCACTTACCCGAAGGCTCGCGGTACTATCGGCGTTCAGCTAGGTCTGCGGATTTACCTACAGTCCCAATACCTACAGCCTTTAACGATCTATTCCGTCAGATCGCGGCAGTGTCACTACTCCGTCCCCACATCGCAGTTATAAAAAGTACGGAAATATTAATCCGTTGTCCATCGAATATCCCTCTCGGGTTCTCCTTAGGCCCCGACTAACCCTGATCCGATTAGCGTTGATCAGGAAACCTTATCCTTTCGGTGGGCGGGTTTCTCGCCCGCCTTATCGTTACTTATGCCTACATTTGCTTTTCCAGAAGCTCCACCACAACTTACGTCATAGCTTCGCTGCCGCTGGAATGCTCCCCTACCGTAATATTAATATTACCCATAGCTTCGGTGTACAATTTAATGCCCGTTTATTATCCATGCCCGATCGCTCGACTAGTGAGCTGTTACGCACTCTTTAAATGAATGGCTGCTTCCAAGCCAACATCCTAGCTGTCTGTGCAATCGGACCTCGTTAGTTCAACTTAACTGTAACTTGGGGACCTTAGCTGATGGTCTGGGTTCTTTCCCTCTCGGCGCGTGACCTTAGCACCCCGCGCCTCACTGCAGTGTATATTAAATAGCATTCGGAGTTTGTCTGGATTTGGTAGGATTTGACTCCCCCGCACCCAATCAGTAGCTCTACCTCTATTTAACTTAACCACCACGCTGTTCCTAAAAACATTTCGGGGAGTACGAGCTATTTCCCAGTTTGATTAGCCTTTCACCCCTACCCACAGATCATCCGGAAACTTTTCAACGTTTATCGGTTCGGTCCTCCAGTACGTGTTACCGCACCTTCAACCTGTCCATGGGTAGATCACAAGGTTTCGCGTCTACCTCCCCTGACTATACGCCCTATTCAGACTCGCTTTCGCTTCGGATCCGTGTCTTAAACACTTAACCTTGCCAGAGAAGAGTAACTCGTAGGCTCATTATGCAAAAGGCACGCCGTCACGCCACCTGGACGCTCCGACCGCTTGTAAGCACACAGTTTCAGGTTCTATTTCACTCCCCTGTTCGGGGTTCTTTTCACCTTTCCCTCACGGTACTGGTTCACTATCGGTCTCTCAGGAGTATTTAGCCTTACCGGATGGTGCCGGCAGATTCCCACAAGGCGTCTCCGACCTCGCGGTACTCAGGATACTACTAGACTAATGGTACTTACGTGTACGAGGCTCTCACTCTATATTGCCAGGCTTCCCATCCTGTTCCACTTCATTGCATTATAATCATATCGTAGTCCTACAACCCCACTTATGCCGTAACATAAGTGGTTTGGGCTCTTTCCCGTTCGCTCGCCACTACTTAGGAAATCATTATTATTTTCTCTTCCTCTGCTTACTTAGATGTTTCAGTTCGGCAGGTTTGCGTATTATATACGACTAGTCTTCAACTAGCCAGGTTTCCCCATTCGGAAATCACCGGATCAATTCATATTTGCTAATCCCCAGTGCTTATCGCAGCTTATCACGTCCTTCATCGCCTCTGAGAGCCAAGGCATCCCCTGTGTGCTCTTATTTACTTTCTTCTCTCCATAGCCTTTTGCGCCTATGGAAATGCTTTTTTTGATCATTGTCAGCTCTTTACGAACAAAATACGTAGTACGTAACTGCTACCAATTTCCCTATCCGGATAAATCCTTCTGTTCAACCTAATGTAACGTGTACATAACTGTTTCTTCTATTCAAGCTAACAACCTATCTATTGTTGTTTGCTCTTCTTTTTTAACTTCTTCCAATATGTCAAAGAACTTTTCAATCCCCGCTTTCCTTACTTCCGTAAGTATGCTATTTAATGCCCTTTTATAACAAGGCCGGGTGATGGTGGAGAATAACGGAGTCGAACCGTTGACCTCCTGCGTGCAAGGCAGGCGCTCTAGCCAGCTGAGCTAATCCCCCATTAAGATGCAATTATGTAGTCCCGAGCAGATTTGAACTGCTGACCCCTACATTATCAGTGTAGTGCTCTAACCAAACTGAGCTACGGGACTAATTGTCTTTACTGCAGTATGAGAACACTATGTGATGCTTCATCCTATGGGTTTTCTTTTTTGAGATCTTTTGTCATTTATATCATTTTACGTAGCGAGTAGTCAATCCTACTCCAGAAAGGAGGTATTCCAGCCGCACCTTCCGGTACGGCTACCTTGTTACGACTTAGCCCCAGTTATCGGTTTTACCCTAGGACGCTCCTTGCGGTTACATACTTTAGGTACCCCCAACTTCCATGGCTTGACGGGCGGTGTGTACAAGGCCCGGGAACGTATTCACCGCGTCATTGCTGATACGCGATTACTAGCGAATCCAACTTCAAGAGGTCGAGTTGCAGACCTCTATCCGAACTGTGAATGGCTTTTTGAGATTTGCTTGCTGTTACCAGCTTGCTGCCCTCTGTACCACCCATTGTAGCACGTGTGTAGCCCCGGACGTAAGGGCCATGATGACTTGACGTCGTCCCCTCCTTCCTCTCTGTTTGCACAGGCAGTCTGTTTAGAGTCCCCACCTTAACGTGCTGGCAACTAAACATAGGGGTTGCGCTCGTTGCGGGACTTAACCCAACACCTCACGGCACGAGCTGACGACAGCCATGCAGCACCTAGTTTCGTGTGATTGCTCACTCATCTATCTCTAAATGATTCACTAACTTTCAAGCCCGGGTAAGGTTCCTCGCGTATCATCGAATTAAACCACATGCTCCTCCGCTTGTGCGGGCCCCCGTCAATTCCTTTGAGTTTCACCCTTGCGGGCGTACTCCCCAGGTGGAATACTTAACGCTTTCGCTTAGCCGCTAACTGTGTATCGCTAACAGCGAGTATTCATCGTTTAGGGCGTGGACTACCAGGGTATCTAATCCTGTTTGATCCCCACGCTTTCGTGCCTCAGCGTCAATAAAACCATAGTAAGCTGCCTTCGCAATCGGTGTTCTGTGACATATCTATGCATTTCACCGCTACTTGTCACATTCCGCCTACCTCTAGTTCATTCAAGCTCATCAGTATCAAAGGCACTGCGATGGTTGAGCCACCGTCTTTCACCCCTGACTTAACAAGCCGCCTACGCACCCTTTAAACCCAATAAATCCGGATAACGCTTGGATCCTCCGTATTACCGCGGCTGCTGGCACGGAGTTAGCCGATCCTTATTCCTTCGGTACATTCAGCTCTCTACACGTAGAAAGGTTTATTCCCGAATAAAAGCAGTTTACGACCCAGAGGGCTGTCTTCCTGCACGCGGCATGGCTGGTTCAGAGTTGCCTCCATTGACCAATATTCCTTACTGCTGCCTCCCGTAGGAGTCTGGTCCGTGTCTCAGTACCAGTGTGGGGGGTCATCCTCTCAGATCCCCTAGTCATCGTCGCCTTGGTGGGCCGTTACCCCGCCAACTAGCTAATGACACGCATGCCCATCTTATTCCTATAAATATTTGATCATTACACAATGCTGTGCTGTGATTTTATGCGGTGTTAATCCGAATTTCTTCGGGCTATCCCCCTGAATAAGGTAGGTTGCATACGCGTTACGCACCCGTGCGCCACTTTTCGATTAGTGCAAGCACCAATCTATCGTTCGACTTGCATGTATTAGGCCTGCCGCTAGCGTTCATCCTGAGCCAGGATCAAACTCTCCATTGTAAAATGTGTTGTTTGAACGCTGACCATTCTTAACTTAATTAATAATAGTCTTTATTCTATTTGTATTGTCTGATAGAAATTAACTCTAAAATAATAGCACTGGTATCATGTACTTTGAATCAGCACTCTCTTACCTCGCTACGCTATAAATGACATCTCTTTAATGAACTTATCGGTCTCGCCTCACGGGTCAACCTTTTATATCTTAAAATATGATCTCTATGTTTCAGCGTGGTCTTTATCATCCACACCTCTGTTTAAAATCAAATCCTTTCAATCTTTTTATTCTTTATCAAACTCCGTTCGATAAATCCCCGTTTTGTTGGGACTGCAAAGGTAAGAATCTTTTTGAATCTGTCAAGCTTTTTTT
>NZ_JBSRZD010000021.1:0-2666 GCF_054057295.1 Pedobacter sp. UYP24
TGTCTAATACGGTAGTCATTGGGCCAGTCATTACGGCGATACCGGGCCAACTAAAACGGGAATCACTGGGCCAAGAAGATTAGCCGATAATACGGAGGTCACTGGGCCAAAAACTACCTTCTGATCATAAGGTCAAAACGGAAGTCACTGGGCCACTTTTCATGATTTTTAATAGTCTTGCATCTGAAACATTTATCAGACAGATGGCAGGACAAAGAATTGATATCATGGAATTACGAAGTTTAATCCTCTTTAAACTAAAAGGCTTAAGTAACCGCAAGGTGGCAGATTATTTAAAAGTGAACCGCAAAACGGTTGACAGTTACACCAGCCGCTTTAAAGCATTGGATCTTAGTTACCAGGAGCTTGCAGAGCTTCAGGAATCGGACCTTAGGGATCTGTTTACCGAAAACAGTCAGACGGAAAAAGAGCGTTATGAAACCCTGAGCAGTCAGTTTTCCGACTTCCAGAAAGAGCTGCAAAAGCCTGGCGGCACGTTGCAGGAACTTTGGAAAGAGTACTTTGAAAAGAACCCTAAGGGCTATAAATACACCCAGTTTGCCCTTCACTACCGTAACTGGAAGAACAAGAGCCGCCATAGCGGTAAACTGATTCACAAAGCCGGTGAAAAGCTTTTTATTGACTTTTGTGGTAAGAAGCCCTGGTATGTTGACAGGTCTACCGGAGAACAGATTGAAGTGGAAGTATTCATCGCTGTGCTTCCCTGCAGCCAGTATACCTTCGTTACCGCTACTGCTTCCCAGAAACGGGAGGATCTGATCGGTTGTATGGAGTCGTGTTTGAGATGGATGGGCGGAGTTCCGCAGGCCATCGTATCGGATAATTTGAAATCAGCAGTCAGCAAAGGCAGTAAATATGCCCCTGTTATTAATAAAACCTTTGCAGGCTTTGCCCAGCATTATGGTTGCCTGGTGGATCCTGCTCGTCCTCACCACCCTCAGGATAAGGCACTCGTAGAGCGCAGTGTGGAGCTGGTTTACCAGCGAATCTACTATCATCTGCGTAAGCACACTTATTTCAGCCTTAAAGACCTTAATAAAGCGATTGCTGAACTACTCGAGGGATATAATGATTACCTGTTCTCGCACGGTGGAGGCAGCCGTAGAAGTTATTTTATTGATCTGGAAAAGCAATACCTACAGCCGATTACTTCAGGCTCCTACAGTATCCGTCAGTACCGGCGGGCCAAAGTGCAAAAGACCGCACACATCTACATGAGTGAAGACCGTAACTATTACAGCGTGCCTTACCGCTATACAGGCATGCACGTAGAGGTACAATATAATCAGGATAAGTTAGAAGTCTTCTATAATCACGACCGGATCGCCAGTCATGATAGAAACTATAAGGCAGGTCATTATACCACCACAGCAGACCATATGCCTTCCTCTCATCAGGCCTACGGCAGTTGGAGTCCTGAATATTTCAAGGACCGTGCCCGTCAGATAGGACCGGATACCCTTGCCTATATTGAGCGGTTGTTTAGCCAGTACAACTATCCTGAAATCGCTTATAAACAGAGTCAGGGTATCCTGTCTTTTGTGAAAACCTACAATAAAGACCGGCTGGAGGGAGCTTGTAAAAGAGCCCTGGAATACCATAAAGCTTCTTATCCGACCATCGAAATGATATTGAAAAACAATCTGGATGCACAGGAACAAGATCCGGAAGTTCAGTCCGGACCGCCGATCCCTGAACACAGCAACATCCGCGGGGCAAATCATTACAGATGAGCGGGTTCCGGATCATACTGACCCCACCAGCCACTAATCCTTTTTATTAAATAAATAATCAATAACAAATCATGAACGAACACAACACTGTAGAAAAGATGCGCCGCATGCGCATGAATGCCATGGCAAGCCTTTACCATCGCAGCATCACCGAACACCTTTACCAGGATTACACCCTGGACGACTTCCTCACCATGTTGATAGATACAGAATGGGAAAACCGGCAGAACCGAAACATTGAGAGCTTAATCCAGCGCGCCGGTTTCAAACAGGTAGCTTCTTCTGCCGATATCGACTACCAGGCTAAAAGGGGACTGGACAAAACAACCTTTGAAAGGCTGTTAAGCCTCAGCTTTCTGCAAAAAAAAGAAAACCTGATTATTACTGGTTCCAGTGGTTGCGGAAAATCATTTCTCGCGCAAGCCATTGGGGTTAAGGCTTGTCAAATGCTGCACCGCACAATGTATTACAATACAGCCAGGTTCTTCGATCAGGCTAAACTAGCCAAACTACAAGGCACCTACTATAAACTGATCAAGCGGATTCAAAAAACGGACCTGCTAATACTGGATGACTTTGGTTTGGCGAATATTGACCAACAGGCAAGGAATGTGCTGATGGATGTTATTGAGGAAAGGCATGAGAGCTCCTCTACTATAATCGCCACACAGATACCGGTAGCAAGCTGGCATGGGTTAATTGGAGAAAGTACGGCTGCTGATGCCATACTTGACAGGGTGGTTTTCTCTTCTCACCGAATTGAACTCGAAGGGGAATCTTTTAGAAGAAAAAAACAGTTGAGCCATTAAAATTAAACACTTATAATTGTACATGAAAAGTGGCCCGTTGATTACCGTAATGACTGGCCCGCTATCATCCGTTTTCGCTGGCCCAGTATCACCGTTATAGACA
>NZ_JBSRZD010000022.1:0-1614 GCF_054057295.1 Pedobacter sp. UYP24
TGTCTAGTCCTGATATAGCTTTACACTAATCCTGAAAAAACTTGACATCGTCCTAAATTTAACTTTACATGTACTGATTAAACATTACACGCTAATTTGATCCCAATATAGCGATGAATTTTGTTGTTGTTGAATTTTATGGTCCCATTTTTCTTTGTTATAGTTTTTCCAATTTTTCACTAATTCTCCCTGCTGCTGATGTGCTTTGGCAGGCGTTAGATACCCTAAGCTAGAATGTGGCCTCAGACAGTTGTAATTGCCGATTACTTTATCCAATTGGATTTTCAGGCTTTCAAAAGTTCCTGTATTTCGATCAATTCCAAATTCGGTTTTAAGTATTCCGTTTACTCTTTCAGCCATGGCATTTTCATAAGGATCTCCATTTTGGGTCATACTTATGGCAATATTCCCTTGCTTAAGCACTTCAACATACGCATTACAGCAGTATTGTGAACCTCTGTCTGAGTGATGCATCAGGGACAGGCTGGGTGTTTTTCTTCTGTTTATTGCCATGCTCAGTGCTTGCAGACAGCCTTCGGCGGAAAGGTCATTTTGCACGTGATAGCCCATGATCTGTCTTGAATAAGCATCTGTGATTAGACTTAGGTATACGAAGTTGCTGTTAAGTTTGAGATAGGTAATATCACTCACCCAGGCCTGTTCGGGCCTGGTAATTTGCTCAAGAGCGAATAAGTTATCATACTTCTTCATCCAATGATTTGAATCGGTTGTGATGATACGCCTGCGCCTTCTGACAATTGACAAGCCATTGACAGCCAGCAAGTCAAATAAATAATCCCTGCCTACGGAGATATTATGTTCCTGTAAAATATCCTTAAGCATATAGTGTATTTTTCTTGTCCCACTACCAGGAAGACAGGCGCGAATCTTTCTTACTTCCTGTAACACAATATCCCTGATCATGATATCCTTATCTGTTGTGCGTTGATGATCATACCAGGCATTTCTGCTTTTGCCAAACAGTGAACATAACGTTTTCACGCTAATACCCTGTTCTTCAGCGGTGAGCTGGGTCACTGTTTGGCACCAAACTTTTTTCTGATATTCACCTTAAATTGATCACTGGCAATATCTACCATCACTTCCAGTGCCCTGATCTTCAGTCTGGCCATCTCCAATTCTTTCTGCATTTCCGAAAGTTGAAGGTCCTTTTCCGGGATTGTAGCATCAGATGCCAAATCAGAAACTTCCTGCTCGGCTTTTTTATATTCTCTTACCCACTTGGTAATAGTATCCCGGCAATCTAAGTTGTATTTTAGTTGAACCTCACCGATAGTTGACCTTCCCGAAATAATTTCTCTGACGATCTTGTTTTTCTCACTAACACTGCGCCTTTTTTTCTTCTGTTCAAAATAGGTACTGCTTGCATAGCTCTGAACCCACCTAGATGCTGTGTTAACATCTAAACCATGACGCTCACAAACCATTTTTATAGCATTGCCTTCGCGCTCAATTTCTGCAACGATGGATTTCTTGTAAGATTCCAAGTATAACCTACCATACTTTTTTCCCTTAATTTCCTTTGACATCTCTTCTTAAAATTAATAAATAATTTTGTTCGTATTGATGTAAAGTTTATTTAGGACTAGTCAA
>NZ_JBSRZD010000023.1:0-1443 GCF_054057295.1 Pedobacter sp. UYP24
GGATCAATGCCAAATGTTGTGGAGCAGGGATTAAAAATTTAGCTTTGCGGTTTTTATCGACTCACCTTTTATGGCCTCAGATACCGCATCCCTACTGAAACTATTTTTACCTGATTTTATACTAGCGCATTTTGAATTTAAAGGTGTCATCGTGGATGCCGAAACGTTTAACATCGAACTTGAAGAGCTCAATAACCCACCATCTGAATGGGAAGGGATCAAAGTATTGTCCAAAGGCTTTTTTCCTGAGATCGTAATCCAGGATTTCCCAATCCGTGGGCATAAGGTTTTTCTTCATATCCGACGCCGCAGGTGGCTTAATACACAGACCTCAAAAGTTATTTACCGGAATTGGACTTTAGTAGAAAAGGGAACGCGAATGACAGGGGAATTCGCGGCTTTTTTAAAAGAGATCAATCGATACAGCCCCGAATAGTGTTGATTCCATCAGTTCTTTCTATGGCGTAAAAGCCAAAAACCTCCTGCGACAGTACCGTGATTACCTCAGTGACTTTAAGAAATGGGACCAGAAGCCTCACGCAAAGGAATGGCTATTATATCCAGAAAACCTTGGCGAAAAGCTTTCCATTGATGAGATAGTCTATCCCATGGCGAACTCTACACTATCGTAACCAACAAAACAGCAAAAGGTAAAAAAGGGGCTATCGTTGCTATTGTAGCAGGCACCAAAGCTGAAACAGTCATTGCTGTGCTGAATAGGATTCGGGAAAGAGCAAGAAAGAAAGTTAAAGAAATCACCCTGGATATGGCAGGCAACATGGAGCTGATCTGTAAACGTTGCTTTCCAGAGGCAACAAGGGTAACCGACAGGTTCCATGTGCAGAAGCTCGCTACGGAGGCTTTACAGGAAATGCGTATAAAACATAGATGGGCGGCATTGGATGCGGAAAATGAAGCTATTGAACGATCCCGCAAGACTGCCACTCCATTTCAACAGGAGGTGTTGCAAAATGGGGATACCATCAAGCAGTTGCTAGCCAGGAGCAGATATGTATTGTATAAAAACTCTTCTAACTGGACAGAAAGCCAGAAAACCCGTGCTGAGTTATTATTTGAAAGGTACCCAGACTTAAAGATTGCCTACGGTCTAAGTATGGGACTTAGCCAAATCTTTAATGATACAAAGGACAAAATCTTTGGACTGGCCAACTTGGCCAGGTGGCACGAAAAGGTAAGACAGAGCGGATTTAAAGCATTCAATACTACTTCAAGGTCAATACAAAATCACTATGAAACCATACTGAACTACTTTGACAACAGATCCACCAACGCATCAGCGGAATCTTTCAATGCTAAAATAAAGGCTTTCAGAACTCAGTTTAGGGGTGTTAAAAACATAGAATTCTTCCTTTACAGATTAACACAACTCTATGCCTAAAAAAGAAAAAAGTGTCCCTGCTCCACAACATTTGGTATTGATCC
>NZ_JBSRZD010000024.1:0-1313 GCF_054057295.1 Pedobacter sp. UYP24
CGTATTGCAAACGGGGGTGCGTCTTCATATTTCTGGCTAAAATATGCCGGCGGCAAGGTTACGGTAGTAGCTACAGATGGTAATGATGTAGATCCGGTTGAAGTAGACCGGCTGATCATTGCTCCATCCGAAACCTATGATGTTGTTGTTACCATTCCTGAAAACAAGAGTTATGAGTTTTTAGTAACCCCAGAAGACCGTACCAAGTCTGCATCGTTATGGCTGGGCAGCGGTCAGAAAGTACTTGCTGAAAAAATGCCGAAGCTTAAATATTTTGCCGGGATGAAGATGATGAATGGTATGATGGACATGCATGGCAACATGGTGCAAATGGAAGGGATGGAGATGCGTAACCAAACTATGGATATGAACACCGTCATGTACCCTGAAGTCACCGGTGAAGATAATCCAGACCTGGTTACACTCAATTATGGTATGCTTCGTGACCCACACCAAACAACTTTGCCAAAAGGCCCGATGCGGGAACTGAAATTCGACCTGACCGGAAACATGAACCGTTATGTATGGACTCTGGACAATAAAACCGTCTCGGAATCCGATAAGATATTGATTAAAAAGGGGGAGAACTTACGTATCGTTCTATATAATAATAGTATGATGAGACACCCAATGCACCTGCATGGGCATGATTTCAGGGTGCTGAATGGGCAGGGTGAAAATGCGCCGATGAAAAATGTGCTGGACATCATGCCGATGGAAAAAGATACTATTGAATTTGCAGCTTCAGAAGCGGGTGGTGATTGGTTTTTTCATTGCCATATTTTATACCACATGATGAGCGGTATGGGCAGGGTTTTTAGTTACGAGAACTCAGCACCGAACCCCGAAATACCTGACCCAAAACTGGCACAGCGTCGATTGTTTTGGGACGACCAGATGCCGCATCTGATGGGCAAAGTCGGCTTGGAAAGCAATGGAAGTGACGGGCAGGTTATGCTGGCTAACACACGCTGGAAATTAAGTACCATGTGGCATTTAGGAACGGATGCGATGATGGGTTATGAAAGTGAAACCATGCTTGGTCGATATATAGGTCGCAATCAATGGCTTTTCCCTTATGTCGGCTTTGATTATCACTATAAAAAGTTCAATCCCAACGAAAAGAATATATTTGGCAGCGATTACAAGAATATGTTCGGCCAGGTGAGTAACAAAGATAACCGCCATACGGTGGTAGCGGGTGTGGCTTACACACTACCCATGCTATTTGTAGCGGATGCTCGTATCGATGGTAATGGCAAATTGCGTTTCCAGTTAGGACGGGACGATATTCCTATTTCAAGCCGTATGCG
>NZ_JBSRZD010000025.1:0-1036 GCF_054057295.1 Pedobacter sp. UYP24
AGGGTTCGTGGAGTCAACGTTGAAATACCACCCTTTCTGTATTCGGTGTCTAACTCCATCTAATGGAGGACATTGTTTGATGGGTAGTTTGACTGGGGTGGTCGCCTCCAAAAAGGTAACGGAGGCTTTCAAAGGTAAGCTCAATACGCTTGGTAACCGTATGAGGAGTGCAATAGCATAAGCTTGCTTGACTGTGAGACAGACAAGTCGATCAGGGTCGAAAGACGGATATAGTGATCCGGTGGTTCTGCATGGAAGGGCCATCGCTCAAAGGATAAAAGGTACGCTGGGGATAACAGGCTGATCTCCCCCAAGAGCTCATATCGACGGGGAGGTTTGGCACCTCGATGTCGGCTCGTCACATCCTGGGGCTGGAGAAGGTCCCAAGGGTTCGGCTGTTCGCCGATTAAAGTGGCACGCGAGCTGGGTTCAGAACGTCGCGAGACAGTTCGGTCCCTATCTGTTGTGGGCGTTGGAATTTTGAGTGGGGCTGACCTTAGTACGAGAGGACCGGGTTGGACTAGCCTCTAGTGAATCTGTTGTTCCGCCAGGGGCATTGCAGAGTAGCTACGCTGGGAATAGATAAGCGCTGAAAGCATCTAAGTGCGAAACTAGCCACGAGATGAGAATTCCATATAGGACCGTAGAAGACTACTACGTTGATAGGTTACAGATGTAAAGATGGTGACATCAAAGTCGAGTAATACTAATAATCCGAAGCTTTCAAGAGCATAGAACTGTTGTTTGTTCTTCCTAACTAACTTCTTTCAATAATATGTCATTGTTTATTGAACAATACAATGAATTGTAAGGCTAATTGTCCCAAAGACAGTGAATCAAAACAATAACTGATATTGATCTGAACATTTAAAATATTCAGGTGCCTATATCGGTGGTGTCCACCTCTTCCCATTCCGAACAGAGAAGTTAAGCCCACCAGAGCCGATGGTACTGCGGTAACACGTGGGAGAGTAGGTCGGTGCCAGATCTTAAAGATACCCTGTAGTGAAAACTACAGGGTATTCTTGTTTATAAA